>NZ_JBHMFT010000004.1:0-309050 GCF_051433195.1 Falsiroseomonas sp. E2-1-a20 | reverse complement strand
AGGGCCGTTTCAAGTCCGGCGCACACGCCGGACAACTCGGAAAATGCACCACGACAAAACGCCCTAGGCCCGGCCGTAGTGGAGGCGGGCCTCACCGGCCGCATAGGTGGAGATCACCGGCTTCAGCGCCGCATCGGCGCCCGGCTGGTCCGTCAGCCAGCCGGCATAGAGCCCTTCCAGCACCGCGCCGATCCAGCCGCCATCGGCATCGTCGCCGGCACCGATGGCCGGCGCCGCGCCATGGCTGACCAGCAGGCGCCGATGCTCGACATCGACGGCCAGCTGGCAGTAGCCCCATTCGGCCGCGGCCAGCGCGTTGTTGATCTGCGATTCCAGCGCCTTCAGCGTGTCGCAATGCGGCAGCGGCATCGCATCCGCCATGCGGCGGCCCACGGCGCGCATCAGCGCGTCGCGGCCGGAGACATCGAGGTGTTCCTCCAACGTCTCCACCAGCCCGCGCAGGAACAGGCGCCACTGCGAGGCGACGCCACGCCGGGCGAGATAGGCGGCCGTCGCCGGTTCCGCCGATGCGAGATCCATCATGCCCATCCCCCTACCATGGACCAAAAGCACCGAACCTGCGGCACGCGAAGCGTGCCGAGGCCGCGAATTCGGCTCGCCGCGCCTGCGGCAGGCCGAAGGCGTGCCGTTAGCCCGACGAGCCAAGCAGCCGGAGGCTGCGCCGGCACCTGAGGCATCAAATCATCTATCGAAGCGATAGCGGGCATAGACCAGGCCCCGCGTCTCGCTCCAATCCGCCGCCTGGTCGAAGCGCAGCGCGCCGCCGATGCGGAGCTGCGGCGTGACCATGTATTCGATATCGCCCCGCAGCCCGCCGGTCAGGCCGGTCTTGGACTGGCCGGAATAGAAGGCATCCACGCCCGGCTCGCTGTTGGCGCGCCCTTGCAGGCCGCCCTGCAACCCGGTGTCGTTCGGGAAGACGGGCGTGCGGTCCTCGGTGAAGGTCGCGACGCCGATGGTGGCGCCGGCCCGGTAGAACAGGTTCTCGGACCGCCCACGCCAGTCGATCGGCACGTTCGCCGCGATGAAGGATTGCGGGCTGAAGTAGCCGCCATGGCCGAGCGTGAAGAAGCGCAGGTTCTTGTCATAGGCGAAGTAGACGAGGTCGAGGCCCGCAACCAGCTCCTCCGTCGCCGAGCGCCAGATCGGGGTCTGGAAGCCGGCGCCGGCTTCCATCCGGCTGTTCTCCGCCACGCCCTCGCCGGACATGGTGTAGTAGCCGCCGGCGATGTAGAAATTCGTCTCGCCGCTGCTGAACTCGATCTGCGCGCGGCCGCCGGTGCGCACCACGCCGCCCCAGATGGTGTTGCTCTGCGGGTCGCGCAGGCCGCCCCAGGACAGCAGGCTGTCCGTCATCGCGCGGCGCTCCGCGGTCAGCCGCAGCCGCACGCCGTCGCCGATCTCGGGCGCGATCTCCAGCCCGCCGACGATGTTCTCCTGCAGGAAGCCGAGCGGCGTGCTGCCAATATCCACCGTGAAGCCGGGTCGCGCATAGGCGGCGCCAAGCGCCACGCCGGACTGGCTGCTTTCGGTGTTGCGCGCCTGCGCCGCCTGCTGCGGCGTCAGCGTGCCCTGCAGCCCGGGCAGGGATGAGGCGAAGCTGCCGAAGCGCCGCATCGCGGGCAGCGAGCCGGACAGCTCGCCATTGTCCAGCGTCACTGCGCTGGCGCGCGCGGTCAGCCGCCCACCGATGCCCGGCACCGCGATGCTGCCCTCCGCGCCGACATGGGTTTCGGTCAGCGCATCGATTCCGTCATCGCCCGATCGCACCCGCATGCCGATGGCCGGCGTCACGCGCGGCGCGGCTTCCTGCCGAACCTCGCCGAGCTGACGGTTGATCTCGTTCAGCAGCGGGTCGGCCGGCTGCGCGCCTTGCGGCGCGAAGCCCTGGACCTGGCTGAACTGCTGGCCCTGCATCCGGCCACCGGCCTGCGGCTGGCCGAAATCCTGGCCCGCCAGCGGTACGCGGCGGAACGGGTTCTCATAGCCCTGCGGCGCCTGCTGTTGCGGCAGGGTCGCCTGCGGCACCATGGACCCGCCGAGCATCCCGGGCGGGTTGCTGACGCCGATCTGCTGGCGGCGCAGTTGCGCCGCCTGTTCCAGCGCGTTGCGGGCACGACGCTGGTCGCCCCAGGCGCGCGCGAGGCGGGCTTCCAGCAGCGGGATGCGCGCATCGTTCGGCATCAGCGCGCGGCCCTCGGACAGGATCGCCTCCGCCCGGCTCCAGTCGCGATTGGCGATGGCGGCGTCGATGGCCGCCTGCCGTGCATCCGTGTCCCGCGGGTTGCGGGACAGCACCGCCTCGGCGATGCGCCCGGCCTGCTCCGGCTCCCGCGCCCCCTGGTACAACCGCGCCAAGGCGAGGTTGGCGGCGGGGCTCTCGGGATTCTGGCGCAGCGTCGGCATCAGCACGTCGAAGGCGCTGGCCTGGTCTCCGGCCTGGTTCAACTGGTCGGCGGCACGGATCGACAGGCCGGCGGAGATGCTGTTGGCCTGCCGCCGCTGGTCGGCCGTCAGCCGGTTGGCGTCGATGCCGGAGGCGAGGTTCGCCGCCTCCTGGTTCAGCCCGGCTTCCAGCAGCGTCGACGCGCCGGCGAGCTGCGCCGCGGGCGCCTGGCCGCGCGTCGCGATGGCGTACATCCGCGCCGCTTCCTGCGCACCGCGCGGGTCGTTCATGGCGTTCAGCGCGCGCACCGCGGCCGGCCCGGCCTCCCCGGTCGGATCGCGGCGGGAGGCGATGGCGATCAGGCGGTTGCGCGCCTCCTGCCGCCGTCCCATCCGCGCCAGGGAAGCCGCGGCCTGCACCTCTCCCTGCACGCGGGAGGTGGTCATCAGCCGGTTCTGGTCGGCGGTACGGCTGCGGGCCGGGATGCGTTCCAGCAACTGCACGGTATCGGCCGGCCGCCCCTGCTCGCTGGCGAAGATCGCGGCCGCGTGGATCGTATCCGGCGTCGCGCGGTTGGCCACCGTCGCCGCGATCATCTGGTTCGCCTCGGCCCCACGGCCGGAGCGGGCGAGCAGCCGCGCGAAATCCAGCCGCGGCCAGGGATTCGCCGGGTCATTCTGGATCGCCGCGCGCAGCAGGGCGCTGGCCGCTTCCGGGTCATCGGTCCGCTCGGCCTCGGCGCGCAGCGCATCGGCGCGCACCTGGGGGGCGTTGGTGCCGCCGAGCCGGCGGAACACCTCCTCGGCCTCGGCGAACTTGCCCTGTTCCTGCAACGCGTTCGCCAGGCCCGACAGGGCGGCGCCGAAATTGCCGCGGCGCGCCAGGGCGGCGCGGTAGCGCTGCTCGGCCAGCCCGGCATTGCCCTGGCGCAGGGCGATATCCCCCAGCAGCGCCTCCGCATCCGGCCGGTCGCCGCCGTTGCGCGCGACGATGCGCGCCAGCAGCGGCTCGGCCTCGGAGACGTTGCCGGCGGCGACCAGGTTGCGCGCCGCCTGGATGTCCGGCCCCGGCGTGCCACCACCGCCGCCAGCCCGGCTTGGCGCCGTCGGCCGCACGGAGGCACCGGCCAGCGCCCGCTGCCAATCGGCGCGGCGCGCCGGGTCGGCCTCGATCGCCTGTTCCAGCAGCCGGCGGGCTTCCGCCTGCCGCCCCTGGCGCAGCCGGATCAGGCCGAGGCCGCCCAGCCCGTCCGGGTCGTTCGGCTCCACCGCCAGCAGCGCGGTGAAGGTCTCCTCCGCCTCGCGCAGCCGGCCGGCATTGTAGTTGCGCCAGGCGGTGACGCGGGCATTGCCCACCTCGTCCACCGCGCCCGGCGGCGGGTTGCGGGCTTCCTCGAGCCGCCGCTGGATCTCGGCATCGTTCGGGAATTGCTGCAGGTAGCCTTCCAGCGGCGTCACCGCCTCCGGCCCCGGGCCGATCCAGGTCAGCGCCTGGCGCCAGGCGGCGGTCGCGCTCTGCTGGCTGTCGGGGCGGTTGGACAGGCGGCGCAGGGCTTCGATGCCCTGGGCGCGGGTTTCCTCGCGGTAGGTCAGGACCTGCGCGTTGGCGAGCTGCACGGCCGTGTTGTTCGGGTTGCGCTGCGCCAGGCGGCCGAGGCCCTGGCGCGCTTCCGCCCAGCCATTCTCGGTGCCGGCAAGGGCCTGGTAGTATTCGAGTGCGAAGCTGTCCGGTACCGGGGCGCCGGCGAAGATCGTACGGTAGCCCTGCACGGCCTCCGCGTTGCGGCCGGCCTGGGCCAACTGCCGCGCCTGCGCCAGCGCGCCGGCATCCACGGTGGAGGTCCGCACCGCCACCTGCGCCTGCGCCGTGCGCGGGTCCGCCGGTGCACTGGCCCGCAGCTGGCCGAGCGCTTCCTGCGCCTGCGCCACGTTGCCAAGCTGCGCCTGCGCCTCCGCGATGCCGGCCAGGGCATCGGCGTTGCGCGGGTCCACCTGGATCACGCGTTCCAGCGTGCGGACCACCTGGTCCGGCCGGTTCTGCAGCTTCCAGTAATTCGCCTGGTCCAGCAGCGCCGCGATGCCGCGATCCTGTGCCGAGGCCGGCGCCGCGAGCAGCACGGCCGCCACCAGCGCCGTGCCGAGAAGTCCGGACCGGTAGCAGGAAGTTGTCACTCTGGTCATGTGGTCCTCGTCCGGAGACGGATGGCCGCGCGACGGCGCAGCGCCCAGTAGGCGGGAACGGCGACGATGGCGCAGGAAATCGCTAGCAGCAGCAGCAGCAGGTCCGGCCGGGTCTGCAGGAAGTATTGCGGCCAGATGTGGGGCGGCAGGGAGCCGACCGTGTAGTGGTTGCCGAGCGTGAAGCCGCTGATCCGGCCGGAGGACAGGATCGCCAGGTCACCCTGCACGCGCGGCGCCTGTTCCGGGTCGCGCAGCGCGGCCAGCATGTCCTCCAGCCCCTGCGTCGTAGTGCCGGACAATGCAACGACGGAACGGCCGGAGCGCAGCGGGCTTTCGAAGCCCATCAGGATGCCGAGGCCATCGCCGGTCGAGGTCAGCAGCGCCTGCGCCTGTTCCCGCGCCACCCGCGGCTCGTCGCCGAGGAACAGGTTGCGGAAGCCCTCCAGCGCATCCGGCAGGGCGACGGTCAGGCGGTTGCCCTCCAGCCGGACCGGCCCATCCTCGCGCAACAGGCGCTCCAGCGCCGGCTGCCGGCCGAGCGGGCCGATCACCAGCAGGTCCTTGCCGGCGACGCTGTCGAGGCCGCCGGGCCGAACCACGGTGATGCCCGTTGTGGCATGGCCGACATGGGAGGCGAGGCGGCCCATCAGCGTCAGGAAGGAGCTGAGCTCGGCCGCATTCGGCTGCTCCGGCACCACCACGCCCGTCTCGGTGAAATTCGCCATGCGGGTGAAGGGGAAGCCCGAGCCGGCGAAGAAGGCGAGGTTCGGCAGCGTGGTGAAGCGGTGCGCGTCGGACAGGTCGATGGTGCTGTCCGGGTCGATGCCGGCGCGCACATCGGCCGGCACCGCGATGCAGTCGCCACGGTGCAGCGGGCGCATGTCGAAGCGCATCTGCAATTCGTTGGCGCCGAAGATCAGGTAGGGCGGCAGGCCGAAGCGCGAGGTCATGCGCTCCGTCTGGCCGAACTGCCGCGTCAGGATGCTGAGCGGCCAGGGCGCGTCCGCGTCGCGCAGCGGCAGGCTGCGCAGGTAGATGTCGTTCAGGGCGATGTCGAGGCGGGAGACCGCGACATCCATGATCGGCCCGGGCGGGGAGCGGTAGTGAAGTTCCACCGGCAGCGGCCGGCCACGCCAGGTGTACAGGTCCGGCGCCGTGCGGAACGGCACCGAGATCGGGCCGGGCGCGTAGCCGAAGGCCTGCAGTTCGGACGGGTCCACCAGCTCGCCGAGTCGCACCGGGCGGTCGCTGCGCACCCAGCGCGGCGCGTCGTAGGGCTGCCGGGTCGGGACGCTGACCGGCTGCACCACGGCGATCTCGCCGGCCAGGGCTTCCTTGCTGTTCGCCAGCACGATCGCGGCCTGCGCCGCTTCCTCACCGGTCCGGCCGCCGACGATCAGCAGCAGCCCGAAGCGGTCCGTCGGGTTCGGGATCAGCGCCAGGGTGGGCCCATCGAAGCGAGGCAAAGCGAGGCCGGGCACCGTCTCCGGTCCGCCGGCGATCACCACGGCATTGCCACGCTGTGGCAGGCTGAAGGAGACCGGGAAGCTGGCGCCGCGGTAATCCGCCTGCACCGCGAACCAGGAGGCCACGGTGGCGGCCGCCTTCAGCGATTCGTTGCTCACGGCCTGCGGCACCACCACCGGCAGCAGCAACGGCTCCCGCAGCAGGCGTGGGTCGAAGAACGGCTCCGGCAGGCGGGCCAGGTCGCGCTGCAACGGCAGGCGCTCCAGCGTCAGCTGCAGCGTGGAAAGGTCGGAGACATTGGCCCAGAGCAGGCCCGAGAGCGGGTCGTTGCATTCCTGGGTGTAGCGCCCGGTGAAGCGGAAGTTCAGCCGGTTCAGGTCGGCGAAGAACACCGGGTTGATCGGGAATTCCAGCGGGCCGAAGGCGGGCCGGTTCCGGTCCGGGTTGATCACGCCGACGAACTGCTCGTTCAGCGCCATCGCCACCTGGCTGTATTCCGGGATCAGCGCCGGGCTCGTCGCGCCCTGCAGCACCAGCCGCGCACCGGTCACCACCTCGTCGCCGCGGACACCGAACAGCACGCCCTGGAGATCCGAGGTGCCGCGCATCTGCATGGGCGCGCGCAGGCCGAGCTGGCGCAGCGTGCGGGTTTCCGTGCGCGTCGAGCCGAAATCACCGGAGGGCGCTCCAAAGCTGCCGAGGGCCGGGCCGCTGGGGCCGCCCACCGGGCCGAGGTAGCCCGGCTGCGCCACAGGCAGCGGCGGCAGGCCGGTGTTGGCCGAGCCCGGCTGCGGCGTCGGCGTGCTGCCGAAGACGCCCGGCTGCGCCGGCTGGCCGAACGGCGCCGCACCCGGCTGGGCTGGCTGGCCGAAGGGTGTCGCGCCGGGTTGCCCGAACGGCGAGCCCTGCACCTGCAGGGGCACCGCGCCGCCCTGGCCGGAGGGGGCGCCGAAGGTGCCGATGCCCGGCGACTGCGCCGGCAGGCCGAGTGGCACGGCGCCGCTCTGCGTCGCTGGCGCGCCGAAGGTGCCGACACCCGGGGATTGCGGCGTCAGGCTCAGCGGCAGGCCCTGTGGGCCCGGCTGCAAGGGGGCCGGCGGCGGCGGTGCGCCGCGCAGATTCACCTGCGCCATCGCCAGCCCCGGCGCCCCGAGCGCCAGCATCAGGGCAACGGCCGCGGCGCGGCGGATGTTGCTTTCGCCGCGGGCGCGCCGTGCCGTCGCGGCGGTCGCCACAGGCACGTCCGGCTGCTCGGCCTGCGCCGCCTGCTCGGCCTGCATCGCCGCGGTCGGTGCCTCGACCCGCACCACGACCTTCGCCTGCTTGCCGCGGCGGGTGAGGAAGCGGAGCTGGCTGTCGCCGCGGAACAGGCCGCCGATCGAGCGCGCGACCTCGCCCAGGCTGCGCAGCGGCACGTCCTCCCGCACGTCGTCCCAATCGACCCAGGCATCGGCGCGGCCGAGCACGGCGCGGACGATGTTGCCCTCGTCGTGCAGCGTCTGCGCCGCGAAGCGCACCTGCATGCGGCCCTCCTGCCAACGCAGCACCTCGGCCGGAATCGCCACCCATTCGGGGCCGACATCGAGTTCGAGCGTGATGTTCGCATCCTCCGGCACCGTTGCCGGGCGCGCGATGGAGATGGCGGCGCCGCCGAGCGAAAGGTCCTGCGTCTCGCCCTCGAGCACCTGGCCATCCGCCAGCACCACATTCGCCGCGATGACGGCGCCGACGCGGGCGCGTTCGCGCACCTGCCGGCGTTCGCGGCCGACGGCGAGGCCGGCCAGCACCACGATGAAGGACAGCGTCGCCCACAGGAAGTTCAGCGCGAAGGCCTGGAAATCCAGGCTGTCCACGGGGTTCGTGGTCAGGCCGTAGATGCCGGACAGCAACCCTGCGATCAGCGCCAGGGCGAGGACCATGTTCGGGCCGACGGCACGCAGATCGAAGAAGCCTTCCTGCAGCGTGCCGCCCTTGTCGGTCACGTTGAACTTGCCCTTCTTCGGGTCGAGCAGCGTCGCGAGCATCACCGGGATCAAATACAGCGCCAGCACCGTCTCATAGATCTCCGACCAGAAGCTGTGTCGCACATGGCCGGACAGGCGGCTCGTCGCGCCCACGGAGTGCAGGATGTGCGGCGCCGCATAGGCCAGGATCGCCAGCGGGGACGCCGCGATGATGCTCTCGCCGAACAGCAGGAAGGCCAGCGGCGCCGTCAGGAAGACGAAGCGCGGCAGCGGGAACAGGAAGTGGAACTGCGACATGAAGTAGCAGCAGCGCTGGTAGAATTTCAGCCCGCTGCCCATCATCGGGTTGTCGATCCGCAAGATCTGGATCATGCCGCGGCCCCAGCGCATGCGCTGGCCGATGTGCAGCATCAGGCGTTCCGTCGCCAGGCCGGCCGCCAGCGGGATGCGGATATAGGCCGTGCGCCAGCCGCGTCGCTGCATCTTCAGCGAGCAGTGGCAGTCTTCCGTCACCGTCTCGGTCGGCACGCCGCCGACTTCCTCCAGCGCCTCGCGCCGGATCACGGCGCAGCTGCCGCAGAAGAAGGCGGCGTTCCACAGATCGTTGCCCTGCTGCACCATGCCGTAGAACAGCAAGCCTTCATTCGGCACGCGCTGGCCGGAGGCCAGGTTCCGCTCGAACGGATCGGGCGAATAGAAATGGTGCGGCGTCTGGACCATGGCGAGGTCGCGGTCTCGCAGCAGCCAGCCCACGGTCAGCTGCAGGAAGGCGCGGGTCGCGACGTGGTCGCAGTCGAAGATGCAGATGTATTCGCCGTTGGTGACCTTCAGCGCGGCGTTGATGTTGCCGGCCTTGGCGCCCTTGTTGTCGGCGCGGATCAGGTAGGTGCAGCCGACCTGTTCGCAGAAGCGCCGGAAATCGTCGCGGCGCCCGTCATCCAGCAGGTAGACGTTCATCTTGTCCCGCGGCCAGTCGATGGCGAGCGCGCCGTAGACGGCGGGCTTCACGATCTCCAGCGGCTCGTTGTAGCTCGGGATGAAGACGTCGATCGTCGGCCATTCCTCGGGGTCCTCCGGCAGCGGCACCGGCTTGCGGTCCAGCGGCCAGATCGCCTGGAAATAGGCCAGCAGCATGGTGGTGATGGCGTAGATCTCGGCCAGCAGCAGGCCGGTGCCGAGGAAGGTCTGCAGGAAGCTGGTGAATTCCAGCGTGTCGACCATCCGCCAATGGATGTAGCGCAGGGAGACCAGGCAGGACATGAAGACGACGAAGATCGTCATCGCGCGCCCGGGGATCCGGTTCGCCACCAGGTACAGCAGGAAGCCCGCCACCGCGAGCCAGGCCTGCTGTTCCGCCGCCAGCGGTGCGACCATGAAGGTCAGGCCGATGATGAGGCTGAGCAGCATCAACGGCCAGGACACCCACCGGCGTGCCCAGGGCCCACCGCGGAAAGCGCGGCCCTGTCGGAGGGAACCGGCGCGGCTCATCGCGCGCCCCACCCCATCGCGAAGCCTTCCGGCGCCGCCGGCAGCGCCGCTTCCACGGCGCGCGCGATGCCGCGGATGTCTTCCGCGGCGCGCGAGTCGGGGGCGATTTCCTGCACCAGCTTCTGCATCGCCAGCGCTTCCGCCATCGTCTCGTCGCGGCTGACGGCGCCGAGCAGGCGCGGGCCGAGATGGCGTGCCACCGCATCCGCCGCGGCGCGCGACAGGCGCGAATTGAGGTCGACCTCGTTCAGCACCACGCGCAGACGTCCGGCGAACAGCGCCGCCATGGTGCCAGAGCCGAGGAAGCGACCGCTGTCGATATCCGGGATCAGCGCCGCGCTGATCGCTTCCGCCTGCAGCACCGCGATCACCATCGATGCCATCGGCACCAGCACCGCCAGCGCATGCGACGGGCCGGGGGAGGTATCGGCGATCACGGTCAGGCCGGGGTCGGACAGGATGGCGCGCATCGGCGCGGCCAGCAGCTCCGGGTCCCGCTCCAGCGCCGCCGCCAGGCCGAGCGCCCCGCGCAGTTCCATCGCACCATGCGGCAGCACCATCACGCCGGACGCGGTTTCCCGCACGCAGGCGCGCCAATCCGGCCGGCGCGGCAGTTCCGCGGTGAAGCCGCCCATGTCGGTCAGCGGCACGCCGAAATGCAGCCGCAGCGTGTTCTGCGGGTCGAAGTCGATGACCATCACGCGACGGCCCTCGCGCTGCAACGCATCGGCCAGGTTGGCCGTCAAAGTCGTCTTGCCGACGCCGCCCTTGGGGGACGCGAAACAGATCAGCGGCATGGTCGGGGTAGGCCTCCCGTCAAGTCGTGGAGCGGTCTGCGCGCGGGGGTCGGCGCAGTGCGAGGAAGCCGTCGGCGGAATCGGCCGGGTCGGCAGCGAGGAGGCGCAGCAGCTCCGGCAGCGGCAGGTCGATTTCCGCCGCCAGGAGGATACGTGGCGGCGGCGGCTCGGGCGCCGCGGCCACCACGACGGGCGGCTCCGGTGCCTGGTACTCCGGCGCCAGGTACTCCGCCACGGGCACGTTGGCCTGCATCCGTCGCGGCATCATGCCGCCGGGAAGGTCCAGCGCCTCGATCAGCGGGAACAGCATGCGGGGCGCCGCGGCCCGCGGCTCCGGCGGCTTCGCCGGCGGTGGCGCGACCGAGAGCTCGGTCAGCGTCGAGAGGGCCGGCTTCGGAAGCGCCGGCGGCGGCGCATCGGCCGCGCGCAGCAGCGGCATGTCCGGCGCTGCGGCGGGCACCACGGAAGCCGGCTTCCGTGCTGCGTCGGCGACCCGTGCCGGGGCTTCCGCGGGCGCCGCCACCACGACACGCGCCGGCGGCTCCGGGGTGGCGACGGGTGCCGCCGAAGGCGTCCAGCCGGACGCGACCGCCGGCATGGCAGGCAAGGGCGGCGGCGACACAGGCTCGATGGCGGCCGGAGCCAGCGTCTCCGGTTCGGCGGGCGGGGCAGGCGGCAGGACGGCTGCCGGACGCGGCGGTGCGACGGGCGGCTGAGGCTCGATCCAGGCCGCTGGAGCAGACGGCTCGGACCACGCCGCAGGCGCGGGCGGCTCGGGCCAGGCCGGCGCGGCCGGCTCAGGCCAGGCGGCCGGCGGCTCGGACCAGGCAGCCGGCGGCGTTACCGCACGGCTCGGCACCAACGTCTCGGCACGCGCCGGCGAGGCAGGCTCGGGCCAGCTCGGCTGCTGCCAGTGGCCCGGCTGCTGCGTGGCATCTTCCTCGCGCGTTGCCCATTGCGGACTGGCCGAAGATTGGGGCTGGGGCGCCTCATGAAACCGCACCGGCTCCTGCCAGTGGCCCGACGCCGCGGCGGGTTCGGCCGGCGGCTGCCAGGGCTGCGCCGGCGGCAGGCCCTGCTGCTGCCCCACCTCGGCGGCTGCATTCATGGCCGCACCGAGCAGGGCATAGGGGTCCGCATCCGGCACGGGCGCCGGCGCCGGCGTGCGGACCGGCTCATTGCCGAAGCTGCGGTAACGGATAGCCGGGGCCCGCAACGCGGCTGCGACCCGTGCTACATCCGTATCTTGGCGCATATGAGATGAACCCCCAATCGCGGTGCAACATGCCGTGAACGCGAGGGTTAGGGAATACCTAATCTCAACACGTTGGCAGGTCTATATCGAAGCGAGTGTCGAATCCCGCCAAGCGAGACGTGCGAGCAAGCTAAGAACGGCTGAATAATAGTCCTGCGCCTCACTCGGCGAAGGCCAACGCGGTTGTGATGCAGACTCGGACTGCCTGCCGATCGTCAACTGTGCAACCGAGCGTATGCCGGTGGATGCCTGGTATGGAGAAACTGCATCCGATGCAAAATCGGTCCAGGCCGGCATGCGCTGATGCTGTGGATCGGCCCAGAAGCGTGCCGCGCCGACCGCCGCCGGCTCCCGCCCCATGCCGGCCCAGGCGAGGTACAGCGGCACGCGGAGCGCGTCGTAGGAAAACCGCGCCGGCCAGCCCGGGGCCGGGGCCGGCCTGCCGCCCAGCCGGGGCAGCGCCACCCAATCCGCCGGCAGGCCCCAGCGGCCGAAGCGCGCCCGGCGCAGCAGCGCCACGCCATCCACCGCCAGCCGCAGCCAGGTCGGGTCCGGCACCGCCTGGGCCAGGGCCCGCAGGGCCGGAAACGCGTAGTAGGAGGGGTTGAGCACGATGTGCTCGCGCTGTTCGAACCCGGCGGCGCCGGGCAGCAGCACGGTCTCGTCCCCGACCTCCCGCACCAGCAGGCGCAGCACGTCGCGCGCAATGGCGGTGCCCTGGGCCGTCAGGCCCGCGGCATCCCAGCGCCGCCCGGCACGCAGCAGCGCCCAGGCGATCATCAGGTCGCCATCGGTGGCATTGTTGATGTCATCGACGGCGCCGCCCCGTGGCCCGTCCGGCCGGAAGCGCCAGGCGGACAGCGCATCGTTGGGCCGCGCCAGCACCCGCCGGGTCCAGCCCAGCAGGCGGTCGAAGGTTTCGCGGTCGTCCATCTGCTCGGCACAGAGCAGCGCCCAACCCTGCCCTTCGCTGTGCGAGATGCCGCCATTCCCGGTATCGACCACCCGGCCCTCCGGCTGCACGAAGCGGGCGCAGAAGGCCCGCCAGTGCTCCGCCTCGACCGGCGACGGAGCGTCGATGCCGGCGCGGCCGGGGGATGTGTTGCGGGGTGCCGCAACCACCGGCATCGCCGGGCTTGCAGCCAGGGTGAGAAGGGCGCGACGGCGGAGCTGTTGGGACATGCAGTCCTAGGGTCGCAGCTGTGGGTGAAGCGGAGGTTGATGGTTAATTCAACAACCTTCTGATGCAAAGGTAAAGAACAATGCTCCCAGAGGTTGTAGTCGAACCATTCCGCTTCGCGCCAGCCCCCGTGACCGGAGTCAGGCCAGCCTGGCGCAGGCGCCGGCAAGCCAGGCCGCCTCCCGCGGCGGCAGCGAGGGTCCGACCAGCGCCAGCACGGCGGCGTGGTAGGCATCGACCTGGGCGCGCTCGGATGCCGTCAGCATCTCCGCCACCACAAGCCGGCGCTCATAGGGGGCGAAGGTCAGCGTCTCGAAATCCAGGAACGGGCGCGCCTGGCCCGGCAGCGGCGTGGCCTGGCGCACCAGCAGCAGGTTCTCGATGCGGATGCCGTAGGCGCCGGGGCGGTAGAAGCCCGGTTCGTTGGACAGCACCATTCCTGGCCGCAATGGGATCGGCCGCGCGGCCCGGCTGATCCCGGCCGGGCCCTCATGCACGGAGAGAAAACTGCCGACGCCGTGCCCCGTGCCATGATCATAGTCCAGCCCCTGCAACCACAGCGACCGCCGCGCCAGCGCATCCAGGTGCGGCCCGGCGACACCTTCGGGAAACCGCGTCGCGGCAAGCGCGAGGTGACCCTGCAACACCAGGGTATAGTGGAGGGCGAGTTGCTCGGGCGGCGCCCCGGGCCCGGTCCACAGGGTCCGGGTGACATCCGTGGTGCCATCCCGGTACTGCGCGCCGCTGTCGATCAGATAGGCCTCGTTCGGGCGGATCGGGCGGTCGCTCGCCGGTGTCGCGCGATAATGGATGATGGCGCCGTGTTCCCCTGCGCCGCTGATCGCCGGAAAGCTCTCCGCCACGAACAACGGTGCCTCCGCCCGCAGCGCCAGCAGGCGGGCGGCGGCGGACATCTCCGTCTCGCCACCGCGCGGCGCGGCTTCGGCGAACCAGGCGAGGAAGCGGCACAGCGCCACCGCATCCCGCCGGTGCGCGGCACGGGCGCCCTCCTGTTCCACCGGGTTCTTGCAGGCACGCGGCAGGCGGCACGGATCCTCCGCGGACACCGCCTCGGCCCCGGCCTCCCGCAGCAATTGGCCGAAGCGGGCCGGGGTGACGTCAGGGTCCAGGCGCACGCGCTTCCCGGCCAGGCCGCGCAGCACCTCCGCCAGCGACTCGGGGCGATGCAGCGCCACGCCATTGCCGAGATGGGCCCGTAGCGCCGCATTTGCCCGGGTCGGGTCCAGGAACAGGTCCACGCGCGCATCGTCGTGCAGCAGCGCGGTGGCCAATGCCAGCGGGGTGTGGCCGAGGTCGTCGCCGCGGATGTTCAGCAGCCAGGCCACGGAATGCGGGTCCGCCAGGACCACGGCGGCCTGGCCGGCGCCGCGCAGCGTGGCCGCCGCCTCATCCCGCTTCGCCTGCGCCTCCCGCCCCGCGAAGGCCAGCGGGTGCGGCCGGGCCGGGCCGGCGGGGGGCGGCGGGCGGTCCTGCCAGACGGCATCCACCGGGTTGTCGGCCAGCGGCACCAGCGTGGCCCCGGTTTCGGCGAGGCGATCCACCGTGGCGGCCGGGTGCAGCCACGGGTCGTAGCCGATGCGCAGGCCGGCGGCATGGTCGCGCAGGAAGCTGGCGGGCGGCGCCTCGATCAGGTGGCGGAACTCCCACAGAGCCTGGTCCACCTCGGCGGCCGCCTGGGTGGTGTAGCGTCCATCCACGAACAGCACCGCGCGGTCGCGCAGCACCAGGGCCAGGCCGGCACTGCCGGTGAAGCCGGTCAGCCAGGCCAGGCGCTCGGCGGAGGCCGGCACATATTCGCCAAGGAAGGCGTCGGCACGCGGCACCAGGGCGCCATCGAGGTTGCGGCGCGCGATCTCGGCCCGCAGCGCGGCCAGGCGGCCGGCCTGTGTCGTGGAATGTTTCATACAAGTCCTAACGAAGAAACATATGTCCGGCATGTTTCATGCGTCTGACGCATGTCTATGCTGTGGCTTCGGCGCATCACCTGTGACCTCCGTGCCTCTATATCCTGTCTCC
The DNA here is from genome assembly GCF_051433195.1 of Falsiroseomonas sp. E2-1-a20. Lineage (NCBI taxonomy): Bacteria > Pseudomonadati > Pseudomonadota > Alphaproteobacteria > Acetobacterales > Roseomonadaceae > Falsiroseomonas > Falsiroseomonas sp. E2-1-a20. The sequence goes on along the minus strand of NZ_JBHMFT010000004.1, from coordinate 294,275 downwards.
GAAGCGCGGTGGCTCAGGCCGAGGACGACCAGGCCGCCGCGCAGCTCAACAGAGGTCATCATGGACGCCCGCCAGAGCCTGGAACAGGTTACCCTGTTCTCCTACCCCACCCCGGACCGCGCCAGCCGCGAGATCGAAGTGCTGCGCCACGCCGCCATCCGCGCGCGCGACCAGGCGATCGCGGACGGGATCCGCCATTTCTTCGCCAGCCTCGGCCGCGGCCTGGTCTTCCTGGGCACGACGATCCGCAGCTGGCCCGACCGCCGCCGCACCTATGAGAACCTGCGCGCCCTGACGGACCGGGAACTGGCCGATATCGGCCTGGTGCGCGGCGAGATCAGCCGGGTGTTCGAGCCCGACTTCCGCATGCCCGCGAGGCCGGCCGCCAACGGCAACCGCGCCCCGGTAGGCGCCACCGCCGCGGCCTGAGGCGGCACAAGTTACCCGTTGCGATCCGCAGGGATCGGGGCGGAAGCGCGGGGCCGGCTCCGAAAGGGGCCGGCTTCGTCGCATGTTTCGCGGCGCAGATCCTGCGCAGGTTCAGTCCCAGCCCTCGTCGCGCCCGGGAACCCAGACCTCCAGCGTCCCGCGACTGGGGCGCGGGGAGAAGCTGGTGAAGCTGCGGGCGCGGAAGCTGCCGCCCAGCGTGGCCGCAAGCCGCTCCGCCATCTCCCGGTCGCCCGAATTGAAATAGCGAACCTCGCCGGTCGGCGGCGTGGCGGGCACCACGCGCACTTCCACCGTCCCGCCCAGGCGCTGCGCCTGCCCCGCCAGGCTGTCGGCCAGGTCGCGGCGGCTGCGGTGGTGGTGGACGAAGATGCGGGCGGGGCCACCGGATTCAGCAGCCTGCGGCGCAGGGCCCGGGTCCGGCCCATCGAACCACGTCCGATCGAGTTCGGGCGGCTTGGCGACGAACCATTCCGGCGGCAGTTCGCGCGGCGGCTCGGGCTCCGGCAGGAAGGGCGGCTCGTCCGACCAGCGGGACTCCGGCGCGGCGCGCGCCACGACCGGCCGGGGCGGAACCGGCGGTGCGGGCGGTGGCGGCAGCGGGATGGCATCGGCCGCGGCGACCTGCCGTTCAGCCGGGGGCGGTCCAGCCTGCGACGGTTCAGCCGGGGGTGGCGCAGGCCGGACCTGCTCGACCGGAACCGGCTCGCGGGCCGCGGCGGGCGGCGGTGGCGCCGGGATGGACGGGGGCGGGGCGGCGGGAGCCTCCCGCACTGGCGCATCCGCCTCGGCGATCCGGGCCTGGAGCGAAGCCGGCGCGGCGACTTCGCGCGGCGGGCCGAGGTAGTGCAGCAGGCCGAACGCGGTACCCCCCGTCAGTACCGCCGCGATCCAGAACAGGTGCAGCATGCGGAACCGGCCCGGCTGCGTGGGGCGGGAGGCCGGGGCAAGCGGCTGGCGTTCCTCCGGCAATGGCAGCGCCGGACGCATGGGCCGTGCGGCGGCCGCCGCGGCTGCGGCCTCAGGCGGCTTGGCAGCCGGGGGCGCCGCCAACAGGGCCTGCTGTGCCAGCGCCACCCAGTCGCCCTGAACCTCGATGGGTGGCTCCGCCGCCACGGCGAAATCCAGCAGGCCGGTCAGCCGCCAGACATCGCCATCGTTCAGTTGCACCGTGACGATCGGCAGGAATCCTGGCGCCGCCTGCGCGAAACCCGCCGCATCCAGCCGCTCGCGAAGCTGGTCGGCCGCCGGCGGCCGGGCGCTCGAGTTCATCTGCACCAGGACGACGCCCTGCCGCGCATCGGCGAGCACGAAATCCGCCTCGACCCTCGGCAGGCGCGGGTCCGCCGGCGGATCGTTCCGCAGCACCGTCCAGCCAAGTTCGGAGAAGCTGTCGGGGCCGAGGCGCTGGCCCAGGATGCGGTGTACCCCGTCGCTCGGAACCGGGAGCGCGGAAAGGTCCGAAGTCTCGCCCATCATCCTCCGGGGGTCTGATGCGGCCCTGCATAAGCCGCATCGCCGGCACCCGGCCAGCCGCTTCCTTCACGCCTCAGCGGAGTGTGAACAGCCTCAGACCACCATCGCCATCTGCTGCGGATCGAACGCCATCCAGACCGGTTCGCCCACCTCATGAATCTGCAGCGGCGGTGCGGTGGCGCGCAGCCGCAGGTCGCTGCCCTCCGCATTCACCACGTAGTCCCAGGTCTCGCCGAGAAAGGTGCGCTGCGACACCACGCCGGCCAGCATCGGCGCGCTGCCCGCCGGCCTTTCGCGGTGCAGCCCGATGCTCTGCGGCCGGACCGAGACGAGGATGTCCCCGCCTTTTGCCGTGTCGGCGCCCGGCACCTGCCCGGCCTGCATGGAAATGCCGCCAAAGCCGACCTCGCCGTTGCGGAGTTGCGCCGGCAGCAGGTTGGTGCGGCCGATGAAGCCGGCGACGAAGCGCGTGCGTGGCCGGGTGTAGAGAAGATGCGGCGCGTCCACCTGCTCGATCCGCCCGGCATTCATCACGGCGATCCGGTCCGATGTCGCCATCGCCTCCGACTGATCGTGCGTGACGTAGACGGTGGTGATGCGGAACTCGTCGTGCAGCCGGCGGATCTCGAACCGCATTTCCTCGCGCAGATTGGCATCGAGGTTCGACAGCGGCTCGTCCAGCAGCAGCACCGCCGGCTTCACCACGATGGCGCGCGCCAGCGCCACGCGCTGCTGCTGGCCGCCCGACAGTTCCGCCGGGTAGCGCGCGGCCAGGTGTGCCATCTGCACCACTTCAAGAATCTGCATGACGCGCTGCTTGATCTCGGCGCCGGGAAGCTTGCGCAGCTTCAGGCCGAAGCCGACATTTTCCGCCACCGTCATGTTCGGCCAGATCGCGTAGCTCTGGAAGATCATCGACATGCCGCGCTTCTCCGGCGGCAGCACCGCGCCGGGGGCGGAGATCACCTGCCCATCGAGCGAGATGCTGCCCTCGTTCGGATCGACGAAGCCCGCGATCATGCGCAGCGTGGTGGTCTTGCCGCAGCCGGAGGGGCCGAGGAGGGAGACGAACTCGCCCTCCTCGAGCGTGAGGTCGATGCTGTCCACCACGCGGTTCGGGCCATAGGCCTTGGTCAGGCCCTGGATGGAAAGACGCGACATCCTCAGTTTCTCCGCAGCATGAAGTCGCGCCCGGCCAGCTTCATGCCGATGCCGACGAAGACCATGGTGACCACCAGCAGCAGGCCACCGAAGGCGGCCAGAACCTCGAAGTTGCCGGCCTCGCTGAGGTCGTACAGCAGCACCGACATGGTCCGCGTGCGCGGGCCGACCAGGAAGATCGCCGCCGACAACTCGCGCGAGGCGACGATGAAGACGATGAGCCAGCCGCCGAGCAACGATTTCCGCACCAGCGGCGCGGTGATCATGCGGATGGCGTGCAGCCGCCCGCTGCCCAGGATGCGCGCCGCCTCCTCCATCTCCGGATGCACCGCCCGGATCGCGGAGGCGGAATTGGCGTAGGCAATGGGCAGGAAGCGCGCCGTGAATGCCAGGATGATGATCGCCGCCGTGCCGTACAGCGCGAAGGGCGGCGAGGCATAGGCGGCGTAGAAGCCGATGGCCATGACGATGCCCGGGATGACGAAGGGCGCCATGGCCAGGAAGCCGAGCGCATCGCCGAAGGGCACCAGCTTGCGGTTGACGATGTAGGCGACCAGCAGCGCGATCAGCACCGCTGCCGTCGCCGCCACGGCGGAGAACCAGATGGTGTTCCAGATCGAGGTCATCGCCATCTCATGCTCGAAGATGAGCAGGTAGTAGTTGGCGAAGGTCAGGTTGTCCCAGGCCAGGCCACGGCCCCAGGCCTTGGCGAAGCTGGCCTGCAGCAGCACGAACAGCGGCGCCACCACCGCCATCAGCCCGACCAGCGCGCACCAGCCGAACACCACCCAGCGCCAGGGGCCGAGCTTGATCGGCCGGCGTTCGCCGCCCTTGCCAGTTTGAGAGACGAAGCCCTTGCGCGCAAGCAGCAGGCGCTGCACCACGATCATGCCGGCGGTGATCAGCAGCAGCGGCATGGCATAGGCGGCCGCGACCTCCACCCGCACCGGGTATTCGAAGAACTGCCAGAGCTGCGTGGTGACGACGTTGATGCGCGCCGGGATGCCGATGATGGCCGGCGTGCCGAACAGCGCGATGGCTTCCAGGAAGACGATGATGAAGCCGGCCATGATGGCGGGCCAGACCAGCGGCAGCGACACCTTGCGCATGGCCGTCCAGGTACCGGCGCCGAGGATGTTGGCGGCGTCCTCCATTTCCGAGGACACCAGGTCCAGCGCCGACTTCACGAAGATGAAGACCAGCGGGAAGGCGTTCAGCGCGATGACCAGCGCCATGCCCTCGAAGCTGTAGATGTTGAACAGCGCGTTCTCGCTGCCGGTCAGGCCGCGCCAGGCCAGGTTGAGGAAGCCCGAGTTTGGCCCGGCGAGGAGAATCCAGCCGACCGCGCTGAGATAGGGCGGCAGGATGAAGGCGCCGAGCACCACCGCCCAGGTCAGCCCCTTGAACGGCATGTCCGTGCGCGACACCGCCCAGGCCATCGGCACCGCCATCACAACCGCCATGGTCGCCGAGATCAGGCCGAGCAGCAGCGAGTTGACCAGCGCATCGACATAGCGCGAGCGGCCATAGGCAGTGAGGTAGTTGGACAGCGTGAAGGCGCCCGTCCCGCGCGTCTCGAAGCTGACGACCAGCAGCTTGCCGAGCGGGAAGGCCACCAGGAACAGCAGGATCGCGATCAGCGCGATCCACAGCAGCATCACCGGCTCGATCCGCGCGAGCCGATGCGACAGGCCGCTGCGTGCCGTCGCGGGATGGGGGAGTGCGGGCGCTTCGCTCATCGTTCACACACCGAATGTGTCACGCCAGAGTTCCTTGACCTCGGTCATCTCGTTCTGGATCTGCTGCGGAGTCGGGGTGATCAGCTTGATCTCATCGAGCGGCCGTGCGCCTTCCGGCGGCGGCACGTTCGGCCGCAGCGATTCCGCGTAGTACTGGCGGATGGTCCGCGAATAGGCGTCGCCGGTGACGAATTCCATGAACAGCTTCGCCGCGTTCGGCTTCGGCGCATTGGCGATGGCGGCACTCGGCGAGGGCACCATCAGCGTGCCGTCCGTCGGGTAGATCAGCGCCAGCGGGTTGCCGCGGGACATGCTGAACAACGTCGCCGCCGACGGAATGCCGACACCGACCAGGCGTTCGCCGGAATTCAGCGTGGTCACGGGATCCCCGGCGGAACGGCCGATCTGCGGGCGGTTGCGCTCGAGTTGCTTGAAGAACTCCTCCCCATAGGCCGCGCGCATCATGATGGCCCAGTTGCCGATGGCGCCGCTGAATCCGGGATGGCCGACTGCCAGCTTGTCGCGCCACTTCGGATCGGTCAGCTCGCGCCAGCTTTTCGGTGCTTCCGCCTCGCTCAGCCGGTCGCTGCGACGGGCGATCAGGTACAGGGCCAGGTAGGTGATCTGGAAATGCCCGTCCGGGTCCGCCGCGTCCCGCGCGCCCTTGACCATGCCGGCCGCGTTCTCCGGCTTGTAGGGCATCAGCCGGCCTTCGCCCTTCAGGAAGGTGAAGTGGCTGTAGTCGGTGGAGCTGAACACGTCGCACTGCGCGACGCGCGCCCGGGCATCCTGCGACAGCCGCTGGAACGCGACCTGCGAGGTCGTGCGCACCACGTTGCAACGGACGCCCGGGTAGCGTTCCGTGAAGGCCCGGCCGACCGCCTCCGAGGGTTCCGCCTGGAGCTGGCCGGTGTACCAGGTCAGCTCCCCCTCGCGCTGCGCCGCCTCGTACAGCGGCCGCTCATGCGCCGGCAGGTCCTGCGCCGCCTGGGCCGCCGCGTTGCGCGCCGGCAGGATGGCGGCGGCGGCGAGCGCCGCCGTGCCGCCGAGCAGTCCCCGCTTGGTGAGATCGGTCATGGTCTTCTCCCTGTTGTTTTGTCAGACGCCAAACGTGTCGCGCCAGGATTCCCGCACTTCGGGCACGCCCTTCTCCTGTTCCTCCAGGCTCGGCGCCAGCAGCTTGACCTCGGACAGCGGGCGACCGCCTTCCGGCGGCGGCACGTCCGGGCGCAGCGGCTCGTTGAAGGTCAGGCGCACGGTCTGCGAAAGCTGCGGGCTGTGCTGGAACTCCATGAACAGCTTCGCCGCGTTCGGATGCGGAGCATTGGCGATGATGGCGGAGGGCGAGATGGCAGCGAGCACGCCTTCCGTCGGATAGATCAGCCGCAGCGGATTGCCGCGGGAGATGGCGAGCGCCGTGGTGCCGACCGGCACGCAGAGTCCGACGGAACGTTCACCCGCATTCAGCGTGGTCACCGGGTCCTGGCTCGAGCGACCGATCTGCGGATTGTTGCGCTCCAGCTTCTCGAAGTAGTCCCAGCCATACATCTTGCGCATCTGGACGGCCCAGACGCCGATGGCGCCGCTGAAGCCCGGATGGCCGACCGCCAGCTTGTCCTTCCATTTCGGATCCAGCGCGTCCTGCCAGCTTTTCGGAGCCTCCGCCTCACTGACCAGGCGCGTGTTGTGCGTCATCAGGAACAGGCCGAGGAAGGTGGTGTGGAAGAAGCCGTCCGGATCGGCGTTCTGGATCGCCGGCAGCAGGCCGCTGGCATGTTCCGGCTTGTACTGCATCAGGCGGTTCTGCCGCTTCAGCAGGGTGAAGTGGCCGGAATTGGTCGAGCTGAACACGTCGCACTGCGCGACATTGGCGCGTGCATCCTGCGACAGACGCTGGAACGCGACCTGGGACGTGCTGCGCACCACGTTGCAGCGCACGCCGGGGAAGCGCTCGTTGAAGGCGCGGCCCACGGCTTCAGAGGTTTCGGCGTTGTATTGCCCGGAGTACCAGGTGATCTCGCCCTCGCGCCTGGCTGCTTCGTAAAGCTGGCGCTCATGCGCGGGCATGTCCTGCGCGGCGGCATGCCTGGTGGAGCCGATGATGGCGAAGCCGGTGGTGAGGGACAGGAGTTGGCGCTTGGTCAGGCGGCTCATCTTTTTTCCTCCCAGGTTTGGCACGCACGTCACGCGGGGTTCAGCGCCCGGTGAACACCGGGGGTCGCTTGGCCATGAAGGCCGCGCGGCCCTCGGCGTAGTCGGCACTGTCGAAACAGGCGCGGTACAGCGCGTCGAAGCGCGCCTCGTCGGCCTGCTTCGGGTCCCCGGCGATCTGGTCGATCGCGACCTTCGAGGCGCGGATGGACAGCGGCGCGTTGCGCGCCATGGTCTGCGCCATATCCCGCACCGTCGATTCCAGCTGGTCCGGCGGCACCACGCGGTTCACCAGGCCGACGCGCAGCGCTTCCGCCGAATCCAGGAAGCGACCGGTGAACATGATCTCCTTCGCCACCGCCGGCCCCACCAGCGCCACCAGGCGCCGCAGGCTGTGATAGGCATAGGCGACGCCGAGCTTTGCCGCGGGAATGCCGAATTTCCCATCCTCCGCCGTAATGCGGAGATCGGCAACCAGGGCCGTCGCGCAGCCGCCGCCGATGCAGAAGCCCTGGATCATCGCAATCAGCGGCTTGTCCAGCGCCTCCAGCCGCTTGCGTGCGAGGGAGGAGGTGGCGGAGTATTTCGCCTCGGCCTCCGCGCTGTCCCGCATCTTCTCGAACTGGCTGATGTCGGCGCCGGAGGCGAAGGCCTTGCCGCCGGCGCCGGACATCACCACGACGCGCACCGCCGGATCACTGGCGAAACGCTCTGCCGCGGCGGCCACGGCCTCCCACATCTCGAGCGAGATGGCGTTGCGCTTCTCGGGCTGGTTGAAGGTGAGCCAGCCGATGCCGTCCTCGATCCGCGCCAGGATCTTCGGCGTGCTCAGGGTGAGGTTCATGCCGTCCATGGCGTTCGTTCCTACTGGATCACGCGCGCGGCGCGCAGCTTGGCGATGGTCGGTGGGTCAAGACCCAGCTCGGCCAGGACTTCGTCCGTATGCTGGCTGGCATCGGGCGTCGGCTTGCGGATGGTCCAGGCCACGTCGTGCATGTTGATGGCGCTGCGCACCAGCTTCTGGTCTCCCAGCCTGGGATGCGCCACCGGCTTCGCCAGTTCCAGATGCTGCACCTGCGGGTCCGCGAAGGTCTGGTCGATGGTGTTGATCGGGCCACACGGGATGCCGGCGCCATCCAGCACCTCGATCCAGTGCAGGCTCGGCTTCGTGCTGGTGATCTCCGCGATGGCCGCATTGATCGCGGCGCGGTCGTCGGAGCGACCATCGCGCGTGTCCCAACCTTCGCGCTGCTTCCATTCCGGCTTGCCGAGCGCGTCGCAGAAACGGTCCCACATGCGCGGCGAGGGCGCGGCCAGGGCGATCGGCTTGTCCGCGGTCGGATAGACGCCGGTCGGGATCGCCGTCGGATGGTCATTGCCCGCCTGCCCGGCGACCTGGCCCGCCAGCAGCCAGCGGCTCGCCTGGAAATCCAGCATGAAGACCATGACCTCCAGCAGGCTGGTGTGCACCCAGCGGCCACGGCCGGTCTTCACGCGGTCGAACAGCGCCATCATCACGGCCAGTGCCAGCAGGTTGCCGGCGGTGAGGTCCGCAACAGGAATGCCGACGCGGACGAAGCCGTGGCCAGGCACGCCGGTGATGCTCATCAGCCCGCCCATGCCCTGCGCGATCTGGTCCACGCCGGCACGATGGCCATACGGGCCATCCTGGCCGAAGCCGGAGATCGAGCCATAGACGATGCGGGGGTTGATGGCGCTGACGCTGGCGTAGTCCACGCCGAGGCGGAATTTCACCGCGGCGCGCATGTTCTCGACGACGACATCGGCGGTCTTCGCCATCTCCATGAACAGCGCACGGCCCTGCTCCGACTTCAGGTCGATCTGCATGGCGCGCTTGTTGCGGTGCAGGTTCTGGTAGTCGAAGCCGTCGTGGTCGCCGGCGATGTCGCCGCCTTCCGTGGCCGGCGGCGCGATGCGGATGACCTCCGCACCCCAATCCGCCAGGTGGCGCACGCAGGTCGGGCCGGCACGCGCGACGGTCAGGTCCAGGACGCGCAACCCGGCCAGCGGCAGATGTGCCTGCTCCGTCATGCGACGCACGCCCGGCCCATAGTGATGGCCAGCATCAACGTCCTCCCGAACGTGTTCTTTTCTCGCTCGCGGCAGCTTGTCAGCCTCCACGTGAACTGTAAACACTTTCCGGGATGGTCGAAGTCGCTTTCCCGCCGACGCCACCCTCGGCCGCCGCATCCACGGAGGCACCGTGCGATGCTGCGTTGCGGCATCACGGACGCTTGTTGCGGCGGCCCCGCGCGCAGGCGCTTGGAATCGACGTGATGCGACGTATCGAGGCGTTGATCCTGGACGGATCCTTGGCGCCGGGTGAGCGGCTGAACGAGGTGGCGCTGTCCCGCAGCCTGGGCGTCAGTCGCGGCCCGGTGCGGGAGGCCGCGCGGGCGCTGGAGAAGACCGGCCTCGTCACCGTGATCATGAACCGCGGCGCCTTCGTCCGGACCCTGGCGATCGCCGAGGCCTGCGACATCTACGCGATCAACGCGGCCCTGTTCGGCCTTGCCGCGGCCGAGGCGGCGCTGCGACGGGGAAGCGCCCAGGCGGTGATGCTGCACTGCATGGTCGATGCGATGGACGCCGCCATCGCGCGCGGTGAACGGGACCGCTTCTTCGCCATCAACTCGAATTTCCACGCCCTCATCATGGCCTGCGGTTGCAACGCGGAGGCGGAGGCGCTGTACGGACAGTTGACCCGCAAGTTGATGCTGCTGCGCCGCCGGTCCTTCGACCGGCCCGGCCACATGCGTACAGCGAACCGGGAGCATCGCGCGCTGATGTGCGCGATCGTGACCGGCGATACGGCACGGGCCCGCGACCTTGCGGAAGCGCATGCGCGGCTCGGGCGCGCGCGCTTCCTGGAATCCATCGGTCACGCAACGGCAAGGGAGGACAACCCATGACACTCTTCGAACGGATCGGCGTCGATGTCGGCCGCCGGCTGAAGCTGGAGGATGCGATCGAATGGGCGGCCGCGCACAACGTCCGCTACATCGACATCCAGCTCGATACCGGCGCGAATGCGGTGAACACCTTCGACGCCGCCCGCGCCCGCGGCATCCGCGCGGCGCTGGAGAAGCACCAGGTGCATCTCGGCCTGCACACGCTGTCCGCCGTCAACGTCGCGGAATATTCGCCCTTCCTGTCGGAGGCGGTGGATGCCTACATGCGCGCCTATATCGATGCCATGCCGCTGCTCGGCGCCTCCTCCATCGTCGTGCATGCGGGCTACCACTTCACGGCCGACCCCGAGATGCGCATGCAGGCGGGGCTCGATCGCCTGAAGCGCATGGTCGACTACGCCGAGACGAAGAAGGCGCTGCTGCTGCTGGAGAACCTCAACAAGGAACCGGCGGATGCCGAGGTCCACTACCTGGCGCACACGCCGGAGGAGTGGCGCTATTACTACGACGCCATCGACAGCCCGGCCTTCGCGCTGAGCTTCACCGCGAACCACGCACACCTGCTGCCCGAAGGCGTGGAGGGATTCCTGGCGCAGATCCCGTTGCATCGCGTCGTGGAGGTGCGGCTCGCGGATTGCTGGCGAAACGGCCATGAACAGCACCTGATTCCCGGCGAAGGCGACTTCGATTTCGGCGACATGTTCCGCCGGATCGAGGGCGCCGGCTTCAAGGGCCACTACATGAACGCCTTCGGCACATTGGACGACATGGACAAGGCCCGCAGCCGCCAGGTGGACGCCGCCCGCGCCGCCGGAGTTGCCACGTGACACGCATCCGCAGCGTCGCCGCCGCCGTCGAGAAGCTGGCGCCGGTGGGCGCGGCGCGCGGCTATGCGGGCCTCGACACACCTGCCTTCGTGCGCTGCCGCGTTGAGACGGAGGATGGCCTGGTCGGCACCGGCGTCACCGGGCGCTTCCTGGCGGAGGAGGTCGTCGGCCTGCTCGGCCGGATGGGGGAGGCGCTGCATGGCGAGGATGCGCGGGCAACCGAGGCGATCGGGCCGCGCCTGACCGCACGCTTCAACCCGCGCAGCGCGACGGGCGCCGTCGTCTCCGCAGTCTCCGCGCTCGACATGGCGCTGTGGGACCTGCGCGCGCGGGCGCTGGGGGAGCCGCTGTGGCGTCTGCTCGGCGGCGCGCGCACCGCGGTGCCCTGCTACGCCACGGTCGGCCTGCCGGGGTATGAGGAGGCGGAACTCGTCGCCGTCTGCCGCGAGGCGATCGACGCCGGCTTCGTCGGCGCCAAGATGCTCGTCGCCGCCGGCGGGCGCGGGGTGGAGGAGGATGCGCGGCGCGTGCGGGCGGTGCGCGAGGCGATCGGGCCGAAGCCGCTGCTGATGCTCGATGCGAATTGCGGCATGAACGTCGCCACCGCACGCCGCCTCACGCTGATGGTGGAGGAGTGCGACATCGCCTGGTTCGAGGAGCCGGTTCTGCACAACGACCTGGAGGCGCTGGGCACGCTCCGCCGCGCCATCCGCATCCCCATCGCCGCAGGCCAGATGGTGCAGTCGATGGCCTGGTTCCGCGAGGCGCTGGCGCGGGGCGCGGTAGACTGGCTGCAACCCAATGCCGCCTTCTGCGGCGGCATCTCCGCCATGCTGCGCATCCTGGCGCTGGCCGAGGCGCATGGCACGCCGGTGGCGCATGCCGGCGGCTGGGACATCGCCAATGCGGCGGTGATGGCAGGGCACGCGGCAGGCGGGTTGCTGGAGATGCACGGCGCGCAGCTTGCCCTGCGATCGCGCCTGGCGGAGGACATGGTGCCGGAGGCCGGTCTGATGCAGATGCCCGACCGCCCCGGCATCGGCTTCGCCTTTCGCGAGACCTAGTCAGCCGGCAGTGGAAACTGGTCGAGGTGGCGCTGGTATTCCGGCTCCACGTCGATCCGGGCCGCGGCCAGGAAGCGCACGACGCCGGCGTAGAAGGCGATGATCACCAGCAGGTCGGTGACGCTGACCGCATCCAGGTGTTCCTCCAGTGCCGCGAAGCCTTCGGCGGAAAGATCACCCGCCGCCATCTCCCGCGCCGCGCGCAGCACGACCCGTGCGGCGGGCTCCAGCGATGACGCCTCGCCACGGCTTTCCACGGCGATGGCCGCGATATCGGCGTCCGTCACGCCGAAGTCGCGGCTGATGGCGACGTGGTGCGACCATTCGTAGGGCGAGCGCGCGGTCCAACCCATCTGCAGGATGGCCAGTTCGCGAAGGCGCCCATCCAGCACGCTGGTGTGGCGGATGTGGTGCGCCAGGCCGAGGAAGGCCCGCGTCATGCCGGGGCTGTTCACCATGGCGCGATACAGGTTCACCGGGCGTACCAGCAGCGGCCGGTCCTCCGGCGCCAGGTCGGCCGGATCGAGGTAGGGCAGGCGTGCCATGCGGGTCTCCCGGACAGTCAGGTGGAGTCGAAAGCCACGAGAAAATGTACGGGGAAGGGCGTGCCGGCGCCATCCACCGGGCCGGCGCGCCGCAGGCCTGGACGCCGCAGCAACGGCTTGAGCAATTGCGGGATCACGGCCTGGTTGATGTGCGCGCCGAAGCAGGTGTGCATGCCGTAGCCCCACAGGATGTAGGCATGGGCGGGGCGGTCGGTGCGGAAGGCCTCGGGCTGGTCCAGCGCGATCGGATCGAACATGGCGGAGAGGTTGGCCGCCAGCACCATGGCGCCCTGCGGCACCGTCCGAGCGCGCAGCGTGCCGCGCGCGATCACCGTCTCCCGCACCGCGCGGCGATAGATGAAGGGATTAACCGGGTCGAAGCGCAAAGCCTCCCACAGCACGCGGGCCAGGGCTGCATCGTCATCCTCGCGCGCCGCCCGTTGTGCTGCGGCCAGCGCCTCCGGCCGGTCCAGCAGCGTGTCCAGCGCCTTGACGCTGGCCTTGGACAGCGTTGGCACCAGGCCGATGAGCAGGCCGATCAGGTTGTTGCGGATGCCCAGGTCGTCCAGGCCCGGCATGCCGGCCGCCTGCAACGCCAGGCAGCGCGCCAGCACGTCGTCGGCGCCGGTCGGCGCGGCCTTGCGTGCGGCGATGGCGTCGTCGAGGTAGGCGCGGCAGGCGGCTGCGGCTTCCAGCGCCGGGCGAGAGACCACCTCCTGCCCCGCCAGGTCGACGAACAGGTACCAGAACATCCGCGTGGTCCCTTCCGCCATCTCGGTGGCGGAGGGGCCGGGCGTGCCGAAATAGGCGCCGACGAGGCCGGTCAGCACCGGCAGCGTCAGCGTCGCCGGCACGTCGATCCGCCCCCGGCTTGCCTCGACGATGCCGGCGGCCTCGCGCGTGACGTAGGGCACCACAATCTCCGGCACGTCGGTGCGCCGGACCGCGAGACGCATGTTGGCGACGTCGCGCGTGTAGGCGGCGCTGTCCTGCATGCCGAGGAAGAAGTTCTCGCCGGCGGTGATGGCGCGCATCTTCGGCTCGTAGACCACGGCAAAGTCGGATTCGCGTTCCAGCACCTCCGTCACATCGGCGTGGCGCGTGACGATGACGGTGCCGGTGTTCTCGTAGGCCGCGACCAGGCGGCGCGACAGGACCAGGTTCGGCAGCGTCGCGCGCAGCAGCGCGAAGATCTGGCGCTGGTTCTCCGTGGTGCCGAGCAGCGCCGCGATGCGTGCGGCACGGCCCTCCGCACCGCCATAGGCACGCGCGCCACGCACGGCCAACCGCCCCGCAGCGCCAAGCGCAGCGCCCGCCATGCCGAGCCGGATTCCCGCCGCGCTTGCCGCACTGCCCAGGAAGCCGCTCATGTGGGGTCGACGGTGCCGGCGGCGATCATGCGCAGCGCGGTCATGCTGGGCACGAAGAAGTAGTCGCCGCCGCGCGTTTCGACGAATTGCGGCAGCCGGTCGCAGATGAAGGGTGGCTTGCCGGAGGCCGGGTCCGCGGCGATGACGAACTTCGCATCCTCGCCATGGTTGCCGACGATCGGGCAGGTATCGTTGCCGGTGTTGAAGTCCAGCCCGTACTGCATCCATTGCTGCTGGATGAATTCGAACTGGCGGAACAGGTTGGCGCAGGTGGCGAGCATGACGATGCCGTGGTCGCCCTCATCTGTAGCCGCGCCCGGTTCGGCATGACCGTAGGGCAGGCCGCGCCGCAGGATGCGGCGGCGGTTGTTGAGGACCGAGCCGTTCCACTGCTTCGAATCCGGCGCATTCAGCAGCGGGTCCATCATGTCCCGCGTGTTGGACCGGCGCAGATGCGATCCGAACGGGCACTTCGCGCCGAGGGGATCGCCGCGGTAGCTGAAATCCACCAGCGCCCGGTCCAGCGCCGCCAGCGTCGCCCGGTCATCCGCCTTCGTCGCGGCCGTTCGACGGTCCCGGAAGGCCTGCCATTCGGCGTAGGTCGCGGCGGCCATCAGCGGCACGCCGTCGGACCAGCGGCCGGCGATCTTGGCTTTCAGCGTCTCGCAGGCCTCGTGCTGCGGCATCTCCATCACCGCCGCGAACTGCACCGCCATGCGGTCCATGCTGTCGCGGAAGGCGGCGACGTTCTGGTGCAGCTTGCGATAGGCGACGAAGGTGCCGTTGCGGCTGAAATCCAGCGGCATCGGGTTGCCGGCGATCTCCTGCGATTCGTCCGGATGGCCGAGCAGGAACTCCCCGGTCGCAAGCGGCGCCCAGCTCTGGTCGGCCAGCATCTTCCCCTGGCCGATGACGGCGGTGGCCATGCGCTCCGGCGGGTATTGCCCGTCGAACACGGCATCGCCGATGGCATCGACGAAGCCGAAATGCTCGGTCGGCAGCGGCGCCATGGTGCCGTCCGGCTGCGCCTCCAGCAGCGCCGACATGTCCTGCCAGCGCGGATCGGGGCCGCTATGGCCGGACAGCAGGGTGACGCCGCCCTCCGTTGCCTCGACCAGCGCCTCGATCTCCCGGGTCAACTCGTCCAGGCGGTCCACAGGCAAGCCATCCGGGTTCATCTGCGCGTTCAAGGTCAGCAACACATGCACGCGACGGCGCGGATCGTCGCGCCAAAGCCAGACCGGATCCCAGGCTTCCGAGATGGCACGCGGAAAGTTGTCGCACAGGATGTCAGCCCGGGCCGGCATGCCGTCGATGAACTCGTCCGGCATGCCGCGCAGCGTGCGGATCGGCACGCCGAGTGCCAGCAGGCCCCAGAAGGAGAAGGCGACATTCACCGCGACGCGGGGCCGCTTCTGATAGATCGTGCCGGGCGGCTGCGGCCGGCGGTCCGAGGGCCAGCGCAGCGCCGTGGTGACGAAGGGCTTCACCATGTCCAGCAGGTTGCGCCCGGCGCGGGCGTTGGCGACGTGCAGCAGCAGCATGCGCCCCTTGGGGAAGCCGAGCCGGCCATAGGCGGTCAGCACGTTGCCCTGGATATCGGCCAGGTCGAGATTCACGGCCATGCTCGTCGCCTCCTCAGCACCGCACCACGCCGGGTATCTGGGTCGGCGCCGCCGTGTCCTGCGGCCGGTGCGTCGCCAGGAAATCGTCGAAGGCCGCGTGCAGCGCGGCGGGCGACGCGCCCTGCGTGTCGATTGCCAGCCGCGTGAACTTCTGTTGCAGGTACAGCGCCTTCAGCACGCCCGGCAGGTCCGAATGCGGCGCTGTGGCAAAGGGCTGCGCGGCGGCGGCGTTGATGCGGCCATAGGCCCACCACAGCGTCAGCGGCAGCGCCACCAGCCCGGCCAGGGCCAGCAGCCAGAGATCGTCATCGATGATCAGCGCGCCGAGCACGCCCAGCACCAGTGCGGCCGCGGCAATGACCGCCGGTGCCAGCAGCGGCTTCAGCGGCAGTGGCGACAGGGGCGGCGCGCCGGTCCAGTAGTCGTTGAACGGCATGGTCGTTTCGACCTGGCAGTCCCGCATCAGCCGCACGAAGCCGGCGGGATCCACCAGCCGTTCATGCCCGTCGCAATGCACCAGGATTTCCCGCAGTTCGTCCTGCGCCACCGACCACAGATGCGCCAGGTATTCGTCGCGGGTCGCGTCGCTGCCATCGGTGGCGTCGAAATCCAGCACGAAGATCAGGTAGGAACACGGCAGCCGGTCCACCGGGTCCGTCACATTCGGCTGCGGCGAAAGCTTCAGCGCCACCTTGATCGGGTCGCGCTGCCCGCGCCCGTTGAAGGCGACATCGTCCAGGATGGCAAAGCGCGCGAAATGCGTGCGGGTGCTGCGCGCGAAAGGGCTGTTCAGGCCGATCTTCTCGGTGGCCGGCGTCTGCAACGCCGTCGGCAGCGCCGCCAACGTCGCGCGCAGTTCATGCAGGTGGGAGGTCACCGTCGCCGCGGTCCGCGGGTCCGCGCAGAGGCCGCTGCGGATCGGGATCAGCGTCGTCAGGAAGTAGTGGCCGCCGTCGAAGTTGGGCATGTGTGCTGGCTCCGCCTCAGGTGGGAGGGCGGCGGATCAGCGCCTCCCGGTTCAGGTCGGCGTTCTGGGTATCGTTGCTCGCCACCGGCGCGTAGCCGTGCGAGGGCAGGTCGTTCTGCACGGTCACGAAGGCGCGGCGGAACGCGACGGCGAATTCCTCCGGCGTCAGCGTCGCATGCTGCCGGGCCAGCGCCTCCAGCGCCGCGCGCACCCGCAGCGCCGCCTTGATGTCGCGTTGCGCCGCGCCGGGCGTGGCGTTGTAGTAGTAGGCGGTATCGATCTGGTTGGCGCGGATGTAGTTCTTGAAGGGTGTGATCGGGATCGATCCCGGGTACTTCGTGCTGGAATACCAGAACAGGTCGAGCCCGTTCGGGATGCCGTCGCTGAAGGCATCGATGTACTGGTCCCAGGTGCCGTTGAAGTTGCTGACGAACAGCATGTAGTCGTTGGCGATGCTGGGCTTGCCCTGGCCGAGGTCGGGCCACTGGTCGCGGCGGATCATCACCCAGCGGGCGAAGTGGATGATCGACAGGCCGAGCAACCCGCCCAGCTGCTGCGGCTGGGTGCGCGCCACCATGAACAGGAAGCGGTTGATCCAGGTCTTCCACGGCCGCATCGGGGTGACGACGTTCATCCCGTAGGCCTTGCCCGCGACATTCGACATGGGGCACCTCCCGTTCCGGAAGCCGCTACGCTATCGCGACGGCCGATCGTTGCAAGGCAAAACGCATCCTGCACGCCTCGCGCGAAACCGAATGAAACACGCGCCACATGGCGCGAAACCTGCGCACCCCGGTCGCGTTGCGCACCGAACCCTGCCGGACCGGAACACCCCATGGCCGAAGCCAGACTGGCGCGCCGCCGCCTGCTCGCCGCGCTCGCCTCCACCGGCGCGCTTGCTGCGCTGCCGGCGCACGCCGCGGCGCCGGTGGCGCGCGACTTCCGGCCGAGCGTGTTCAACAGCTTCTTCCTGGGCGGCTTCGAGTGTTCCACGCACCGGCGCGGCGACGGCAAGCGGCTCGACGTCATCGCCGCGACGGGGCACGACCGCCTGGCCCTGCAGGATTACCGGCAGTTGCGCGAGCACGACATCGACTCCGCGCGCGACGGTGTCCGCTGGCACCTGGTGGAGGCGCAGCCCGGCCGCCACGACTGGTCCTCGCTGCGGCCCATGCTGGCGGCGGCGAAGGCGGCGCGGCTGCAGGTGGCGTGGGACCTGATGCATTTCGGCTGGCCGGACCACCTGGACGTGTTTTCCGGCGCCTTCGTCGAGCATTTCGCCCGCTATGCCGGCGCCTTCGCGCGGCTGCACCTGGAGGAGACCGGCACGCCGCCGATCGTCTGCCCGATCAACGAGATCTCCTTCCTCAGCCATGGCGGCGGCGAGATGGGCTGGATCAACCCGGGCACGCGCGGCCGCGGCGCGGAGATGCGGCGCAACCTGGTCCGGGCCTCCATCGCCGCCGCCGCCGCGGTGCGGGAGGCGGCGCCGGGCGCCACCCTCCTGGCGATCGAGCCGCTGGTGCATATCGCCGCCGGCCCGGGCCATGATCCGGAGGAGATCGCGGCACTGAACGAGCAGCAGGTGCTGGCGCTGGACCTGCTGGATGGCCAGGCCGCACCCGGCCTCGGCGGCGGGCCGCAGGTCTTCGACCTGGTCGGGATGAACTACTACTGGAACCACCAGTGGATCCATAACGGCCCGCGCATCGGCGGCGACGACCCGCGCTACCGCCCGCTGTTCCGCCTGATGCAGGACATCGAGGCGCGCTACGGCCGGAACATCTTCCTATCCGAGACCGGCATCGAAGGGCCGGAGCGGCCGGCCTGGCTGCGCTACATCGGGCGTGCCATGCGCGACGCGGTGCTGGCGGGGGTGCGGATGGAGGGGATCTGCATCTACCCGATCATGAGCCATCCCGGCTGGGACGATGACCGCTACGCGCCCAACGGCCTGTTCGAGATGGGCCCGCATGATGGCCTTCGCCGCCCGGTGCACCAGCCGCTGGCGGAGGAACTGGCCCGGCAGCAGGATTTGTTCGCGGCGCTGTTCGCCGCGGCCTAACGGTCCAGGCAGCTCTTGCATTTTATAAAATCTAATGGGCAAGATGCCGGATGGCTCCCACGACCGCCTCCACCCCCGCCTACGCCATCCTGCGCGACCGCCTGCGCCTGGCGATCCTCGATGGAACCTGGCCGCCCGGCACGCACCGCACCCTGGGCGCCCTGGCGCTGGAACATCAGGTCTCGATCAGCCCGGTGCGGGAGGCGCTGCTGTCGCTGGAGGGCGAGGGGCTGGTCGAGATCCGCCAGCATCGCGGCGCCATCGTGCCGCTGCTCGACGCCAAGCTGTTCGCCGACCTGTACGACCTGCGCGGCGCCCTGCAATCCCTGCTCGCCCGCCGCGCCGCGGAGCGGGTGACGGAGGCGGAGCTGACGGGCATCGCCGCGCACGCCAGGGCCTTCGAGGCCGCGGCCAAGCGTCACGATGCCGCCGCGGCGCTGCGTCACAACGAGGCCTTCCACGCCGCCATCGACGGCGTCGCCGCCAACCCCCAGGCGCAGGCCGTGGTCGCCGCGCGCACCGCCTTCGTCAACGCGGTCCGCCTCCGCCTCGGCTACGGCCCGGCGCGGATGCTCACGGCCGCAAGGCAGCACGAGACGATCCTGCAGGCGCTGCGGGCTCGCCACCCGGAGGCGGCCGCGGAAGCCGCCTTCGCCCATGTCGAATCCGCCAAGCGCGACCTGCTCGAACGGTTCGCCGAAGAACAAGGAAGGAAACCCACGCCATGACCATCACGCGCCGGCTGCTACTCGGCACCACAGCCGCGGCGATTGCCGCGCCCCATGTCGCACGGGCGCAGGGCTGGAAGCCGGACCGGCCGCTGCGCCTCATCGTCGGCTTCGCGCCGGGCGGCACGGCGGACCTGGTCGCGCGGCTGGCGGCGGCGGAGATGGCGAAGGCGCTCGGCCAGAACGTGGTGGTGGAAAACCGCGCCGGCGCCTCGGGCAACATCGCGACGCAGGCCGTGGTGCAAGCCCCGGCGGATGGACACACGCTGGCGCTGGCCGGCCTGCAACTGGTGACGAATCCCGGGCTGATCGCGCAGCTCGGCTACGATCCGGCGAAGGACCTGCAGATGTGCGGACAGCTCACTGCGCTGCCGGTGGTGGTGATGGCCAGCGCGAAGTCCGGCATCACGACGATCGAGGAGGCCGTGGCGCGTGCCAGGGACCGCGGCGTCACCATCGGCACCGCCGGCGTCGGCACCTCCTCGCACCTCGGCGCGGAGCTGCTGTTCCGCACCGTCGGCGGGCGGTTCGAGGGGGTGCAGTATCGCGGCGGCGCGCCGGCTTTCCAGGCGCTGCTGTCCGGCGACGTCGAGATGATGTTCGACCTGGTCGCCAGCTACCAGGCCCCGGCGGCGGCGGAAGGCCGCGTGCGCGTCCTCGGCGTCATGCAGCAGGACCGGGCGGAGGGCATGCCGGAGGTGCGGTCCTTCGGTGAGGCGGGGCTGCCGGCGGCAGCCCAGATGCGGTCCTGGCAGGGCATCTGCGTGCGCGCCGGCGCACCAGACGGCGCGGTGGCGGCCCTACATGCGGCAACGGTGGCCGCGGTGCGGTCGCCGGCCTTCTCCGATCGGGTCCGGGCGCTGTCCATCGCCCCCGTCGCCAGCGAAAGCCCCGCTGGCTTCGATGCGCTGTACCGCGCCGAACTGCTGCGCTGGACCACGCTGATCCGCGAAGCCGGGATCACCGTGCAATGAGCACGCAGGACCCCGCCGCGCGGCTGCGCGCCGAAGTCAAGGCGATGCGGCTGGACTGGCTGGTGGCGGAACGCGAGGCACGGCCGCTCGCCCCGCTGCCGATCCCGGAGAAGGCGCTGCTCGACCGCTACGCGCAGCTCTATACCGGCGCGGTGTCGGACGTGCTGCGGGAGCACGCGCTGATGGACCAGGCGCTGCCGCACCGCATCCAGCCGCTGCGCCCGGAACAGCCCTGCACCGCCGGCTTCGCCTTCACCGCGAAAAGCGCGCCGAACACGCAGGTGACGGGCGAGATGACGCTGCGCGGCGCGATGCTGGAGGCGATGGGCGAGGGCCACTTCGTGGTCTGGGATGCCGGCGGCGCGGAGGACTCCACCGCCTGGGGCGGCGTGATGACGGCGGCCGCCAAGGCGCGCGGCGTGCGCGGCGCGGCCATCGATGGCGGCGTGCGCGACACGCGGCAGGTGATGGATGCGGACTTCCCGGTGTTCTGCCGCTTCCGCCATCCCAACGCGGCCCTCGGCCGCGCCATGCTGTCGCATTTCCAGGTGCCGGTCCGCATCGGTGCCGTGATGGTGCATCCCGGCGATGTCGTGGTGGCGGACATGGACGGTGTCATGGTGGTGCCGCGCGCCCTCGCGCTGCCGGTGCTGGAACGCTGCGAGGAGATCCTCGGACTGGAGAAGGAAATCTTCGACTGGATCGAGCAGGGCGATTCCGTCGCCGAGATCAGCGCCAAGGGTGGATACTTCTGATGGGGCCGCGCATCACCGCCATCCGCACGCATCTGATGCAGGCGGGGCCGCTCGGCGTCTCCGGCTGGGGCGACGTGAAAAGCAGCATCACCACGGGCACGCGCAACTGGCTGTTCGTGACGGTGGAGACCAATGCCGGAATCACCGGGCTCGGCGAGGGCAGCGGCTGGCCGCGCGTGGTGGAAACCGCGGTGGGCGACCTCGCCCACATCGTCATCGGCCAGAACGCCTTCGACATCGAGCGCATCAGCCAGCGCATGGCCGTCGCCATGATGGGCCATGGCATGAGCGGCGTGGTCGGCCAGGGCGCCATCGCGGCCATCGACATGGCGCTGTGGGACATCAAGGGGAAGGCGCTCGGCGTGCCGGTGTGGCAGTTGCTCGGCGGGATGATGCGCGACCGCATCCGCGCCTACACCCACGCCTCCACGCCCGAACAGGCGAAGGATGCCGTCGCGCGCGGCTACACCGCCATCAAGACCGGCGGCGTGGCGAATCCGGTGGCGAAGGCACGGGCCATCCGCGCCGCCATCGGCGACGACTGCGACCTGATGATCGACCTGCACGGCCCGCCCTGGCTGAGCCTGCCGGATGCCATCAGCATCAGCCGGGAGCTTGGGAAGCTGCGGCCCCTGTTCGTGGAGGAACCGCTGGCCCCCGAGAACATCGAGGGCTACCGCGCGCTGCGGCGTGCCGTGGACGTGCCGCTGGCGGCCGGCGAGCGCCATGGCGGGCTGCACGGCGTGGCGCCGCTGCTGTTCGAGAACCTGGTGGACGTGATCCAGCCCGATTCCGGCCGTGCCGGCGGGCTGACCGGGATGCGCAAGCTGGCGGCGATCGCGGAGGCGCGCTTCGCGACGGTGGCGCCGCATTCCGGTTCGCTCGGCCCGGTCGCGGAATTCGCTGCGATCCACCTTTTGGCGGCGATCCCGAACGCACTGATCCTGGAACGCATGGATCCGGATTGGCCGGGGCGCAGCCAGGTGATCAACGGCGCGGCGCCGCGGATGGTGGATGGGCATGTGGTGGTGCCGGATGCGCCGGGCCTCGGCGTGACGCTGGACGAGGCCTTCGTCGCCGCCAACCCGTCGCTGCGCAATGTCGGCCTGCCCTCCGGCGGCTGGCCGAAGGGGACGGAGGCGGCGACGCTGTACAGCCAGCCGCGCACGCCACGCGCCGGCATCCTGCCGGACTGAACGCGGCGGCGCGGCCCGCGTTGTCCCTGGACCCCGCAACCTCGCCGGGTGCAACGGGGGAGCGCCGCGCTGGCCATGGTGGAGATCGAGCGGGAATTGCTGCTGGTCGGTGGCGGGCATGCGCATCTCGGCGTGCTGCGCCACCTGGCGCGGCGCCCCCTGCCCGCCGGCCTCCGCGTCACGCTGGTCGCGCGCGAGGCGGAGGCGCTGTATTCCGGGATGCTGCCCGGCCTGGTCGCGGGCCGCTTCGCCGCCAAGGATTGCGTGGTGCATCTGCCGCGCCTGACCCGCGCAGCCGGTGCGCGCTTCCTGCGGGCTGAGGTTGCCGGACTGGACCTCGCAGCCGGCCATGTCCTGTGCACCGGCAACCGGCCGCCGCTGCGGTTCGACCTGCTGTCTCTGAACACCGGCGCCGCCCCCGCGCTGGTGCCAGGCGCCGCCGAGCATGCGCTGGTGCTGCGGCCCTTCGACCGCTTCCTCGCCGGGTGGCGGGCCTTGCGCGACACGAATGGCGCGCTGCGCCTGCTGGTGGTGGGCGAGGGCGCCGCCGGGGTGGAGGTGGCGCTGGCACTGCGCCAGGGCCTCGGCGCCGCGGCCCGCATTGGCCTGGTCGGCCGTGGCGATGCACCGCTGCCCGGCATGGCACAAGCGGCGCGCGACGCGGCACGGGCAGCCCTGGCGGCAGGCGATGTCGCCTGGCATGGCGCCGCCACCGTGGCGCAGGTGAGGGCGGACTCGCTGATGCTGGCCGATGGCCGCAGCCTGCCCTGTGACCGCGCCATCTGGGCTGCCGGCGCCGCGCCGCCCGCCTGGCTGCACGGCACCGGGCTGGCGCTGTGCCCGGCCGGCTTCATCGCCGTGGATGCCACGCTGCGCAGCCTGTCGCATCCCCGCGTCTTCGCCGCCGGCGACCTCGCCACCGTCGCGGCCCACCCGAGGCCGCGCGCCGGGGTCTTCGCCGTGCGGCAGGGCGCGCCGCTGGCGGAGAATCTGCGCCGTGCCCTGGCGGGCGAGGCGCCCCGCCCCTTCACGCCGCAGCGCCGCTACCTCGCGCTGGTCTCCACCGGCTCGCAGGCCATCGCCACCTGGGGTGGCGCAGCGCGCATGGGACGCTGGGCGCTGCGGCTGAAGGACCGCATCGACCGGCGCTGGATCCGCATGCACGCGGAGATGCCGCCGATGGCGCCCCGGCTGGACCAACCCACGGACCCGCCCGCGCCGATGCGCTGTGGCGGCTGCGGCGCCAAGCTGGCCGCGCCGGTGCTGTCCCGCGTCCTCGCCGCGCTGCCCGGCCTGCCACCGCCGGACGACGCCGCATTGCTGCACCTGCCGGAGGTACCCGGCCGCACCCTGGTGCAGACCGTGGACATGTTCCGCGCGCCGATCGACGACCCCTTCCTGTTCGGCCGCATCGCCGCCAACCACGCGCTCGGCGACATCGCCGCGATGGGGGCCGAACCGCGCGTCGCCCTCGCCATCGCGGCGCTGCCGCCGGCGGCGGAGGCCGTGCAGGAATCGGACCTGCTGGCGATGCTGCGTGGCGGCCAGCTTGTGCTGGAAGCCGCCGGTGCGCGACTGGTCGGCGGCCACACGGCGGAGGCGACGGAGGCCATGCTCGGCTTCGCGGTGACCGGAGAGGTCGCGCAACCGATCCTGCGCGCCGGCCTGCGTCCGGGCGACGTGCTGGTGCTGACCAAGCCGCTCGGCACCGGCGCGCTGCTCGCCGCCGCCATGCAGGGCGCCGGCCGTGCCGCCTGGGTGGAGGGCGCGCTGGCCGGCATGCAGCAAAGCCCCTTCCCCGCCAGCCGCATCCTGCGCGCCCATGGCGCCACCGCCTGCGCCGACGTCACCGGCTTCGGGCTGCTTGGCCACCTGCTGGAACTGCTGCGCGCCTCCGCCGCCGGCGCGGTGCTGGACCCCGATGCCGTGCCGGCGCTGGCGGGGGCGGAGGCGATGCTGGCGGCGGGCCACCGCAGCACGCTCGACCCCGGCAACCGTGCCGCCGCGCTGCCTTTCCTGAGCGGCGACACGGCACCCGCGCGACTTTCGCTGCTGCTGGACCCGCAGACCGCTGGCGGCCTGCTGGCCGGCGTCCCGGCTAGCCGGTGCGCGGACTGCGTTGCCGCATTGCGCGCCGAAGGATACGGCGCCGCAGCCATCGGAAAGGTTGAAGATCATGCTCCGACGATTCGCCTGCAACCCTTGCGCATGAACGGGGTTTCATGACCATGCGGTCCATCGCGGGTACAATCCTCGTCGTCCAGGAAAGCCGGTTCCGCCTGCTGACCGCGGCCGGCCGCGGGCTGCACTTCCTGCTCGCGCACAACGCGAATCTCGAACCGCAGGACCTGCCGGCGCTGGCGCATCGCCGCGTGCGGGTGGATTACGAGCCCGCGCCCGGCCTGCGCGCCCACATCGCCCACGCCCTGGAGGCCACGCCATGAGCAAGCCGCCGCTACGCCGTGCTGCGCGCGCCCTGCGCGACTGGTCCGTGCCGCGCCAGCTCCGCGGCGCGCCGCACAAGACCACGGCCGCCGAGAGCGAATCCTCCCGCACGCTGCGGCCACGGCTGGAACAGGCGGACAAGGTCGGCACCTCCATCTGCCCCTACTGCGCCGTCGGCTGCGCGCAGCTGGTCTATGCGAAGGACGACAAGCCGATCCACATCGAGGGTGATCCGCGCAGCCCGATCAACCAGGGCACGCTCTGCCCGAAGGGCGCCGCCACCCTGTCCCTGCTGACCAGCCCCGAGCGCATCGACACCTGCCTGCACCGTGCGCCCGGCGCCACCGAATGGACGCGCGTCGATCTGGACTGGGCCATGCGGCGCATCGCGCATCTCGCGAAGCGCACGCGCGACGAGGGGTTTGTCGGCCGGCTGCCGGACGGGACGCGGCTGAACCAGACGCTGAACATGGGCTCGCTCGGCGGCGCCACGCTGGACAACGAGGAAAACTACCTTCTGAAGAAATTGTTCTCCGGCGGCCTCGGCATGGCCTTCGTCGAGAACCAGGCGAGGGTCTGACACTCCTCCTCGGTGCCCAGTCTGGGTGCCTCCTACGGCCGGGGCGCGGCGACGCTGCCCCAGTGGGACCTGGCGCGCGCGGATTGCGTGCTCGTCATGGGCTCCAACATGGCCGAGAACCACCCGATCGCGTTCCGCTTCGTCCTGCAGGCGAAGCAGAAGGGCGCCACGGTGATCCATGCCGACCCGCGCTTCACCCGCACCAGCGCCATGGCGGACATCTACGCGCCGCTGCGCGCCGGCAGCGACATCGCCTTCCTCGGCGGCATCATCCGGCACGTGCTGGAGAACGACCTGTGGTTCCGCGACTTCGCCCTGCCCTACACCAACCTGTCCACCATCATCGACGAGGATTTTCGGGGGCCGGAGGAACTCGATGGCCTCTTCTCGGGCTGGTCCGAGGACAGCAAGCGCTACAGCCCGGCGAGCTGGCAGTACGATGGCATGATGATGCCGTCCTCGCTGGCCGAATCCTTCATCGAGGCGGAAGGCTTCTGCGAGGCGGTGAAGCGGCTGCATGATGGCCCGACGCCGAAGGACGAGACGCTGCAGCATCCGCGCTGCGTCTACCAGATCCTGAAGCGCCACTACGCCCGCTACACGCCGGAGATGGTGGAACGCGTCACCGGCTGCCCGCGCGACGTCTTCCTGAAGGTGGCAGGCGAGATGGCACGCAACAGCGGGCGGGAGCGCACCGGCACCATCTGCTACGCCGTCGGCTGGACGCATCACAGCACCGGCGTGCAGATGATCCGCGCCGCCGCGATCCTGCAGGCGCTGCTCGGCAATGTCGGCCGGCCCGGCGGCGGCATCCTGGCGCTGCGCGGCCACACCAGCATCCAGGGCAGCACAGATATCCCGACGCTGTACGACATGCTGCCGGGCTACCTGCCGCAGCCGCACGCGATGAAGCCGCACGGCACGCTGGCGGACTACCTGGAAAGCGAAACCAACCCGACCGGCTGGTGGCACAATTTTCCGAAGTATGCCGTCAGCCTGCTGCGCGCCTGGTACGGCGCCGCCGGCAATGCGGAGAACGGCTTCGGCTTCGACATGCTGCAACGCATGACCGGCGACCATTCGCAGCTGCCGATGACGGTTGCCATGCGCGACGGCATCCTCAAGGGCCTGTTCGTGATGGGCCAGAACCCGGTCGTCGGAGGCAGCAACAGCCGCCTGGTGCAGCGCGGCCTGGCGCAGCTCGACTGGATGGTGGTGCGCGACTTCGCCGAGACGGAAACCGCGAATTTCTGGCGCGACGGCCACATCATCCGCGACGGGGAGATGCGGACGGAGGACATCGGCACCGAGGTCTTCCTGATGCCGGCGTCACTGGCCGGCGAGAAGGCCGGCAGCTTCACCAACACCCACCGGCTGATCCAGTGGCACGACAAGGTCGTGCAGGCGCCGGGCGACAGCCGGTCCGAGCTGTGGTTCGCCTACCACCTCGGCCGCCTGCTGAAGGAGATGTACGCGGACAGCACGCGGGAGGAGGACCGGCCGATCCAGGCGCTCACCTGGGACTACCCGGTGGATACGGAAGGCGAGCCGGATGCGGAAGCGGTGCTGCGCGAGATCAACGGCTACACCTGGCCGGAGAAGGTGCAGGTCTGCGGGTTCTCCGACCTGAAGGATGATGGCTCGACCGCCTGCGGCTGCTGGATCTACAGCGGCGTGTTCCCGGAACCGGGCCGCAACCTGGCGCGCGCGCGCAAGCCGGATGGGCCGGATGGACCCGGCACGCATCTCGGCTGGGGCTACGCCTGGCCCGACAACCGCCGCACGCTGAACAACCGCGCCTCCGCCGACCCGGCCGGACAGCCGTGGTCCGCGCGCAAGCGGCTGGTCTGGTGGGACGAGGATGCGGGGAAGTGGGACAGCCCCGACAAGGTCGATTTCCCGCCGACCAAGCGGCCCGATTTCGAGCCCGACTGGGCCAGCAAGCCCGCCGGCATGGACGCGATCTCGGGCCACCAGCCCTTCATCATGATCCCCGACGGCGTCGCCGGCCTGTTCGTGCCCTCCGGCCTGAAGGACGGCCCGCTGCCCGTGCATTACGAGCCGATCGAGAGCCCGGTGCCGAACCTGCTCTACGCGCAGGACGCGAACCCGGCCGCGAAGCGCTGGGAACATGCCGACAACCGGCTGCATGAAACCGGCGACCCGCGTTTCCCGCATGTGCTGACCACCTACCGGCTGACCGAACACCACGCCGGCGGCACGCCCACCCGCAGCGTCGCCACATTGGCGGAGCTGATGCCGGAGGGCTTCTGCGAAATCCCGACCGAACTCGCGCACGCGCTCGGCATCCGCAGCAAGGACTTCGTGGTGCTGTCCACCCTGCGCGGCGAGGTCGAGACGCGGGCGCTGGTGACGGATCGGCTGCGGCCCTTCCGCATCGGCAACCAGCTTATCTGGCAGCTCGGCATGCCGTGGCATTTCGGCTGGGAAGGCATGGCGACCGGCGACATCGCCAATGTGCTGACCGCCGTCGTCGGCGACGTGAACACGGCGATGCACGAGAACAAGGCGCTGACCTGCGCGCTGCGTCCGGGCCGGCTGCATCGGGGAGAGCGATGATGGATGGCGGCCTGGCGCATCGGCGCGTGCTGGAGCACACCGACCTCGACCCGCAGAAGCCGATCCCGCAGGAGGCCGAGGTCACCGCCGGCTGCGTCATCGAGCCGGGCCGAAGCTACGGCTTCTTCACCGACACCACGCTGTGCATCGGCTGCAAGGCCTGCGAGGTGGCCTGCAAGGAATGGAACAACCTGCCCTCCGAAAAGGGCCCGATGACCGGCCACAGCTACGACAATACCGGCGAGCTGGGCGCCCACACCTGGCGCCACGTTACCTTCCTGGAAAAGCTGGAGGGCGCGACGACCATGCCGCCCTACCAGTCCAACTGGCTGATGATGTCGGACGTCTGCAAGCATTGCAGCCCCGCCCCCTGCCTGGAGGCCTGCCCCACCGGCGCCCTGTTCCGCACGGAATTCGACACCGTCGTGGTGCAGCAGGATATCTGCAACGGCTGCGGCTATTGCGTGCCGGCCTGTCCCTTCGGCGTGGTGGAACTGGCGAAGGAGGATGGCAAGGCGCACAAATGCACGCTGTGCTACGATCGCCTGAAGGGCGGGCTGGAGCCCGCCTGCGCCAAATCCTGCCCGACGGACAGCATCCAGTTCGGCGAGCTGTCGGACCTCATCGCGCGTGCCGAACTGCGCGTTGATCAATTGCACGAACAGGGCCAGCCGAAGGCGTATCTGTACGGCACGCCGGACGGCCCCGGCACCGGCGCGGGCCTGCACCACCTCAACGCCTTCTTCCTGCTGACCGCGCAGCCGGAGCTGTACAACCTGCCGCCGAGGCCGACCCGCCCCGCGCGCAACGCGCGGCCTTCGTTCCTCGCGGGTCTTGCGACGATGGCGGGGCTGGCAATCGCGGCGGCGCTGGTGGGAGTGGGGCGCAGATGACGCATTGGAACGGCGAGACCTACCACGGCCGCCAGGTCACCAAGCCGAGCAGCTTCGACTGGAAAGTCTCCGCCTACATCTTCATCCTCGGCGTCGCCGGCTCGGCGCAGATCATCGCCGCGGTGGCGCGGCCGAACCGCAGCCTGGTGCGCCAGGCGCGGCTGCTGGCACTCGGCGGCAGCATCCTGGGCCCGCTCGTGCTGGTCCGGCACCTTAAGACGCCGTCGCGCTGGTTCAACATGCTGCGCATCGTTCGGCCGACCTCGCCGATGTCGCTGGGGTCGTGGCTGCTGACGGCCTTCGGCGGGCTCAGCGCGCTGACCGCGCTCGGCAGCGTCTTCGGCCGCCGCTGGCCCTTCGCGCGGCGCGTCTCCGAGGCGACGCAGGGCCCGGCCGCCATCGCCGGCGCGGGGATGAGCGTCTACACCGCCTCGCTGCTGTCCTCGACCAGCACGCCGCTCTGGGCTGCCGCGCCGGCGCCGCTC
This sequence comes from Falsiroseomonas sp. E2-1-a20, assembly GCF_051433195.1. NCBI lineage: Bacteria > Pseudomonadati > Pseudomonadota > Alphaproteobacteria > Acetobacterales > Roseomonadaceae > Falsiroseomonas > Falsiroseomonas sp. E2-1-a20. Next base: position 265,269 of record NZ_JBHMFT010000004.1, on the reverse strand, counting down.
GCCGTGCAGTTCGGCAGCGCCGCGATGGCGGGCGCGGCTTCCGCCCTCGCCCTGATGCAGCGCCGGGACGGCGAGGACGAGATCGCGCAGCGGCTGGAGCGCCTGGCGCTGCTGGCCGGCGGCACGGAGATGCTGGCGAGCCAGGCGGCCAAGGCGCAATGGCAGCGCGCCGGCGTCGCGCCGCGCGGCACGCCCAACACGCTCATCAACGGCGGCGGCACCGTCGCCGGCGCGGTGCTGCCCTTCGCCGCTCACGTGCTGGGCCGTGCGCTGGGTGGCCGGGCGGAGAAGCTGCTCCCGGAGGCCGCATCCATCGCCATGCTGCTCGGCGGCGCCGCGATGCGCCATGGCGTGCTGACCGCCGGCAATGCCAGCGCCCGGCGTCCCGGCGACGTGTTCCGGACGACGCAGCGATGAACGCGGAGGCCTCCGCCCGGCAGGCCGCGCTGGCGGCGCTCGACCGCCTGATCGCCGTGGCACCCCCCAGCACCGTGGAGGAAGCGATGCAGGCCCTGAAATCCGTGGTCGCGCTGCGCGACCTGCAGGTGGCGCGGCGCCGCGCGGATGGCGCGTCGGCGGACCTCGACCGGCGGCTCGCCTGCACCAATGCGGTGCTCAGCCTGACCTGGTCCGGCGCCGTTCCCATCATGGGTTTTCGCACCGAACGACTGCAGGAGGCGCGTGCCGCACTTGCGGCGTGCGACGCCGCATGAGCGAGACCTCCCCGGGCGAGATCCGCCCCCCGAAGAAGATCGCCATCGCCACCCGCGCCAAGGGCAAGACCAAGGCGGAACTCGATGCGCCGGTGCTGCTGATGTTGGCGCTGCTGGCCGGTGCCTACATCGCCTTCGGCGGGCTGTTCGCGATGACGGCGCTGGCCGGCACCTCCGATGCCCTGCCCTTCGGCCCGGCGCAGGTGCTCGCGGGCGTGGTGTTCTCGCTCGGCCTGATCCTGGTGCTGCTCGGCGGGGCGGAACTGTTCACCGGCAACACGCTGCTGGTGGTGGCCTGGGCGGAAGGCCGCGCCGGCTTCGCGCCGATCCTGTGGGCGCTGCTGCTGGCCTATGTCGCGAACTTCGTGGGCTCCATCGCCATCGTGCTGCTCGCCTTCGCGGCCAACCTGCACCTGGCGGGCGACGGCGCGGTGGGCGCCGCGGCCTTGGCCGGCGCGACGCGCAAGGTGGAACTCGGCTTCGGCGCGGCGCTGGCCAGCGGCATCCTGGCCAACATGCTGGTCTGCCTGGCAGTGTGGCTGGCCTTCGGGGCGCGCAGCGCGGCGGACAAGGTGCTGGTCATCATCCCGCCCATCGCCGCCTTCGTCGCCATGGGGCTGGAGCATTCGGTGGCCAACATGTCGCTGATCCCCTTCGGCTGGCTGGTGCAGGGCGAGGCGGGGCCGATCGGCCTTGGCAGCTTCCTCGGCAACCTGGTGCCCGTCACCATCGGCAACGTCATCGGCGGCGGCGCCATCGGCCTCGCCTACTGGTTCGCCTATCTGCGACCGCAGGACGATTAGACGACGCGGCTCAGGTCTGGCGAGCGGTCAGCGCGTTCATGTAGGCGACCGCGTTGTAGTAGCCCTGCCGCAGCAAGCCCACGACGAAGGTGTTGGTGGGCGCACGCGGCGGTGCGGGTTTCGGCGCACGGGTCGCTTCCGGGGCGGCAGCCGGCCGTGGGCTGAAGGTGACGATGCAGGCTTGGGAGATGGGTGCGTCGCTCATGGGCCAAAGAATACACGGCTTCGTGAGGCGGTATAGCACAAAGTTGATTATAGCAGAAGATCAACCCTGGGTTGCTGGCGGAGGCGGATGGGAATCGAACCCACCATCCGGGTTGAGCGGATCGCCGGTTTTGAAGACCGTGGGGGCCACCAGGCCACCTGTCGCCTCCGCGGCTTCAACTGCCCGGCACGACATCCGGTTCCGCGACGATATGACGCCGGTCGCCGGAGCGCCGCGTCAGCCCCTCCGCATCCAGCCGCTCCAGCAACGGTACCGCGAATTTCCGGGAGATGCCGAGCAGCCGGCCGCAATCGCCCACCAGGAAGCCCTCGGCGCGTCCGCCATAGGCCTGCCGCAACGCCGCCCGTGCGTCGGCCATCGCGACACGATGGAACAGCACCTCCCGCTTCTGCACGGCGTCCGGCGCCCGGACCAGGCGGCCGGTGCGGACCAGCAGCGCCACGGCCTGCGCCCGTGCCCGCTGCCCCGCCACCACCACCGCCGCATCGGGCGGCGCCAGGCCGGCGTCCCGGAAGCTGGCCTCGGTGGCGTCCAGCAGGCTGCGCGCGGCCTGCGGCAGCAGCGCCAGCGGATCCAGGCCGTGCCGGGTGAAGCGGCCGGCGGCGAGATCCAGGCGGCGCGCCGCGACCAGCCGCGCCAGCACGCCCTCCACCGGCGCTCCGGCCGGCAGGGCGGCGCGCAGCTCCGCCAGGCCCGGCCCCGGCGCGGCGGGGTCGCGCAGTTGCGCCGCCTCCACCGCCGCCACCGCCGCGGCCTCCAAGGCCGTGCAGGCCTCCCGGTGCAGCAACAGCCCGCCCGACAGCCGCACCGCATCCGGCAGAAGGAGCGAAGCTGGCAGCACACCCGCGATACGTGCCAGCGCCGCCGCCGTCGCGCCCCGGGCGCCCGCCGCGCGCAGGCGCAGCGCCGAGGCATCCTCCGGCCCCGCCGCCGCCATCGCCGCCAGCAGCGCCGCATCGCGCGCGGACCGGCGCGGCGGCGCCGGGTCCAGCACCAACCCGCCGCCGACCGTTCGCGCGGGGCTGGCCAGGCGCAGCACGAAGCGCTCCCGCGCCGGCATCGCCAGCGGCGCATCCAGGCGAAGCTGTGCCACCGCGGCCTCACCAGGCGCCAGCGCCGCCCGGTCCAGCAGGTGCAGCCGCGCGCCGACTTCCGCCGTTCCGGCCAGCAGGCGCAGCGCGGCCCCACGCGGCAGCGCGGCCGGCGCGGAGGCGAGCAGCACCACACGCGCATCCAGCCGCCGCGACTCCACCAGCAGCCCCGGCGCGGCCAGCGCACTGCCCGGCGGCACCTGGTCCACCGTCACCCCGCGCAACGCCACCGCGACCCTGCGACCGGGCGAGGCCTGTTCCACCGCCGCGCCATGCATCTGCACGCCGCGCAGCCGCGCCACGGCGCCGCCGGGCCAGATCTCCACCTCATTCCCCACGGTCAGCTTCGCGCGGCGCAGCGCGCCGGTCACCACGGTGCCGGCGCCGGGGCGGGAGAAGGCACGGTCCACCGGCAGCCAGGCGCCTTCGCCGGCCTGCACATCCGGACGCGCCAGCCCCGCCAAGGCCGCGGCCAGCCCCGGCACGCCGTCGCCGGTCACGGCGGCGGTCGCGACCACCGGCCAATCGCCCAGGCCAAGCCGCGAAAGCAGCGCCCGCGCTTCAGCCTCCGCCGCCTTGGAATCCTGCACGCGATCGCAGCGCGTCAGCGCCACCACGCCGCGCGAAACGCCGAGCAGCGCCGCGACCTCCGCATGTTCCACCGTCTGCGCCCGCACGCCTTCCGCGGCATCGACGCACAGCAGGGCGGCCTCGATGGCGGTGGCGCCGGCGATCATGGTGCGCAGGAAGCGCTCATGCCCCGGCACATCCACCAGGTCGATCTCCGCCCCGTCCCGCAGCAGGCGGGCGAAGCCGAGCACGATGGAGATGCCGCGCGCCTTCTCCTCCGGCAGCCGATCGGTGTCCGTGCCCGTCAGCGCCCGCACCAGCGCGCTCTTGCCGTGGTCGACATGGCCGAGCACGCCGACCAGCGCGCTTCTCATGCCAGCGCCGCGCGGATCGCGGCGGCGAGTGCCGGCACCTCGTCCTCCGTCACCGTGCGCAGGTCCAGCAGCAGGCGGCCGCCCGCGATGCGCGCCATCACCGCCGTCTCGCCCTGGCGCAGCCGCGCGGCGAGCGCCTCGGCCGGCCCGGGCAGCGCCAGCAGGCAGCTCGGCAATTCGACGGCGGGCAGCGATCCGCCACCGACCAGGGAGGTGCCGGCTACGATCTCGCCCTGCGGCAGCAGCGCCAGCAGTTGCGCCGCGCGTGCGGAAACCTCCGCCACCGGCGCCGTCAGCATCGCCAACGCCGGGATCGTCCGCACGACCGTCTCCGGGTCGCGGTACAGGCGCAAAGTCGCCTCCAGCGCCGCCAGCGTCAGCTTGTCCGGCCGCAGCGCGCGCATCAGCGGATGCGCCGCCAGCCGCGCCACCACCTCCGCCCGCCCGAGCACCAGCCCGGCCTGCGGCCCGCCGAGCAGCTTGTCGCCGCTCGCCACCACCACGTCGAAGCCTTGCGCCACCGCCTGCGCCAGCGTCGGCTCCGCCGGCAGGCCGTACCGCGAAAGATCGACCATCGCGCCGCTGCCGAGATCGACCACCGACAGCAGCCCCCTCTCCCGCGCCAGCGCCGCGATCGCCGCCGCATCCGGCAGCGCCGTGAAGCCGCGCATGGCGAAGTTGCTCTGGTGGACGCGCAGCAGCAGGCGCGTCGCGGGGCCGATCGCCGCGGCGTAGTCGGACAGGCGGGTGCGGTTGGTGGTGCCGACCTCCGCCAGCGCGGCGCCGCCCTGGCGGATCACGTCCGGGATGCGGAAGCCGCCGCCGATCTCGACCAGCTCGCCGCGGGAGACCACGGCCTCGCCGCCCGCCGCCAGCGCCGTCATCGCCAGCAGCATGGCGGCGGCGCCGTTGTTCACCACCAGTGCCGCCTCGGCGCCCGTCAGTTCGGCCAGCAGCGCGGCGCAGGCGGCGTGGCGATGGCCGCGGCGGCCGGTCCCGAGGTCCAGCTCCAGGTTGCAGTAGCCGCCGGCCAGGGCCGCAAGCGCAGCCTGCGGCAGTGGCGCGCGGCCGAGATTGGTGTGCAGCACAACGCCCGTCGCGTTGATGACGCGGCGCAGGCCCGGCCGTGCCGCAGCCTCCAGCGCCGCCTCGGCCGCGGCGAAGGCGCGCGGTGCGGAAAACCCGGTGCCGCCCTGTCGCACCGCCGCCAGCTCCGCCCGCAGCGCCGCCGCCACCGCCGGGCGCGGATGCCGCGCCAGCAGCGCCGCAGCCTCCGGCCCGGCAAGCAGCCGGTGCAGGGCGGGCAGGGCGCGCGGGTTGAACTGATCCATTCCGGCCATGACGATCCAGCCGCGCCACGGTTCCCCGCAACCATGGCCCGGCCGGCGCTTTATCCCGGACATGACAAGCCATGGACCGGGCGATTGGGTCGGCGGCCTCGCCGAATGGGCGGCGGCCGGACTGGAACTCGCCGGGGTTCTGGTGCTGCTGGTCGGCGTCGTCGCCACCAGCGCGCTGTACCTGCGCGCCGGGTTCAGCCGCGGACAGCCCGGCTGGTCCGACTCCTTCAAGCCCTACCGCGCCAATCTCGGGCGGGCGATCCTGCTCGGCCTGGAACTGCTGGTGGCGGCGGATATCGTGCACACCGTCGCCGCACCGATGACGCTGACGACGGTCGCGGCCCTCGGCCTGGTGGTGCTGATCCGCACCGTGCTCAGCCTGTCGCTGGAGGTCGAGATCGAGGGTCGCTGGCCCTGGCAGGGGCCGAAGGGCTGAGAGACCGGCCGAGAACGCCGGGCGGGTCGGCTCCGCGGGTCTTCTACGCCCCTGGGGCGTCGGCGGACTTGCCGATGCGACCAGCATCGGCGGCGTCCACCTTCGGCCAGGTGCGCAGAACACCACGCGGATCCTCAGCCGCCGGCATCCTCGACCGGTCTCCGAGGCACCACAGCAGCCACGCCGCCCCCAGCCCCGCGGCCACCATAAGATCCAGCCAGGGCGAGGGCCGCGCCACCGGCGCGTCCGGCCGCAGCACCCACCACAGATGCGCGCCGAACTGCACCAGCAGCAGCCAGCACACCGCGACCATGCGCCAGCGCCCGTGGTCCGGCGGCGCGGCCAGGGCGATGGCCAGCAGCAGCGCCGGCAAAGCGAGGCCGAGCTGCACCCAGCCCCAATCCCCCAGCCGGCGCAGGTACCAGGCCGATTCCTCCGGCAGGTCCGCCATCCACACCACGATGAACTGGCTGAACCACAGCCACAGCACCGCCAGCCCCAGCGTCAGCAGGGCGCGTTCCAGCCCCGGCAGCCCGTCCGAATCCGGATGCGGGCGGCCAGCCAGGATGGCCGCCGCGAGCGCCGCCGCCAGCCCCTGCACCCACAGGGAAAAGCCTTGCAGGCTGGGGTACCAGGCGGTGTCGCGGGACAGCACCCAGTCGAAGCCGGCCAGCGTCATCGTCGGCAGCAACAGGGTCAGCGTCAGCGCCGACAGGCCCTGGTGCCGCCCCGGCCGCGCCAGCCGCCAGCCGAGCACCGCCCAGACCAGCAGATAACCGGCCGCGCGCAGCCGGAACCCCATGGGCTGCAGAATGGCGGCGCGGAGACCCTCATCCGGGCCACCCGTTTCCGGCGCCCAAGGGTACAGCGTCTCGACGCTCCACAGCACCGGCAGCGCCATCAGCGCCAGCAGCGGCAGGCTGCGCGCGGCGGCTTCCAGCGGCGGGCGGATAGGCGCCAGCCATTCCTCCCGCAGCAGATGGCCGAGCGCCAGCACGCCGATGGCCCCGACGCCGAGCAGCGTCCACAGCAGGAAGCCGGCAAGCCAGGCCTCGGCCAGGACCGGCCCGCCGAAGCCGATGGCCAGGGCGACGGCCAGCGCCACGGCCAGGGCGGCGAGAAGCTTCACGGCGCCAGCCTCTCGACGAAGCGCGCGATCGCCCAGCGGTCGGCGGGGGCGATGCGGTCCGCGAAGGGGTGCGCGCGGGCGCGGTTCTCCGCGATCACCGCCATGCTCTCCGCCGCCTCCGCCGGCAGTGGCGGCGGCGCCGGGAAGCCGCGCGCGACGACGGGGCCGTCGCCGGCGCCGGAGGGGCCATGGCAGGGCGTGCAGTGGATGGCGTAGCGCGCCGCGCCGCGCTCCAGCAGCGCCGGCGTCACCTCCGGCCCCGGCGGCGCCAGCGCCTGGCGTCGCGCGGCCTCGCCCTGCGCCACCGCGCCGGGCGGAGGCGGGGCGGGCGGCGCGGGCGGCGTGCTGGCGGGCCAGCCATCGCAGGCTGCCAACAGACTTATCGGCAAAAGAAGGATGGGCAGCAGGCGCCTCATTCCGCCACCTCGCTGATGCGCAGCGGCTTGTGCGGGCGCAGCAGGTGGCGCGCCTCGGCGGCGTCGAGGCCGGGGTCGCCGGTGAACAGGCACAGGAAGAAGCGGTCCTCGCTGGCGCGGCCGAAGCCGGGCGCGGCGAAGACCGGGTGGCTCAGCCGCGGCAGGCGGTTCAGCGCCAGCATGCCGACCAGCGCGCCGGCCGCCGCCCACAGGATCGCGACGATGGTGGTGGCCGGCAGGAAGGCCGGCAGCGCGTGCAGCGGCCGGCCCCCGACATTGATCGGATAGACCTGCACGCTGAGCCACCACTGCGTCGCATAGGCCAGCACCCCGCCGAACAGCCCGGCGCCGATCGCGATCCACGCCACCGAAGCGCCTCGCACGCCGAGCAGCCGCGCCGCATCCGGCACCGGGAACGGCGCATGCGCATCCATCCGGCGCCAGCCGAAGTCCCGGGCCGCACGCAGCGCGTCCACCATCGCATCCTGTTCGGCGAATTCAGCGACGACGGCGGTGGTCCTACCCTCGGTCATGGCACGTCCGCCTCGCTTTCCTCGTGCCGCGTCTCGAACATGGACACCACCGGGACGAAGCGGGCGAAGCCCAGCATCAGCAGCACGAACAGCCCGACGGTGCCGGCCAGCAGCGTCCATTCCGGCACCGTCGGCACGTATAGCGGCCCGATGCGCGGCAGGTGGTCGCGCAGCAGCCCGCCGGCGACGATGGAGAAACGGTCGAGCCACACGCCGGCGGCGGCCGCCAGCCCGATCGGCACCGCCCAGCGCGCCTGCAGCCGGAAGCGGCGCAGCCACAGCAGCTGCGGCACCAGCACGATCAGCGCGAAGCCGCCCCAGTACAGCCCGGCATAGGCGCCGAAGGCGCGCGCCAGCATGGCATCCCGCGTCACCGCATCCTCCAGCACCGCGACCAGCAGCGCCTCGGCATAGACGTAGCCGCACAGCACTGCGGTCGCTGCCATCAGCTTGCCCAGCAGATCGATGTCACCCTCGTCGATGAAGCGTTCCAGCCGCAGCCCGCCGCGCAGCAGCGCCGCCAGCGCCAGCACCACGCCGAGGCCGGAGGGCACGCCGGTCGCCACCACATGCAGCGGCAGCCGGGCCTGGTGCCATTCCGGCACGAGGGTCGTGGCGAATTCCAGCGCGACGATGGTCTGTGCCGAGACCAGCATCGGCAGCACCAGCGCCGCCACAAGCCGGTAGGCCGCCTGGTGGCGCGCCCAATGCACCACGGAGCCACGCCAGCCCAGCGCGAACACGCCATAGATCCGCGCCGAGACCATGCGCCGCTTCGCCACCGCGCGGTCGCGCATGGTGGCGAGGTCCGGGATCAGGCCGGTGTACCAGAACAGCCCGGTGACCACGACATGCGACATGATACCCCAGAAATCCCACACCAGCGTGCTTCGGAAGTTGGGCCACACCGCGTAGGTCGCGGGATAGGGCACGGTCCAGTAGAACAGCCAGGGCCGCCCGAGATGCAGGATGGGATACAGCGCCGCCGCCGCCACCGCCGCCAGCGCCGCGGCTTCCGCGAAGCGGTTCACCGCGGTGCGCAGCCCGTGCCGGCGCAGCACCAGGATCACCGCGAACAGGCTGGCGGCATTGGCGATGCCGATCCACCACACGTAGTTGATCAGGTCGAAGCCCCAGACGAAGGGCACGTTGGTGCCCCACAGCGCCGTGCCACGCAGCAGCAGCGCCACCACCGCATAGGCCAGCAGCAGCGTGGCGAGCGCCGCCGCCGCGACCGAAAGCCCGAACCGCCAGCCGAAATCCGGCCGCAGCGGCGTGTCGGAGACCGGCCGCGTGTCGAAGCCGGTACTCACGCCTCCGGCACCAGGCGCGCGAGGTAGGTGGTGCGCGGCCGCGTATCCAGGTTGCCGAGCAGCGCGTAGTTGCGCGGCTGTGCCTTGGCACGCGAGACGTCGCTGCCCGGATCGTTGATGTCGCCGAAATGGATGGCGCGCGTCGGGCAGGCCTGCTGGCAGGCGGTGCGCACCTCGCCGTCACGGATCGGGCGACCCTCCTGCCGCGCGACGTCGCGCGCCGCCTGGATGCGGTGCTGGCAGTAGGTGCATTTCTCGATCACGCCGCGCGGGCGGATCGGCACATCCGGATTGCGCACCGGCACCGCATCCGCCTGCCGCCCGTAATCCGTCCAGTTGAAGCGCCGCACCTTGTAGGGGCAGTTGTTGGAACAGGTCCGCGTGCCGATGCAGCGCGGATAGACCATGACGTTCAGGCCCTCATTGTCATGCACCGTGGCGTTGACGGGGCAGACCACCTCGCACGGCGCCTTCTCGCAATGCATGCAGGGGACCGGCTGGAAATCCACCGCGTCCTCCGCCCGCACGAGATCGACGCGCAGCCAATGCATGGCCCGCCCGCGCGCCATCTCCTCCGGCCCGACCACCGGCACGTTGTTCTCCGCCTGGCAGGCGATGGCGCAGGCGTTGCAGCCGATGCAGGTGTCGAGGTCGATCGACATGCCCCAGGCATGGCCGGGGTACGCCCAATCCGGATACAGCGATCGCGGCGGCGGCAGCGGCGGGATGCCCGCCTCCACCCCGATGCGCCGCACCCGCGGCGCGCCATCCGCGAGGTCCTGGCCGTAGCTGGTGTCGAGCAGCGCCACGGCCTCGCCGAGGGGCCGCAACGCCAGGCCCGGCGCAACCCACGGCGCCGCGGCGGAGCGCAGCCGGTAGGCGTCGAAGCCGACCTCGCCGGGCACCCCGCCGGCCGCGCGTCGCCCGCCGCCGAGCGGCAGCGTCACCACCCCGGCGGCCTGGCCCGGCATGACCAGCACCGGCGCGCGCAGCCTGCGCCCTGCCAGTTCCAGCTCGACCTCCGCGCCATCCCGCAGCCCCAGCGCCGCCGCATCCGCCGGCGCGATCAGCGCCGCGTTGCCCCAGGCCAGGCGGCTGAGCGGCCGCGGCAATTCCTGCAACCAGGCGAGCGGCGCGAAGCTGCCATCATGCAGGTGCGGATCGGGCGCGAAGACCGCGACCGGCCCGGGGGCACCAGGCGTCGCGGCGGGCAACGCGAAATCGGCGCGCAATGCCGATGGGCGCGGCGGCGAAGCGCTGTCCTCCACCACCCCGGCCTCCAGCACCGCCAGCCAGCGCTCCTCGAAGCCCGCATCCCCCCAGGCCGCGCGCCAGGTGTCCCGCACCAGCGCCTGGCCATCGCCCGGCAACCCGGCCAGCCGCGCCAGGATCTCCTCCGGCGTCGTCGCACCCTCCACCAGCGGCACCGTCACCGGCTGGCGCAGTGCCGCCGTGCCGTCATGGGCGAGGCTGTCGCCCCAGCTTTCCAGCGGATGCCGCAGCGGAAGGTGCCAGTCGCACGCCAAGGCGGTCTCGTCCGGATACAGCCCGGCATGCAGCGTGTGCGGCACGCGGCGCAGCAGCGCCGCCATGTCGAAATCAGCAGGCGCGTCCTGCATCGGGTTGGCATCGAGCACCAGCAGATGCGTCACCGCGCCGGCATCCCGCGCCAGCGCCGCCAGCGTGCCGGCCTCGGCGGCCACCGGATCGGCGATGTGCCGGACCTCCGCGCCCAGCGCCGCGTTCATCGCATGCGCCAGCGCGTGGACCGCCACGCCTTGCCCGCGCCCGGCCACCACCAACGCATCCGGGCCTGCGGCGCGCAAGGCGGCGGCGATGCCGGCGGCGTCCGGATGTGTCGCGCCCTGCACCGCCGTGACGCCAAGCGCCGCGGCCACGGCCCGCGCCAGCGCCTCGATCTGCGCCGGTGGCAGCGCCAGGCGGCGATCCGCCTTCGAGCCTGTCAGCGTCGGCGTCGGCTCCGCCACGATCAGCACCGGCAACTGCCCCACTTCGCGCCCCACCTGGCGTGCCAGCGCCCAGCCGCGCGCCTGCGCGATCTGCGCCGGGCCGGGTCCCAGCAGGTCCGCGCCGAGGGACAGCACGCAGCGGGCGCGCGCCAGGTCCGGCAGCGGCACCAGCGCCTCCCCGAATACCAGCCGCGCGGCTTCCGCCGCCGCCGCATCGGCCAGCGGCGCATGCACATGCCAGCGCGCGCCCGGCCAGCGCTGGAGCACCGCCGCGATCAGCCGGCGCTGCGTGGGCGAGGAGACCGGCCCGGTCAGGATGCGCAGGCCCTCCCCGCCGCGCGCCGCCAGCGCGCCGCGCTGTTCCTCCAGCCACGCCGCGAGCGTCGCCGCATCCCGCAGCACGCGGCCCTGCCGCCGGATGCGCCGCGACCGCGCCGGGTCGTGCAGCCCCAGCACGGCGGCTTCCAGGAAGATGTCGGTGGCGCCCAGGCTGCCCGGGTGGCGTGGATTGCCCTCCACCTTGATGGCGTGGCCGGCGCGGGTCCGCACCAGCACGCCGCGGCCGATGCCGTCGAGGTCGAGCACCGTGGCGTAGCGGCCCGTCGCCTCCGCCACCCCGCGCGCGGGCGCATACAGCGGGCTGCCGAACTCGCTGCCCGCATCGCAGCCCGCGGCAGCCGCCAGGGCCAGGGAGGCACCGGCGGCGCGCAGCACGCTGCGCCGGTCCGCAGAAGGCGGTTCCAAGGCTTCGGGTGGCAGGGCATCGGGCGGCGTCATGATGGGCGGCTCCGTCGGCACGCCAGGCCGGCGCTGCATCGGTGACGCGCCAGCGGGCCGCTTGGTTCCCGGCCGATGCAACCGCGGCGGGCCAATCGACGTTGGCGCGGCATGGACCGGACACGACGCGGCCTCGCGCTGCTGCTGCTGCTCGCAGGCTGTGGGGAGGCTGCGCCTCCGGCGGAGCTGCGCATCGTCGGCGGCGACGCGGCGCGCGGCCGCACCGTCATCACCGAACATGGCTGCGGCGCCTGCCACGTGATTCCCGGCATCACCGGCGCCGTCGCCTGGGTCGGCCCGCCGCTGATGGAATGGGCCCGGCGCGGCTATGTCGGCGGCAGCCGATCCAACACCCCGGAGAACCTCGTGGCCTTCCTGCGCAACCCGCAATCCCTCTCGCCCGGCTCCGCCATGCCTGCGCTCGGCCTGACGGAAGCCGAGGCGCGCGATGCGGCGACCTACCTCTACACCATCGGGCAGGCGCCCGCCGTGCCCGCCGGGATGCCGCTGGCGGAGGGCGAAGCCGGCACCCGGCCGGAGCCACGGATGCGCCCCAGGGCGGAGGCCGGCCCCGGTCAGTAGCCGACTCCGCAGGGCGGCAGGACCAGCGACGGCGCCGCCTGGAACAGGACGGCGAGCATGGCGTAGGCGGCCGCCGCGGCGGTGAACCAGTGGCTGAACCCGGGTTCGGCCTGCCCGCCCTCCGCCAGTCGCGATGTGCCGATGGCGCGCCGCAGCAGCACCGCCAGGGGCAGCAGCACCAGCAGCGTGGCGGCCACCACCAGCACCGGCACCCAGGGCAGGCCAAGCAACGTGGCACCTTCCATGCCGCGTTCGCAGGCGAAGGCGTTGATGGCGTAGATCATCGTGAAGTGCAGCGCCCACAGCACGAACCCCGCGGTGATCCCGACCACGGAGAAGGCGGAGCGCGGGGCGCGGGCCTGGCTCATGCCAGCAGCCTCGGGAAGCCGTGCAGCAGCGCCAGCCCGACCAGGCCCTGGCCCACCGTGTACAGCCAGAACAGCCGGGTGTTGTCCATGGTCAGCCGCCGCTCGCCATCCAGCATCCCGGCCAGCGACCGCGCCAGCGTGTAGCCGCCCATCAGCAGCGCGATCAGCACATGCGCCGCCTGCCAGACGTACAGCCCCCAGGAGGCGGCGCCATAGGCGTGCACCGTCGGGTGGATCACGCCCTGCCACAGGGACCAGCCATCGGCCAGCAGACCGCCCGCCAGCAGTGCCAGCCCGGCCAGCAGCGCGATGCGGTGCGGCCAGGGCGAAGCGCCGCCCAGCATCCGTCCGGCGGCGGAGACCGCCACCGCGGCCGTGACGTACAGGCCGAGCGCCGCAAGGCCCCAGCCCGTCACCGGCAACCCCTGGCCCGGCGGTGGCCACAGGGCGTCGCCATTGACCAGCCACAGGAACAGGTAGCTGCCGCACAGGCACGCATAGGCGGTGCCGCTGACCAGCATCGTACAGACCATCGCCCACCAGGACGCCGTGACCGGCCCGGTGGCATGGGTCGGCAGGATGATGCCGGCGCCGATATCGGCCTGGCGCGTCCGCGGCGGCGCGTGGTCCGAGCCGAACCAAAGCCAGCTGATGAAGGCGGCCAGCGCCACCAGGCCCGCCACCGCCGCCAGGATCGGGAAGGGCCACACCAGCGCCAGGAAGAACACCGCAGTGCCCACCGCCGCGACCACATGGCTCCAGCCCGGGCCGCCGACGAAGGCGATGTATTGCGGCGTCGCCTCCGCCGGGCTGGTGATCAGCGCCTCCCGCCGCCCGGTCGCGGCGAAGGGCAGGAAGTGGCCGCCGGCCTCGACCTGGCGCTTCAGGTCCGGGTCATGCCACAGCGGATAGCGGTCCCGCACCAGCGGCAGGCTGCGCATCCCGTAGTTCGGCCCGGCGATCCATTCCAGGGTGCCGGCGTTCCAGTGGTTCTCCTGCCGGTCCTGCCGGCCGAAACGGAAGTTCTTCGCGACGTCGATCAGCAGCACCAGCGCGCCGGCCGCGAACATCGCCGCGCCGATCGAGGAGATCAGGTTCCAGATCTCGAGCCCGAAGCCGGTGGGAAAGGTGTAGATGCGACGCGGCATGCCCATGAAGCCGCTGATGTGCATCGGGAAGAAGGTCACGTTGGTGCCGAGGAACAGCAGCCAGAACGCCCATCTGCCGAGCCGTCCCGACAGCGGCGCACCCACCGCCGGCGCCCAGTAGTACAGCGCCGCGAACAGCGGGAACACCATGCCGCCGATCAGCACGTAGTGCAGGTGCGCCACGATGAAGTAGGTGTCGTGCGCCTGCCAGTCGAACGGCGTGACGGACACCATCACGCCGGTCAGGCCGCCGATGACGAAGATGAACAGGAAGCCGAGGATGAACAGCGACGGCGTGGTGAACTGCACGCGCCGCCCGGCACTGGCATAGGTCGCGATCCAGGCGAAGACCTGCAGGCCGGAGGGGATGGAGACCGCGAAGCCGGCGGCGGCGAAGAAGGACAGCGACAGCGGCGGGATGCCGGTGGCGTACATGTGGTGCACCCACAGCCCGAAGCTGATGAAGGCGGTGCCCACCAGCGCCAGCACCACCAGCGAATGCGCGACCAGCGGCACCCCCGCCATCGCCGGCACGATCATGGACACCATCGCCGCCGCCGGCAGGAAGATGACGTAGACTTCCGGGTGGCCGAAGAACCAGAACAGGTGCTGCCACAGCATCGGGTCGCCGCCACGCTCCGGCAGGAAGAACGGCCAGTCGAAGGCGCGTTCCAGCTCCAGCAGGGTGCTGGCGATGATCACGGCGGGAAACGCGAAGATGACCATGCCGGCGAAGACCAGGATGCCCCACGCATAGACCGGCATGCGCCCCAGCGTCATGCCGGGCGCCCGGCAGCGCAGGATGCCGACGATCAGCTCGATGGCGCCGGCGATGGCCGAGATCTCGATGAAGCCGATGCCCAGCAGGTACATGTCGGTGTTGATGCCGGGCGAATAGGCCTTGCTGGTCAGCGGCGGGTACATGAACCAGCCACCATCGGGTGCGACGCCGAAGAAGATGCTGCTGTAGAAGCACAGCCCGCCGATCAGGTAGATCAGGAAGGCGTAGGCCCCGAGGCGCGGGAACGGCAGTTCCCGCGCCCCGATCATGGCCGGCAGCAGCGTGATCGCCACCGCTTCCACCGCCGGCACGGCGAACAGGAACATCATCACCGTGCCGTGCATGGTGAAAAGCTGGTTGTAGGTGTCGGGGTTCACCAGCGTCAGGCCCGGGAAGGCCAGCTGCGCCCGCATCACCAGCGCCAGCAGCCCGGCCAGCAGGAAGAACAGCAGCGCGGTGGCGACGAACAGCGGCCCGACCAGCCCGTTGTTCACCTCGCTGATCGCCCGCCAGCCGGGTGGCTGCCGCCAGATGCGCTGCAGCTCGGCCAGCTCGGCCTCCGGCCGTGGCAGCGTGTTCGGGGTCTCGACCTGGTGCGGCTGCGTGTCCATCAGCGCAGCGCCTCCATCCAGGCCGCGACCGCGCGCAGATCGTCGCCGCTCAGCGAACGCCCGAAGGACGGCATCGCATTGCCCGGCTTGATGTCCTGCGACCCGGCGACCCAGCCGGCCAGCGTGCCGCGGTTGTTCTCCAGCGCGCCCGCGCCGATCGTGAGGCGGGAGCCGATGCGGGACAGGTCCGGCCCGAGCCGCCCCTGCCATTCCGTGCCGCGCACCGCATGGCAGGCGCCGCAACCGGCCTCGCCGAAAACCTCGCGCCCGCGCGCCTGTTCGGCATTGGCGGGTTCCGGCACCGGGTCGCGCTGCCGCGCCAGCCAGGCCTCGAAAGCCGCCGGCTCCTGCGCCACCGCCCAGAAGGCCATCAGCGTGTGCTGCGTGCCGCAGAATTCGGTGCACTGCCCGCGCATCACGCCCGGCCGGTCGGCGCGCAGGCGTTGCCGGTTCGCCTTGCCGGGGATCATGTCCATCTTGCCGTGCAGGTTCGGAATCCAGACGCTGTGGATCACGTCGCCCGAGGTCAGGATCAGCTCCACCTCCCGCCCCACCGGCAGGTGCAGTTCATTGGCGGTCACGGCGCCCTCGCCCGCATCCGGGTAGCGCACTTCCCACCAGTATTGCCGCGCAATGATCTCGATGCGCAGAGGGTCATCGCTCTGCGGCACCACCAGGGCGCGGGAGACGCCGAGGGAATACACCAGCAGCGCGATCAGCGTGACGGTCGGGAACACGATTCCGCCGCCGATCACGAAGCGCCGGTTGCCGATGGCGTTGCGCACGCGTGCCGGGGCGATCAGCGCGAAGACCAGCAGGCCCATCACCAGCGCGAAGATCACGGTGCCGCCGATGAACAGCACCCAGCTGAGCACGGCGATGCGCGCCGCCTGTTCGCCCAGCGGGTCGAGCGGCGTCTGCACGCCGCTGCAGGCGCCGAGCAGCAGCAGCAGCGGCGGCAGCCACACCTTGTCGCGCATCCATCGCCCCCTGCTCCCAGCCTCGGCAACGCGTCGTGACTGCGCCGGTTCCGTGCATGGGGGTTCCGCGCTCACCGGTGGCAGGTGGAGCAGTTGGTCAGTTCGGAAATCTCCGTGCCATGGTGCTGCACCGGCCGCGCGGCGGGGGCATCGCGGTGGCAGTCCAGGCACCAGCCCATGGACAGCGTCTCCGCCTTCACCGTGCGTGGCATCTCCTGCACCGCGCCGTGGCAGGTGGCGCAGGTGACGCCGGCGCCGATATGCGCGGCATGGTTGAAGCGCACATGTTCCGGCAGCCGGTGCACGGAAGACCAGGTGACCGGCGTGCCCAGCCGCAATGCCGTCTCCAGCGGGGCGAACTGCGCGCCGACATTCCACACCTGGCTGTGGCAGCCGAGGCAGGTTTCCGCCGTCGGCATGCCGGCGCCGGCGGCGTCTTCCACCGTGGCGTGGCAGTAGCGGCAGTCCAGCCCG
Organism: Falsiroseomonas sp. E2-1-a20; assembly: GCF_051433195.1. Classification (NCBI taxonomy): domain Bacteria; kingdom Pseudomonadati; phylum Pseudomonadota; class Alphaproteobacteria; order Acetobacterales; family Roseomonadaceae; genus Falsiroseomonas; species Falsiroseomonas sp. E2-1-a20. The sequence goes on along the minus strand of NZ_JBHMFT010000004.1, from coordinate 248,634 downwards.
ATCTGGCCGGCATGGATCGCGTGGCTGAACGGGATCGGCTGCGCCGCCGGCTCGCCGAGATTCCAGGCGCCACCGGACCGGCTCCAGGCAAAGGCCGCCGTGGCCAGCAGCACCAGCGCCGCGGCGCCGATGATCAGCACGCCGCGCAGGCGGCTGTCGGCGCGCGGCGAGAACAGCTGCTTCATGCCTTCGCCTCGCGCGCCAGTTCTTCCATCGCATCGCGCAGGCTGCCGGCGGATTTGCCGAAGCCGGCCCAGGGGTCCGCGCCGATGCGCCCCTGCATCGACGTGTCCAGCGTCCAGCCGGCCGGGTCCAGCCCGGGCTTCACGGCGGACCAGGCCACAGGCCGCGCCACCGGCGCGCCGGGCCGCCCGCGCGGGGACCAGGAGGCGATGGCGGTGGAGAGCCTGTCGTTGCGCAGATAGTCGAGGAAGATGCGCCCCTTGCGCGCCTTCTTCGCCAGCGTCGTGGTGTAGGCCTTCGGCTGGTCGCGCTCCATCAGCGCACACACCAGGCGCGCGAAGGCCTTGGCCTCCGGCCATCCCGGCCCATCGCCCTGCCTCGGTGGCGCCAGCCCCACCACCACATGCAGGCCCTTGCCGCCGGTGACGCGGGCGAAGGGCTTGAGGCCCAGCGCCTTCAGCCGGTCGCGCAGTTCCAACGCAGCCTGGATGACCCGCTCGAAGGGCACGCCCTCATCCGGATCGAGGTCGAAGACCAGCCGGTCCGGCACGCCGGGCGCATCGGCCCGCGCGCCCCAGGGGTGCAGCTCCACCGCCGAGACCTGCGCCAGCGCCGCCAGCCCCGCCGCATCGTCGATGCGCATGAACGGCTTCGGCTGGCCCTCCACCCGGACCGCACCGATCAGCGGCGACTGGCCCGGCATCGCGTGGCGCTGGAAGAACAACCCGCCCTCGATGCCATCGGGCGCCCGCAGCAGCGACAGCGGCCGGCCCGCGACATGCTCCAGGATCCGGTCGGCATGGCGGGCGTAGTAGGCAGCAAGGTCCGCCTTGGTGAGCGCGGGCGTCGCATCCGTCGCCGGCCACAGCACGCGATCCGGGTTGCTCATGCCGGGCGGCGGCTTCACCTTCCGCGGCGCCGGCGGCTGCTCCGCCGGTGGCGTCACCTGCTTTGCCGGCTTGTCCTCACGCAGGCCCTGGAAGCTGGCGTGGCGCATCAGCCCGTCCTCGGTCCAGCCGCCATGCGCGACCTCCACAACCAGCTCCGGCTCCACCCACACCACATCCGACAGCTTCGCCGCCTGCTTCCCGCTGAAGGGTGAGTTGCCACGCTCCAGCTTCGCCAGCCGCCGCAGCAGATCCGCCGCCGGCGCCGCCTGGAACCCCGTGCCCACCCGGCCGAGATAGGTGAGCTTGCCGCCACGCCACGCACCCGTGAGCAGCGCGCCGAGCCCGTTGCCGCGCAACCCGCGGGTGAAGCCGCCCACCACGAATTCGTCGCGGCCGCGACATTTCGACTTCGCCCAGGCCTCGCCACGCCCGGCACGATAGGCCGCGTGGCGCTGCTTGGAGACGATGCCCTCCATCGACAGCCGGCAGGCCGAGGCCAGCACCGCGGCACCCGGCGCCGGGAAATGATCGAGGAACCGCAGCACCGGATGCTTCGCCGGAAGCCGCTTGCGCAGCGCCTGCTTGCGCGCCTCCAACGGCTCCCCGCGCAGGTCGCGCTGGCCGTCATGCAGCAGGTCGAAGCCGAAGAACACCAGTGGCGCCTCGCTGGTGCCGGACAGTACCGCCTGCAATGTCGGAAAATCCGGCTGGCCCTGCGCGTCCAGCGCCGCCGCCTCCCCATCGATGATGCCATCCGGCAGCTGCGCCGCGGCCGCCGCGATCGCCGGGAAGCGCTCGGTCCAGTCGAGGCCCGTGCGCGTGCGCAGCGTCGCCTCGCCCGCCACGATGCGCAGCTGCAGCCGGTAGCCGTCGATCTTCAGCTCGTGCAGCCAGTCCTCGCCGCGCGGTGGCGTATCGACCAGGCGGCAGAGCTGCGGCTCGAAGAATTTGGGCAGGCTCGCGGCCTTCGTCTTCTGTGCCGCCGTGCCTTTCGCGATCTGCGCCAGCGTGCGTCCACTGAGCACGGAGGTCTTCGCCGCCAGCACCGCATCGCCCTTGCCGGGCGTCGCCATGCTGTCCTTTTCCTTGATCAGCAGCCAGTTGTTGCGGGTTTCCTTGTTGCCGCCGCGCGGCTTCATCCGCACCAGCACGAAGCCGCCCTTGAGCCTCTCGCCGGACAGCACGAATTTCAGCTCGCCCTTGGCCAGGTCCTGGTCCACCCGCGCGGCGTCCAGCGGTGCCCACAGCCCGCGGTCGAAGACCTGCACCGTGCCGCCACCATAATCCGGCTTCGGGATGCTGCCCTCGAAGCCGGCATAGTCCAGCGGATGATCCTCCACCTCCACCGCCAGCCGCTTGTCGGCGGGGTCGAGCGAGGGGCCGCGTGTCACCGCCCAGGATTTCAGCACCCCGCCCCATTCCAGACGCAGGTCGTAGTGCAGCCGACGTGCATCGTGCCGCTGCACCACGAAGCCCAGGCGCGCCCCCGCCACCGCGACATCTCCCCGAGGCTCCGCAGTTCGGGAAAAATTCCGCTTGGCGCGATAGCGCTGCAGGGTGTCCGTGGCCGGCATCACTTCGCCGCGGCGCGCTTGCGGGGCGCCGGCTTGCTCTTGGGCTTGGTCTTGGGCGGCGCCTTCGCCTTGGCGGCCAGCTTGGCCTTCGCCGCCACCCGGGCCGGCGCCTTGGTCGAAGACCCTTCAAGACTGCGCCGCAGCGCCTCCATCAGGTCGATCACGTTGTCCTCGCGCGGCGCCGGCGCCTTGGTGCCGCCGCCATCGCCATCCCGCTTGCTCTCGATCAGTGCCCGCAACGCGTCCTCGTAGCGGTCCTTGAACCCGGCGGGGTCGAACGGCCCGGCCTTCTGCGCGATGATCCGCTCGGCGATCTCGATCATCCCGGCATCGGCCTTGACCTTCGGCACATCCTCGAAATACTCGGAGGAGTCGCGCACCTCGTCATGCGTGCGCAAAGTCGTCACCAGCATTCCGGCGCCGCGCGGCTCGATCGCCACGATACGCTCCCGCGTTCCCATCACCACCCGTGCCAGCGCCACCTTGGCGGATTTCTCCATGGCGGTCCGGATCACCACGAAGGCATCCGCGCCCGCCTTGCCGTCCGGCACCAGGTAGTAGGGATTGTCCCAGTAGATGCGGTCGATGTCGGCGGCATCGACGAAGCGCTCGATGTCGATGGTCTTGGTGGAGTCCAGGCGGACCGACTTGATCTCCTCGTCGGTCAGCAGGATGTATTCGTCCTTCTCGATCTCGTAGCCGCGCACCAGGTCGCGCCGCTCCACCTCGTCGCCCTCCGCATCGAAGGTGCGGGTGCGGATGCGGTTGCCGGTTTCCGGGTTGATCAGGTGGAAGCGGATGTCGTGCGCGCTGGTCGTCGCCGGGAACAGGGAGACGGGGCAGGACACCAGCGAAAGCCGCAGATGCCCGCCCCAACTCGGCCGTGCCGCCATGTCTCCCTCCTCCCGACCCTGGATCAGGCCGCCTTCAGCGCATCCTTGTGGACCGACTTCGTCGCCACCTGCGTCAGCAGCGCGTCCGTCGCCTTTTCCTCCTCCAGCGTCGCCTTCAGCAGCTCCACGATCTCCGGCTGCTTCTGCGCCTGCGCCCAGGCCATCAGCGTGCCGTAGCGCGCCATCTCGTAATGCTCGATCGCCTGGCCGGTCGCGATCAGGCCGGCGTCGCGCACCGCGCTCGGCTCCGGCGCCTCCTCCAGCAATTCCTCGCCTTCCGCGATCAGGCCCTGGATCGCCTCGCAGGTCTGGCCCTGGGCGCGCTTGCCGAGGATCTGGAACACCTGCTGCAGGCGCTCGATCTGGCCCTCGGTCTGGTCCTTGTGCTCCTTGAACGCGGCCTTCAGTTCCTCGCTATGCGCGGCACGGGCCATCTTCGGCAGGTTCTTCAGGATCTGGCGCTCGGCGTAGTAGATGTCCTTGAGGGTCATCAGGAACAAATCGTCCATCGTCTTCATCATGGCCGGTCTCCGCGAAGGGGTAAGGGCATGCAGCCCTGCGGCACAGGCGCGCCGCGGCAGATGAAGAACCGCCCGGCCTGGAGGGAGTTTCCCGCGCCCCGCCACATTCGCGTCACCTTCCCACCGCCCGCGTAAGAAACCCCGCGCCCGCCGCCCGGTTCAGGTCGGACAACCGCCAGCCGGAATGCGCCGATGCCCAGCGAGACCAAGGACCTGCAGCCGAAGCAGCACCAGGACCACCAGCCCGGCTCCGAGGCGGCGATGGACCCGCAGCCGCAATCCTTCATGGAAAACTGGCGCGCCGCCGGCAAGCTGACCGGCAGGACGGCGCTGATCACCGGCGGCGATTCCGGCATCGGCCGCGCGGTTGCCATCGGCTTCGCCAAGGAAGGCGCGGACGTCTTCATCCTCTACAAGGACGAGCACCAGGACGCCGAGGAAACCCGCGCCCATGTCGAGCGCACCGGCCGCCGCTGCCAGGTCATGGCCGGCGACATCGGCGACGCCGCCTTCGCGCGCGAAGCCGCACGCATCGCCGCGCAGTTCCTCGGCGGGCGTATCGACATCCTGGTGAACAACGCGGCGGAACAGCACCCCTGCAAGGATTTCGCGGAGATCCCCGAGGCGCAGGTCGAGCGCACCTTCCAGACCAACATCCTCGGCATGTTCTGGCTGACCAAGGCGGCGCTGGCGCACATGCCGGAGGGCGGTGCGATCATCAATACCACCTCCATCACCGCCTATCGCGGCAGTGCGGAGCTGGTGGACTATGCCTCGACCAAGGGCGCCATCGTGGGCTTCACCCGCAGCCTGTCGCAGGCCCTGTGGAAGCAGCGGAAGATCCGCGTGAACGCCGTGGCGCCGGGTCCGATCTGGACGCCGCTGATCCCCGCCTCCTTCGACGAGGAACGCACCGCGCAGCACGGCGCCAGCGCCACCATGGAACGCGCCGGGCAGCCGGACGAGGTGGCGCCAAGCTACATCTTCCTCGCCTCGGAACAGGACGCCTCCTACATCACCGGGCAGGTCCTGCACCCGAATGGCGGCACGGTGGTGAACGCCTGACACAGGAGTTTTGCATGACCGACAAGACCAACCCGCCCAAGGACATCCCCGAAGGCGCCAGCGGCACCGGCATCCGCGCCGGCACCGCGAAGCAGGGCACCGACAACCGGCCGGATATCGGCGACGAGAAATCCGGCAAGAAGCTGCAGGAGCACCTGGCCTCCAAACCCACGGACGACCTGGCACCGGAAGCCAAGGGCGGCGCCGGCGGCGGGCGGCGCTGGGCCGGGGATTCCTGAAGAACCTTGCGCAACCGGCCCGGTGGCCCATCTCCGCCGAGCCATGACCCACCAGATGCGCCCCCCCGCCGCCGCCGACCTGCCCGCCTGGCTGGTCGGCGAACTGCGGTCCGACCATGCCGGGGAAACCGGCGCCGTGATGATCTATCGCGGCATCCTGGCCTTCAGCCGCGACCCCGCCCTCCGCGACTTCGCGCAGCGCCACGGCGCCACCGAACAGGGCCACCTGGACCTGCTGGAGGCGGTGCTGCCGCCCGGCCAACGCTCCCGCCTGCTGCCGATCTGGCGCGTCGCCGGCTGGCTGACCGGCGCACTGCCGGCGCTGGCCGGCAACCGCGCCGTCTACGCCACCATCGACGCCGTCGAGACCTTCGTCGACCACCACTACCAGGCGCAGATCGACCGCCTGGACGCGGAACGCAGCCACCCCGAGTTCCGCGCCATGCTGGCGCATTGCCAGGCGGAGGAGGTGCATCACCGCGACGAGGCGCGCGACGCCGCCGACGCGCCGGCCGGCCCACTGCTGCGCGGCTGGGCCTGGCTGGTCGGCACCGGCTCCGCCGCCGCCGTCCACGCCGCCCGCCGGATCTAGCCCTGCCGCCCTCCGTGCTTTACCGCAGCCCTGGCTCAAGGGGTTCGGCGCATGGATGAGGAGACGGATGCGCTGGTGCTGGGCAGCGGCGCCGCCGGGCTGACCGCGGCGCTGACCGCCGCCGCCGCCGGCCTGCGCGTGACGGTGCTGGAGAAGACGGACCGCCTGGGCGGCACCAGCGCCATGTCCGGCGCCGGCACCTGGATCCCCGCCAACCACCACGCCGCCGCGGCCGGCCTCGATGACAGCCCGGCGGAGGCGCTGGCCTATCTCCGCGCCGCCGCGCCGGAAGGCTGGGCCGCGACCGAGGACGCGCTGTGGCAGCGCCTGGTCATCGCCGCACCCGCCATGCTGCGCTTCGTCGAGGCGCATTCGCCGCTGCGCTTCCGCCTGACGCCGGAGGGCGACCCGCTGCGCCACCTGCCCGGCGCCAGGCCGCGCGGCCGCATGCTGTCGCCGCTGCCTCTCAGCCGGTGGCGGGCCGGCCGCTTCGCCTTCCGCATCCGGCGCTCCACCATCCCGGAGATCTTCACCTACCACGAGGCGGTGGAGACGGACCTCTACCACCACCCCTTCCGCACCGCGCTCCGCCTGCTGCCGCGGCTGGCCTGGCGGCTGCTGGCGAACAGCCGCGGCAAGGGCACCGCGCTGATCACGGGGCTGCTGCGCGGCTGCCTCGATGCCGGGGTGCGGATCGAGCTTTCGGCCCGTGCCGTCGAATTGCTGATGGATGACACGGGCGCGGTCCTCGGCGCCGTGGTCGAGCGGGACGGCGCGCACACGAAAATCCTGGCCCGGCGCGGCGTGGTGATTGCCACCGGCGGGTTCGAATGGGACGCGGCGCTGCGGGCGCGGTATTTTCCCGGACCGGTGGATTATCTTGGCAGCCCCGACGGCAACGCCGGGGACGGCCACCGCATGGCGCAGGCCGCCGGCGCAGCCCTGGCGCATATGGACCAGGCGACGCTGACCCCGGCCGTGCCGGTGCGCCATGCGGGCCACCTCATGGCCCGCCCGGTGCCGTTCCACACCGAGCCCAACGCCATCCTGGTCAACCGCCACGCCGCCCGCTTCGTCAACGAACTCACCTTCAACATCGGCGAGGCGGTGGACATGCGCGACGCCACCGGCCAGCCGGTTCACCTGCCCTGCTGGGTGATCAGCGACGCCACGCTGCCGGACCGCCTGCCGCCGGCGAAATGGGCCGCGCGCGCAGACCCTGGCTGGATGCGCCGCGCCGAAACCCTGGAGGCGCTGGCCAGCCAGGTCGGCCTGGACCCGGCCGCGCTGGCCGGCACCGTGGCCCGCTACAACGCCGCCTGTGCGGTGCAGCGGGACGAGGATTTCGGCCGCCCCTCCGCCGCCGATGCCGCCGCCAGCGGCGACCGGCGGCGGCGCGGCGGCCTGGCGCCGATCCTCCGCCCGCCCTTCCTCGCCATGCCCTTCAACCGCTCGATCCTCGGCACCAAGGGCGGCCCGCGCACCAATGAACACGCGGAGGTGCTGCGGCCGGATGGCAGCGTCATCGCCGGGCTGTTCGCCGCCGGCGCCTCCTCCGCCAACCCGCTCGGCACCCGCGGCGTCGGCACCGGCACCACGATCGGGCCGTACATGGCCTGGGGTCACGTCGCCGGGTTGCGCCTGGCGCAGCGCAATGCCGGGCCGTCGCCGGATGCGACCCAGCCCTAGCAGGCTGCGGAAAAAGCCCTCTCCACCCGCAGGGGGGAGAGGGTTGGGTGAGGGGGGGGGCGTGAAGGTTGTGAACGCGTTCAGACGCTTGCAGATTCACGCCTTCGGCCGTTCCAGCCTTCGGCGATCACGCTCTAGCCCGACCGCCGCTTCAGCATCCGCAGCGCATCCCGCAGGTCGAGCCCGCCCAGCAGCTGCGCCATGCCGAAATAGGTCACCATCCCGCAGCCGACGAGCAGGGCCAGCGCCGCGAAGCGGGCGAGGCTGCCCACCACCGGGAACAGCGCGGCCTCCAGCCCCCACAGCACCGCGCCCATCGCCACTGCGGCCAGCAGCAGCCGCGGCACGCGTTGCCGCAGCCTTCGGTCCAGCACCAGCTGCCGACGCCGCACCAGCAGCACCGCCAGGATGCCGACATTCACCCAGGCAGCGATCGAGGTCGCCAGCGCCACGCCGACATGCGCCAGCAGCGGCATCAGCACCAGGTTCAGCGCCAGGTTCAGCGCCACCACGAAGATGCCGATCTTGACCGGCGTGGCGGTATCCCCGCGCGCGAAGAAGCCGGGCGTCAGCGCCTTCACCAGCACGAAGGCCGGCAGGCCCAGCGCGCCCGCCATCAGCGCCGCCGCGGTGGCCGAACTGGCGGCGGCGCTGAACTGGCCACGTTCGAACAGGGTGGTGACGATGGCCCCCGCCGTGACGATCATCGCCAGGGCGGAGGGCAGGGCGAAGGCCAGCGACAGCTCGATGGCGCGGTTCTGGCTGCGATGCGCCGCCAGCGCCCGGCCGGTGCGCAACTGCCGCGACAGCAGCGGCAGCAGCGCCGTGCCGACCGCGGCGCCGATGACGCCGAGCGGCAGTTGCGCGACGCGGTCGGCATAGTACAGGTAGCTGACGGCGCCGGCCGGCAGCAGCGAGGCCAGGATGATGTCGATGGCCAGGTTCAGCTGCGTCACCCCGGCCCCCAGCAGCCCCGGCAGCATCCGCTTCAGCACCAGGCGCACATCCGGCGTCAGGCGCGGCCGGGTCAGCGGGTTGATCGCCATGCCGGCCATCCGCACCGCCACCAGCAGCAAGGCGAGCTGCACCACGCCGGAGGCCGCGACCCCCCAGGCCAGCGCGTGGCCGGGCGTCGCGACATAGGGCGTCAGCCCCAGCAGCGCCGCCATCATCACCAGGTTGAACAGCACCGGCGTGGCGGCGGCGGCGGCGAAACGGTCCATGCCGTTCAGCACGCCGGAGACCAGCGCCGCCAGGCAGATGAACAGCAGGTAGGGAAACGTGATCCGCGTCAGCTCGACGGCCAGCGGAAACCGCTCCGCCTCCCCCACGAAGCCGGGCGCCAGCACGAACAGCACCTGCGGCATGAAGACGATGCCGAGGATCACCAGCCCGGACAGCCAGAGGCTCATCAGCCCCGCCAGGGAATTCGCCAGCGCCCGCGCCTTGGCCGGGCCATCCAGCGCGAAGCTGCCGGCGAAGGCGGGCACGAAGGCGGAATTGAACGCGCCCTCCCCGAACAGGCGCCGGAACAGGTTCGGCAGCTTCAGCGCAATGAAGAAGGCATCCGCCACCGGCCCGGCGCCGAGCCGGGAGGCGATCAGCATGTCCCGGGCAAAGCCGAGGATGCGGCTGGCCATGGTCCAGCCGCCGACGGTGAAGACACTGCGAAGCATGCGCCCTGTGTAGGGGGTAATCGCCCGCACCGAAACCGGGGGCAGGGCCCATGCGGGCCGGCGCAAGTCCTTGCCGCGGTGCAGCGGGCCGCTTAGGTGAGGCGTGACATACTGCCCCCCCCCTCTGCGAGTCAGAAATCTCGATCATGAGCGATACCCAGGACACGCCAACCCCCGCCGAGACGGCCAGCGCGGCGCCTGAAACCCAGCCGAACGGGCACCAGGCCGAGTCGCCGCCGCCCACCGATGCCGAGCGCATCGAGATGCTGGAGGCGGAGCTCGGCCAGATGCGCGACAAGTGGCTGCGCGCCGAGGCCGACATGCAGAACCTGCGCAGCCGCACGAAGCGGGAGGCCGAGGATGCCCGCCTCTACGCCGTGCAGAAATTCGCCCGCGACGTGGTGGAGACGGCGGAGAACCTGCGTCGCGGCCTCGACAGCCTGCCGCCGGCCTCCGAGGACGAGCCCGAGCTTCTCGGCAAGCTGCGCGGCGGCTTCGAAAGCGTGGAACGCGCCTTCGTCTCCGTGCTGGAGCGCCACGGCATCGCCAAGGTGGAGGCCCAGGGCCAGCCCTTCGACCCGGAGCTGCACCAGGCGATGGCCGAGCAGCCGGCGCCCGAAGGCAGCGAGCCCGGCACCGTCATCCAGGCCTGGACCCCGGCCTGGACCCTGCACGGCCGCCTTTTGAAGCCGGCGATGGTGGTGGTGGCCGGCAAGGCCTGAAGGCCTAGCCCCGGCGCCGCCGGCGGCGCATCCGCACCCAGACCAGCGCCGCCACCACCGGCACCATCACGGCCAGGATGATGTCCAGCCGCAACCCGGTGGTGCCGAAGGGCACCGGCTTCAGCGCATAGCCGGCCAGCGACAGCACGTAGTAGCTGATGCCGGCGACGGAGAGCCCTTCCACCGTCTCCTGCAGCCGAAGCTGGGCGCGGCCGGTCTCGGCCATGGCGGCCAGCAGCTTCTGGGTCTGCGCTTCCTGCGCCACGGCGACGCGGGCGCGCAGAAGGTCCACCGCCCGGCCGCAGCGGACGGACAGGGCGGAAATCCGCGCCCCCGTGGCCTGCACCGTGGCCAGCGCCGGGTCCAGCCGGCGTTCCAGGTATTCCGTCAGCGTCGGCAGCCCGTGCAGCCGTTCCTCCCGCAGCACCTGCAGCCGGCGGCCGACCAAAGCGTGGTAGGCGTGGGCGGCGGAAAACCGGTCCGCGGTGGCGTTCGCCAGTTGCTCGATGCCGGTGGCGAGGTCGGACAGCTCCTCCAGCGCCTCGCGCTCCGCCTCCAGCTCCTCCAGCGCCGTCAGCCGGGCGGAGAGCGAGGCGAGGCGGTCGGAGGACCGGGCGAGGTCGCCGGAGGCGGCGCGGGCCTGCGGCAGGGCGAGCAGCGCGAACAGCCGGTAGGTCTCGATCTCCCACAGCGCCTGCGCCAGCCGGCCGGTCAGCGCCGGGGTCAGGCCGTGGTCCTGCAGCAGCACGCGGGTGAAGCCATCCGGCCCCAGCCGGAAATCGGTCCAGGCGGTGGCGGCGCCGCCGGCGAGGGAGGCTCCGGCCAGGCCATCCGGCGCGAAGCAGCCGGGCGGCGGCGCCTCATCCTCTCCGTCCGTCCGGAGCACCGCGATATGGGCGGCGACCAGCGTGTGGCCGGGCAGGCCCGCCAGCCAATCGGTCGGCACCGCGGCGATGGCCGTGAAGGCGAAGGGGTCGTCCGGGTGGTCGGATACGCCGGGGCGCAGGAAGGTCCAGCCATCGAATTCGGTATGGCGTTCGTAGCGCAGCCGGAAGGCGCCGAAATCCGCCAGCACGAAATCGGCCCCCGGCGCCGGCGGCGTGACGCCGTAGCGCCGGCACAGCACCGCCAGGTGCGCCACCGCGGCGCCGCGATCCGCCCCCGATTCACCGGCCAGCGCCAGGCGGCTGATGGCCACAGGCGTGTGCAGGGGGAGCGGGGGCCGGGCATGGAGTTCGCCCGTCAGCACGTCGCGCTGCGGGTGGGGGGGGAGGTTCTGGATCATGTCGCGGTCGCACCTTAGGCATCGCGGCGCGCCGCGAACAGCAGATTGCTTGGCGTCCGGGGTCTTGTCCGCCGCCCCCTGCCTGAATACATGACGGACGCGAGGCGGCGGGTGCGAAACCCGTCCGCCGCTTCCGTGAACCACCCCCCTACCCCACCACCATCCGTCAAGGATCTGGGGGCGGGCGCGGTGCCGAAGGGTTCTTCACCCATGGGCCGCCCCCGTCCGCCGCACAGGAGATAGACTCGGATGAGCAAGGTCATCGGCATCGACCTCGGCACCACCAATTCCTGCGTCGCCATCATGGAAGGCAAGGACGTCAAGGTCCTGGAGAACGCGGAAGGCGCCCGCACCACCCCCTCCATGGTCGCCTTCGCCAAGAATGGCGAACGCCTGGTCGGCCAATCCGCCAAGCGGCAGGCCGTCACCAACCCGACCAACACGCTGTACGCCGTAAAGCGCCTCATCGGCCGTCGCTTCGACGACCCGATGGTGAACAAGGACAAGGGCCTGGTGCCCTACAACATTGTCCGCGCCAGCAACGGCGACGCCTGGGTCGAAGCCGACGGCAAGCCCTACGCGCCGCAGCAGATCAGCGCCAATATCCTGACCAAGATGAAGGAAACCGCCGAGGCGTACCTGGGCGAGAAGGTGACGCAGGCCGTCATCACCGTCCCCGCCTACTTCAACGACGCCCAGCGCCAGGCGACCAAGGAAGCCGGCTCGATCGCGGGCCTCGAGGTGCTGCGCATCATCAACGAGCCGACGGCGGCCGCGCTGGCCTACGGCATGGACCAGAAGAAGGGCGGCACCATCGCGGTGTACGACCTGGGCGGCGGCACCTTCGACGTCTCGATCCTCGAGATCGGCGACGGCGTCTTCGAGGTGAAGTCCACCAACGGCGACACCTTCCTGGGCGGCGAGGATTTCGATGCCCGCGTCATCGACTACCTGGCCGATGAGTTCAAGAAGGAGCAGGGCATCGACCTGCGCGGCGACAAGCTCGCCCTGCAGCGGCTGAAGGAAGCCGCCGAGAAGGCCAAGATCGAGCTGTCGTCCTCCAAGCAGACCGAGGTGAACCTGCCCTTCATCAGCGCCGACGCCTCCGGGCCGAAGCACCTGGTGATGCAGCTCAGCCGCGCCAAGCTGGAAGCGCTGGTCGACGACCTGATCACCAAGACGCTCGAGCCCTGCAAGCAGGCGCTGAAGGATGCGCAGGTCACCGCCGGCGAGATCGACGAAGTGATCCTGGTCGGCGGCATGACGCGCATGCCCAAGGTCATCGAGCTGGTGAAGCAGTTCTTCGGCAAGGAGCCCGCGCGCAACGTCAACCCGGACGAGGTCGTGGCCATCGGCGCCGCCATCCAGGGCGGCGTGCTGAAGGGCGACGTCAAGGACGTGCTGCTGCTCGACGTGACCCCGCTGTCCCTGGGCATCGAGACGCTGGGCGGCGTGTTCACCCGGCTGATCGACCGCAACACCACCATCCCGACCAAGAAGTCGCAGGTCTTCTCGACGGCCGACGACAACCAGTCCGCGGTCACCATCAAGGTGTTCCAGGGCGAGCGCGAGATGGCGGCCGACAACAAGCTGCTCGGCCAGTTCGACCTGACCGGCCTGCCCCCCGCCCCGCGCGGCGTGCCGCAGGTGGAGGTGACCTTCGACATCGACGCCAACGGCATCGTGTCGGTCTCCGCCAAGGACAAGGCGACGGGCAAGGAACAGCAGGTGCGCATCCAGGCCAAGTCCGGCCTCTCGGATGCTGACATCGAGCGGATGGTGCGCGACGCGGAAGCCAATGCGGACGCCGACAAGCAGCGCCGCGCGGCCGTGGAAGCACGGAACGGCCTGGATGCCCTGGTCCATTCGACCGAGAAGACAATTCGGGAAAATGGCGACAAGGTCCCGGCCGGCGAGAAGGCCGAGGTCGAATCCGCCATCGCGGCGGCGCGGACCGCCATGGAGGGCCAGGACCTCGACGCCATCGCCAAGGCCAACGAGACCCTGTCCCAGGCCGCGATGAAGATGGGCGAGTCGCTGTACAAGGCGCAGGCCGCCCAGGCCGAAGCCGGTCCCGCGGATGGCGCCCAGGGGAACCCCGGCGGCAACCCGAACGACAAGGTGGTGGACGCCGAGTTCGAGGAGGTTGATCCGAACAAGAAGAAGCCGTCATAAACCACGGCTTCTTCCGGATCACCTGAACCGGCGCGCCCGGCTTCCGTACCTTCCGGGTACGGGGCCGGGCGCTGCCTTGTCGACCACGCCGCCCCGCGAGGACCCCCGGGACCATGGCCAAACGCGACTACTACGAAGTCCTGGGCGTCGCCCGGGACGCGAGCGAGGAGGACCTGAAGAAGGCCTACCGCAAGCTCGCCATGCAGCACCACCCGGACCGCAACAAGGGCGATACGGGGTCGGAAGCGAAGTTCAAGGAGGCCAACGAGGCCTACGACGTGCTGAAGGACGCCGAGAAACGCGCCGCCTATGACCGCTTCGGCCATGCCGCCTTCGAACAGGGCGGCGGCGGTGGCGGCGGCGGGGCCGGCTTCGGCGGCGGCAACCCCTTCGGCGGCGCCTTCGAGGACATCTTCGAGGAAATGTTCGGCGGCCTCGGCGCCCGCGGCCGCGGCGGCAGGCCCGCCGCCGGGCGCGGCAACGATTTGCGCCAGCAGGTGGATGTGACGCTGGAGGAAGCCTTCTCCGGCGTGAAGAAGACCATCCGCGTGCCGTCCTCCGTCGTCTGCGAGGCCTGCAAGGGCAGCGGCAGCGAAGGCCCGGCGGCACAGGCGGCGGCCACCTGCACCACCTGCAACGGCGCCGGCAAGGTGCGGGCGCAGCAGGGCTTCTTCCTGATCGAGCGCACCTGCCCGACCTGTTCGGGCAGTGGCCGCATCATCAAGAACCCCTGCAAGGTCTGCGCCGGCCAGGGTCGCACCCAGCGCGACCGCACCCTGTCCGTCACCATCCCGGCGGGCGTCGAGGACGGCACCCGCATCCGCCTGTCCGGCGAGGGCGAGGCCGGGCTGCGCGGCGCACCGGCCGGCGACCTGTATGTCGACGTGGCGGTGAAGCAGCACGCGCTGTTCCAGCGCGACGGCGCCAACATCTTCGTCCGTGTCCCGCTGCGGATGACGCAGGCGGCGCTGGGTGGTGGTGTCGAGGTTCCGGTGATCGATGGCGGCCGCGCCCGCGTCACCATCCCGGCCGGCACCCAGACCGGCGACCAGTTCCGCCTGCGCGGCAAGGGCTTCTCCGTGCTGCGCTCCGCCGCCCGCGGCGACATGTATGTGCAGGTGGCGGTGGAGACGCCGCAGAACCTCTCGAAGCGGCAGCAGGAACTGCTGGCCGAATTCGAGGCGGATTGCGAGAAGACCGGCCGCAGCAGCCCGGAAACCGAGGGCTTCTTCGCCAAGGTCAAGGAGTTCTGGGACGGGTTGGGCCGCTAGGCCGCGGCCTGGCTGCAACTGTCAAGTTTTTTCCGATGTGGATGGAACCTGCCGGGGCAGGCCCACGTTGGGAACTCCGACCGCCGTATCCCCCCTGCGGCGGCCCCGGCAGGCGGTGGCGCGGTTCCCCTGGTCCCAACCCGCGCCACCGCCGGCCCCCCCTCCCTTGACCCCCGACACAGCCTTCGCGCAGCCTGCGGCACGAAACCGCGGGGGCGCCACCACATGATCCGCATCGGCATAACCGGCGTGGCCGGCCGCATGGGGCGCCTGCTGGCGGAGGAGATCGTCGCGGCCGGCGCCACGCTGTCCGGCGGCACCGTGCGCCCAGGCTCGGATCGCGCCGTACCCGCCAACATCACCCTGATGCCCGACGCCGCCGCGCTGTTCTTCGCCAGCGACGTCGTCATCGACTTCACCCATGCGGAGGAGGCGGTGCCGCACGCGACGCTCGCCGCCCGCACCGGCACGCACCTGGTCCTCGGCTCCTCCGGCCTGTCGGCGGCGCAGGAACGCGCGGTGGCGGAGGCGGCGACGCAGGCGCCCATCGTTCACGCCGCCAATTTCGCGCCCGGGGTGAACCTGGTGCTGGCCCTGGCCGAACGCCTTGCCGCCGCCCTGCCGGGCGAGAGCTACGACGCCGAGATCATCGAGATGCATCACCGCCAGAAGGTCGATGCCCCCTCCGGCACCGCCATCGCCATCGGCCGCGCCGTCGCCGCCGGCCGTGGCACGACATTGGAGGACGCTGGCAGCGAGAGCGGGCGGGATGGCCACACCGGCGCGCGCGGCACCGGCACCATCGGCTTCGCCGCGCTGCGCGGCGGCCAGGTGGTCGGCGACCACACGCTGCTGTTCGCCTCCGCGACCGAGCACATCTCCCTCACCCATCGCAGCTTCGACCGCCGGTCCTATGCGGTGGGCGCGGTGCGGGCGGCGCTGTGGCTGCGGGGCCGGCCGCCGGCGCTGTATTCCATGATGGATGTGCTCGGCATGCGCTGATGCGCTGGGATGCCGCGGCGATCTGCGCGGCGACCGGCGGCGTTGTCTGGCACGTGGCCGCGATCGCCGCGCTGCCGATGCTGCGCCGCCACGGCCTGCTGACCGCGTCGGACCTCGTCGCGCTGTTCGAGGTGCCGGAGCCCGAGGCGACCCGGCTGCTGGAGCAGAACCGCAGCCGCTTCGTCACCCTGGCCCATCCCCGGCACGGCCAGGTGGAGCTGCGCCGCCAGCAGATGTGGGACAGCAAGCTCGGCCCGGCCCTGGCCGGAAGCGGCACCTCGCCCGCCGCCTGGCGCCGGCATATCAATGGCCATGTCTTCTTCTGGCTGGATCGTGATCGCGCCGAGGGCCTGGCCCGGGCGGACCCACGGCGTCCCCAGGTGGCGCTGCGGATCGATGCGCGGCGGCTGCTGGACCGCCATGGCGACGCGGCCTGGCTCACCCCGATCAACACCGGCGCGGTGCGCCACCCCGGCCACCGGCGCAGCCTGGCCGACTGGCACCGCCTCGGCGCCTATGCCGATGCAAAGGGCCGGCGGCCGGTGGAGCTGGCCCTGAAACGATCGCTGCCGGACCTTGCGCAGGGCCTGCTGATGGACCCCTGGCCAGCCGGCTGAGGCCAGGTCTGCGCCTCGGCTTGACCCCGCTACAGTGCACTGCAATACGCACCCATCCCGGATCCCCCGGGCCATCCAGCCAGGCCGGGGCGAACCGGTCTTCCCGCGACAAGAGGCCGAATCACGCCATGCGCGACACAGGCGAATACCTTTTCACGTCCGAAAGCGTCTCCGAAGGCCATCCGGACAAGGTGGCGGACCGCATTTCGGATACCGTGCTCGACGCCTACCTCTCGGCCGATCCCTATTCCCGCGTGGCCTGCGAGACGCTGGTGACCACCAACCGCGTGGTGCTGGCGGGCGAGACCCGGGGCCCCGGCAACGTGACGCCGGAACTGCTGATGCACCTGACGCGCATGGCGATCCGCGACATCGGCTATGAGCAGGAAGGCTTCCACTGGCAGAACGCCAGCGTCGAGTGCCACCTGCACGCGCAGTCCGCGCACATTGCGCAGGGCGTCGATGCGGCCGGCAACAAGGATGAAGGCGCCGGCGACCAGGGCATCATGTTCGGCTATGCCTGCCGCGAGACGCCGGAGCTGATGCCCGCGCCGCTGTACTACGCCCACCTGATCCTGCGCCGCATCAGCGAGATGCGCCGCGCCGGCGACCTGGCCGTGTCCGGCCTGCTGCCGGATGCCAAGTCCCAGGTGACGCTGAAATACGTGGACGGCAAGCCGGTGGGCGCCACCAGCATCGTCGTCTCGACGCAGCACGAGGAACGCCTGGACCAGGCCGAGATCAAGCGGATGATCCGCCCGATCATCGAAACCAGCCTGCCGAAGGGCTGGATGTGCCCGGACAACGAGCTGTACGTGAACCCGACCGGCACCTTCGTCATCGGCGGACCGGACGGTGACTGCGGCCTGACCGGGCGCAAGATCATCGTCGACACCTATGGCGGTGCCGCCCCGCATGGCGGCGGCGCGTTCAGCGGCAAGGACCCGACCAAGGTCGACCGTTCCGCGGCCTACGCGGCGCGCTACGTGGCGAAGAACGTCGTCGCCTCCGGCATCGCGGACAAGTGCACGATCCAGGTAAGCTACGCGATCGGCGTCTCCAAGCCGCTGTCGGTGTATTTCGACCTGCACGGCACCGGCCAGGACGTGGACGAGACCAAGCTCGCCAAGGTGATGGACGGGCTGATGAACCTGTCCCCGCGCGGCATCCGGGAGCATCTGCACCTGAACCGCCCGATCTACGCCGTGACCAGCGCCTACGGCCATTTCGGCCGCACGCCGGATGCGGAGAAGGGCACCTTCACCTGGGAGAAGACCGACCTCGCGGACGAAATCCGCCGGGCCTTCAACCGGTAGTCCACGCCAACCCACATTGACCTGTTGGGCGGCGGGCGCAGGCTCGCCGCCCCTTTTCTTTTCGAGGCCTGCATGACAGCGGACCGTCCTCCCCTGGCCGAAGGCGTTCCCGACCGGCTCTATGGCCGCCAGCGCGGCCACAAGCTGCGGCCGCGGCAGCAGCGCCTGCTGGACGAGACATTGCCGCGCCTGCGCCTTTCGCCGGACCAGGCCGCCGACCCGCACGCGGCCTTCGGACTGCCGGATGCGCCGCTGTGGCTGGAGGTGGGCTTCGGTGGCGGCGAACACGCCCTGGAACAGGTCCGCGCGCATCCTCGGGTCGCCTACATCGCCTCCGAGGTCTTCGAGAACGGGCTGTGTTCCCTGCTCACCCGGCTGGTGCCGGAGGGCGGGGAAGCAACGGCACCGCTGCCGGCCAATCTGCGCCTGTGGCCACAGGATGCGCGCCACCTGCTCGGCCTGCTGCCGGCGGGGGCGCTGGACCGGCTGATGCTGATGTTCCCCGACCCCTGGCCGAAATCGCGCCATGCCAAGCGCCGCTTCGTGCATCCGGAACTGCTGCCGCTGGTCGCCCGCGTGCTGCGGCCGGGCGGCGAGTGGCGCATCGCCAGCGACGACCCGACCTACCAGGCCTGGGTGGCGGAGGTCTTTGCCGGCACCGGCCTGTTCACCCCGGCCGAGCGCCATACCACCCGCCCGGAAGGCACCCCTGGCACCCGCTACGAGGCCAAGGCGATGCGGGAGGGGCGGCAGCCGGTCTGGTGGGTGTTCGTGCGAAGCTGACTCCGCTTGCAGCGGCCACGCCGCTTCGCTATATCCTGTGACACGAGTTCGCTTTCCGATGTGTCCGGGAGGTGGCCCCTAACCGGGCCGCCTTTTTTGTTGGCCGATCCTGGCCCCGGGCGTTTCGGCCTGGAATGCACGCATGGACGACGACCAGCCACAACATGAGGGCCTCGAGGCCCGGATCGCCACGAGCATCCTGCCCACGCTCGGCCAGCTTGGCTACGAGCTGGTCCGCGTGCAGGTGAGTGGCAAGGAACGCCCGGTGGTCCAGATCATGGCCGACCGCGCGGATGAGGCGACCTTCACCGTTGAGGATTGCGAGGCGATCAGCCACGCCGTCGGCGCCGTGCTGGACGTGGAAGATCCAATCCGCGGCGAATGGCAGCTGGAAGTGTCCTCCGCCGGCATCGACCGCCCGCTGACCCGCGCCAAGGACTGGAACCGCTATGCCGGCCAGCTGGCACAGGTGGAACTCGCTGTGCCGCAGGATGGCCGCAAGCGCTTCCGCGGCATCGCGCTGGGCGCCGATGCGGCGGAGGCGCGGCTGCGGCTGGAGGATGGCACCGAGCTGGTGGTACCCCGCGGCAACATCCGCCGCGCCAAGCTGGTGCTGACCGACGAGCTGATCGAGGCCAGCGCGGCGCTGGCCGCGGCCGCGAATGCACGGCGCGCCGAGAGCCAGCCGGCCGAAAACTTGCCAGTCGAAAACTTGCCAGTCGAAAACTTGCCAGCCGAAGACGTCTCCGACGAAACCGACGATTCCAAGAGGAACTGACGCCATGGCGATGGATGTCGCGATCGCGCGCCCGGAACTGCTGCTGGTGGCGGATGCCGTCGCCCGCGAGAAGATGATCGAGCGTGACGAGGTGCTGGAGGCGATGGAGCAGGCCATCCAGAAGGCCGGCCGCGCCAAGTATGGCCACGAGAAGGACATCCGCGCCGTCATCGACCGCAAGTCGGGCGAAGTGAAGCTCTCCCGCTGGACCGAGGTGGTGGACGCCGAGCCGGTGGAGAACGAGGCGACGCAGCTTTCGCTGCGCATCGCGCAGAAGATCAAGCCGGGCATCATGACCGGCGAGTTCATCATCGACCCGCTGCCGCCGATCGATTTCGGCCGCATCGCCGCACAGACCGCCAAGCAGGTGATCGTGCAGCGGGTGCGAGAGGTCGAGCGCAACAAGCAGTACCTGGAATACAAGGACCGCGTCGGCGAGATCATCAACGGCGTCGTCAAGCGCACCGAATACGGGAACCTGATGGTCGAGCTCGGCAAGGCGGAAGCCCTGCTGCGCCGCGACGAGACCATCCCGCGCGAGGCGTTCCGGAACGGCGACCGGGTCCGCGCCTACATCTACGACGTGCGGGAGGAACCGCGCGGGCCCCAGATCTTTCTCTCCCGCACCCATCCCGGCTTCCTGGCAAAGCTGTTCGCGCAGGAAGTGCCGGAGATCTACGACGGGATCATCGAGATCAAGGCGGTGGCCCGCGACCCCGGCTCCCGTGCCAAGATGGCGGTCATCTCCCGCGACAGCAGCATCGATCCGGTCGGCGCCTGCGTCGGCATGCGCGGATCGCGCGTGCAGGCCGTGGTGCAGGAGCTGCAGGGCGAGAAGATCGACATCATTCCGTGGTCCGGCGACCAAGCAACCTTCATCGTCAACGCCCTGGCCCCGGCCGAGGTCACCAAGGTGGTGCTGGACGACGATGCGCGGCGGGTCGAGGTGGTGGTGCCGGACGACCAGCTTTCGCTGGCCATCGGCCGCCGCGGCCAGAATGTGCGCCTTGCATCGCAGCTCACGCGCTACGATGTAGACATCCTGACCGAGGCCGAGGAATCGGAACGCCGGCAGGAGGACTTCCGCAAGCGCAGCGGATTGTTCGTCGAGGGCCTGGATGTCGACGACGTCATCGCCGGCCTGCTGGTGACCGAGGGCTTCGGCTCGATCGAGGACATCATCAACGTCGACGATGAGGAACTCGCAGAGATCGAGGGCTTCGACGAGAACGTCGCCACCGAGCTGAAGCGCCGCGCCCAGGCCTTCCTCGACAAGATCGAAGGTGAGATGGACGAGAAGCGCCGCGAGCTGGGCGTGGATGACGCGGTCGCCGAGGTCGGTGGCTTCTCCCCCGCCATGCTGGTGGCGCTCGGCGAGAAGGGCGTGAAGACGCTGGAGGACCTGGCGGATCTGGCGGGCGACGAGCTGGTGGAAATCCTCGGCACCGATGCGGTGGACGAGGATACCGCCAACGCCGTGATCCTGGCCGCGCGCCAATCCGCCGGCTGGTTCGGAGACGAGGACGTTGCCGGCGCCCACGCCGCGGCGCATGGCGGCTATGAGTATGCCGAGGGCGAGGACGCCCCCGAGAGCGAAGACGAAGGCGCCGAAGGCGCGGACGTGCCGGCCGAAGGGGAGCCCGCGGATGAAACCGCCGGCGAGCCCACCGATGGGGAACAAGACGACGCAGCCCGCTCATGACACCCAGCCCGATGACCTGACGCCGGACGACTTGACGCCCGACCTGCCGGACGCCGACGAGCCGGAGACCGGCCCGCTGCGGCGGTGCCTGGTAACGCGGGAACGGCTGCCGAAGGAGGCGATGCTGCGTTTCGTGCTGTCGCCGGACCGCCAGTTGGTCCCCGACCTGAACGCAAGGCTGCCCGGCCGGGGAATGTGGTTGAGCGCGCGGGCCGATGTGTTAGAACGTGCCGCGACCCGTGGGGCCTTTGCCAAGGCCGCGCGTGGTCCGGTGCACGTGCCCCCCGACCTTCGCGCGCGGATCGAGACCGGCCTGCAGGGGCGGGTCCGCGATCTCATCGGCCTCGCCCGGCGCGCCGGGCAGGCGGTGAGCGGTTGGCAGGCAGCCCTCGAATGGCTGCAGGCAGGGCGCGCGGCGCTGCTGGTCCAGGCTTCGGACGGCAGTGCGGCGGAACGGGCCCGGTTGGTGGGGCTCCGGCAGGTCCCGGCGGTGACGCCGCTGACCGGCACGGAGCTTGGGGTGCTGTTCGGACGTGACCGGGCAGTGCATGTTGCAGTGGCGCCAGGAAAGCTGGCGCAGGCGATCGCGGCGGAAGCCGCACGGCTCGCGGGCGTCGCCGCCGCGGCCGACAGCAGGGGTGCCGCGCCAAAAGCGCCACCCTAGGCGGACTGCCCCCCTCGGCCGAAGGCCGGGGTTTTGTTCCCGGCCCATCGCCGGGGATTCGATCGTCGCGCTCCGTGTTCCAGGGGTGCGGTTAAGACTTCACCCGCGCTTGCGCGGACTGCACAGGGTGTCGCGCTTCGGCGCGGCTGGATATGACGGACGAAAGATCAGGTTCGGATCGGCGGATGAGCGACCAGAACGACCAGGATGCGGCCAAGGGCCGGCTCTCACTCCGGCCGGGTGGACGCCTGGAGCTGGGCAAGACGGTGGATGCTGGCAGCGTGCGCCAGTCCTTCAGCCATGGGCGCAGCAAGGTGGTGCAGGTGGAGGTGCTGAAGAAGCGCGCCGCCCCGGCCGCCGCACCTGCGCAGGCCAGGCCCGGGGTCTCGCCGCCAACGCCAGGCGCGGCAGGCCCGCGTCCGGCCGTGGGCGGGCCGCCGAAATCCGGCAGCGCCGCGCCGGCCGGCAAGCCGCCGGCGGCCGCAGGTCGCCCGCTGACGCAATCGGAACTCGCCACGCGCCAGCGCGTGCTCGAGGAGCAGCGCCGCGCCGAGGCGCAGCGCCAGCGGGAGGAGCGTGAGCGTCAGGCCCTTCAGGTCCGCTCCGCCGCCGAGGAAGCGCAGCGTCGCGCCGAGGAGGAGCGTCGCCGCGCCGAGGACGAGGAACGCCTCGCCGCCGAGGAGGCGCGTCGCGCCGCCGAGGAAGCGCGCCGCGCACCGAAGCAGCCGGTGGTCGAGCCGGAGCCGGAGGAGGAGCCGCAGGCCCCGCCTGTCGCCGCCGCACCCACCCCGGTGGAATCTGGGCCGACGCCAGCGGCCGCACCGCAGCCGCCGGTACAGCCGGCGTCCCGTGGCCCGGCGCCGCGTGCCGCGGAGCCCACCCAGGCCCGCTCGCCGTCCGGTCGCCCCGGCATGCCGTCCCTGGCCCGTCCGATGGCGCAGCCGCTGCGCACCGGCCGTCCCGGCCCGGTGCCGACGGCGCTCGGCGCACGGCGTCCCGCCGCGGCCGCCCCGGCTCCGGCCGCGCCGCCCGGCGCCGTGCCGGGTGCGAAGCCGGCCGCGCCTGCCAGCGATACGCCCGCCGCCAAGCTGACGCTCAAGGCCCGCACGCCGCTGGCCGACGAGGACGAGGCACCGCGCGGTGTCATCCGTCGCCCCGGCATGCCCGGGCCGGCGGGTGCCGCGAAGAAGCCGGCGCTTCCGCCGGCGAAGAAGTCCCTGGTGCCCGGCGGCGACCGGCGCCGCGACGGCCGCATCGACGTCTCGGCCGCGATCGAGGGCGAGGATGAGCGCACGCGCTCCATCGCCTCCGTCCGCCGTGCCCGCGAACGCGAGCGCCGGCAGCAGGAGTTGCAGCGTCTGCGCTCGGGCGCCGAGAAGGTGGTGCGCGACGTGGTCGTGCCGGAAGCCATCACCGTGCAGGAACTTGCCAACCGCATGGCCGCCCGTGGCGGCGAGGTGGTGAAGGCGCTGTTCCGCATGGGCGTGATGGCCACCCTGACCCAGTCCATCGACGCCGACACGGCGGAGCTGGTGGTGCAGGAATTCGGCCACCGTGTTCGCCGCGTCTCCGAAAGCGACGTGGAAATCGGGCTGGAGGGCGAGGTGGATGTCGACGCCGACATGCTGCCGCGCGCGCCGGTCGTCACCATCATGGGTCACGTCGACCACGGCAAGACCAGCCTGCTCGATGCCCTGCGCCAGGCCGACGTGGCCGCGCGGGAAGCCGGCGGGATCACCCAGCACATCGGCGCCTACCAGGTGACCGTGCCGAGTGGCCAGAAGGTGACGTTCATCGACACGCCGGGCCACGCCGCCTTCACCGCCATGCGCGCCCGTGGCGCCAGCGTGACGGACATGGTGGTGCTGGTGGTGGCGGCCGATGACGGCGTGATGCCGCAGACCATCGAGGCCATCAACCACGCCCGCGCCGCCAACGTGCCGATCATCGTTGCGATCAACAAGATCGACAAGGAAGGCGTGCGGCCGGAGCGCGTGAAGCAGGAACTGCTGCAGCACGAGATCGTGGTCGAAAGCCTGGGCGGCGAGACGCAGGAGATCGAGGTCTCGGCGACCAAGAAGCTGAACCTCGACCGTCTGCTGGAAGCCATCGCGCTGCAGGCCGAGATCCTCGACCTGCGGGCCAATCCGGACCGCGCCGCCGAGGGCACCGTCATCGAGAGCCGGCTGGACCGCGGTCGCGGCCCGGTGGCCACCGTGCTGGTGCAGAAGGGCACGCTGAAGACCGGCGACATCGTCGTGGCCGGCGCCGAGTGGGGCAAGGTTCGCGCCATGCTCGACGACAAGGGCCGCCAGCTGAAGACGGCGCTGCCGTCCCTGCCGGTGGAAATCCTGGGGCTTTCGGGCGTGCCGACGGCCGGCGAGAACTTCATCGCCGTCGAGGACGAGACCAAGGCCCGCGAGATCAGCGAGTTCCGCACGCGCAAGCTGCGGGAGAAGCAGGTGGCGGCGGTTTCCGCCGGTCGCGGCAGCCTGGCCGACATGCTGGCCCGCATCCAGGCGGGCGCGCAGAAGGAAGTGGCCGTCGTCGTCAAGGCGGACGTGCAGGGCAGCGCCGAGGCGATCGCGGTCACGCTCGGAAAACTCGGCAACGAGGAAGTCCGCGTGCGCATGCTGCACAGCGCGGTCGGCCAGATCACCGAGAGCGACATCCAGCTGGCCAAGGCCTCCAGCGCCGTCATCGTCGCCTTCAACGTCCGCGCCACCACCCAGGCGCGCGACCTGGCGACGCGCGACGGTGTCGAGATCCGCTACTACTCCATCATCTACGAGGTGGCGGACGACATCGAGGAGCTGGTGCGCGGCAAGCTGGCGCCGGTGCAGCGGGAGAAGTTCCTGGGCTACGCCCAGATCCTGCAGGTCTTCGAGGTCAAGCGCATCGGCAACGTGGCGGGTTGCCGCGTGACCGAGGGCGTCGTGAAGCGCGGCTGTGGCGTGCGCCTGCTGCGGGATGGCACCGTCATCCACCAGGGCGAGCTTTCGACACTGCGTCGCTTCAAGGACGACGTGAAGGAAGTGACCAACGGCTACGAGTGCGGCATGTCCTTCGTGAACTACAACGACATCCGCGTCGGCGACCAGATCGAGTGCTACGAGACCGAGACGGTCGCCGGCACGCTCTGACGCTTCACTGGCCGCAGGATGAAGGGCGCGGCGCACCAGCGCCGCGCCCTTTCCCGTTGAAGGATTGACCCAGATGGCTCGCAAGACCCGCGATGCCGCGGATGCGCCGCGGCGCGATACCAATTCCGCAATCGACCGCGCCACGCGCCCCGCCGCGAAGAAGGGCGGCGCGCAGGGGCCCAGCCAGCGGCAGCTGCGCGTGGCGGAGGAAATCCGGCACGCGCTCTCCGCCGTCTTCACGCGCGAGGAATTCCGCGACCCCGACCTGTTCGACCTCAAGGTCACGGTGACGGAGGTTCGCGCCTCCCCCGACCTCAAGCACATGACGGCCTTCGTCAGCGGCCTGGGCAAGGATCTGTCCCCGGCGCAATTCGCCGGGCTGAAGCGCATCCAGCCCTTCCTGCGCACGCAGGTCGCGAAGGCCGTGCGCCTGCGGGTGGCGCCGGAGCTGCATTTCCAGCCGGACACCGCGCTCGACTACGCCATGCACATCAGCAAGGTGATGCAGCTTCCGGTGGTCCAGCAGGACCTCGGCAAGCCCGCCGAACCGCCTCAGGACTCCGAAGAACCGTGAACCAGCCCAGCCGCCACCGCCATCGCAGCAAGAAGCCCAAGGGGGTCGCCCTCGATGGCTGGCTGATCGTGGACAAGCCCTCCGGCATCGGCTCCACGGATGTGGTCAACAAGGTGAAGCGCGCCTTCGATGCGCAGAAGGCAGGCCACGGCGGCACGCTGGACCCGCTGGCCACCGGGCTGCTGCCGGTCGCTTTCGGCGCCGCGACCAAGACCGTGCCCTACGTCATGGACGGCACCAAGACCTACCACTTCACGCTGAAGTTCGGCGAGGCGCGCGACACCGACGATGCCGATGGCGCGGTGACCGCGACCAGCGAAATCCGCCCGACCGATGCCGAGATCGAGGCGGCGCTGCCCGCCTTCCGCGGCGACATCATGCAGGTGCCGCCGGCCTATTCCGCCATCAAGATCGGCGGCGAGCGCGCCTACGACCTGGCGCGCGACGGCCAGGTGGTGGAGATCGCGGCGCGCCCGGCCCGGATCGATCGCTTCGACCTGATCGCCCGCCCGGATGCCGATACCGCCGTCTTCCACGTCGAATCCGGCAAGGGCGTCTACATGCGCAGCCTCGGCCGCGACATCGCGCGCGCCGTCGGCTCCGTCGGCCACATCACGGCGCTCCGCCGCCTGCGGGTCGGACCCTTCCGGGAGGAACATGCAATTCCCCTGGACAGGCTGGTCGGAACCGGCGATACGCCTCCCCCTTCCCCGGACCTCCTGCTCCCGGTGACGACCGCGCTGGCCGACATCCCGGCACTGGCCGTCACGGCGGAGGAGGCCATGCGTCTCGATCAGGGCCAGGCGATCAGCCTGGTGGAACTGATGGGACGGATTCCTCGCAACGCCGATCCCGAAGGGGGCCTGCTGCGCGCGATGGCGGGGGAGCGTCTGCTCGGCCTGTGCCGGCTGGAGAGCGGTTGGATGCAGCCCGAACGGCTGATCCAGCTCGATTCCGGGCAACAGTCGCGCAACGTGGCTTAACCCTGACCTGGAAGGATATCTGATGTCGACGACGACCGAAGCGAAGCCCGCCCCCAAGATCATCTCGGCGACCGATGTCGCCGCCCGCGCGGCGCTGATCAAGGAATACGCCACGAAGCCGGGCGACACGGGTAGCCCGGAGGTTCAGGTCGCCCTGATCTCCGCCCGCGTCACCATGCTGACGGAACACCTGAAGGCCCACCCGAAGGATTTCCACAGCCGGCGCGGCCTGCTCGTGCTGGTCGGCCAGCGCCGTGGCCTGCTGGACTACGTGAAGCGCAAGGACCAGAAGCGCTACGAGACGCTGATCGGCCGCCTCGGCCTGCGTCGCTGATCCCGGCGGCGGCCGGGGGTTCCGCCCCCGGCCGCGCCGAACCTGCGGAGTTCCTGCCCGTGCTCGCCTTGCGCGTGATCCCCTGCCTGGACGTCAAGGACGGACGGGTGGTCAAGGGCGTCAACTTCCTCGAATTGCGCGATGCGGGCGACCCGGTCGAACAGGCGCGCATCTACGACCGCGAAGGCGCGGACGAGGTCACCTTCCTCGACATCGGCGCGAGCCATGAGGGCCGCGACACCATCCTCGACGTCGTCTCCCGCACCGCATCGCAGGTCTTCATCCCGCTGACCGTGGGCGGCGGCGTGCGCCATGTGGACGACATGCGCCGGCTATTGCTGGCCGGCGCCGACAAGATCTCCATCAACTCCTCCGCCGTCGCCGATCCGGCGCTGGTGACGCGTGGCGCGGAGGCCTTCGGCAGCCAGGCCATCGTCGTCGCCGTCGACGCACGCGGCAATGGCCAGGGTGGGTGGGAGGTCTTCACCCATGGCGGCCGGCGCGGCACCGGCATCGACGCGGTGGATTGGTGCCGGCAGGCCGAGGCGCGCGGCGCGGGGGAGATCCTGCTGACCTCGATGGACCGCGACGGCACCCGCGCCGGCTTCGACCTGGACCTGCTGCGCGCTGTGCGGGCCGCGGTCCGTCTGCCCATCGTCGCCTCGGGCGGGGTGGGGGAGGCGCGGCACTTCGTCGAAGGCGCGCAGGCCGGCGCCACCGGGCTGCTCGCCGCGAGCGTGTTCCACTACGGCCAGATGCGGATCGGCGAGGCGAAGGCGGCGCTGGACGCCGCCGGCCTGCCGGTGCGGCCCCTGGCGGAGTCCACCTGAATGGCCAAGACCGCGAAGACCCGCACCGGCAAGGCGCCTGTTGCCAAGCGTCCGGCGGCCAAGCCCGCCAAGGCGAAGCCCACGAAGGCCGTGAAGGCCGTGAAGGCGAAGCCGGGCAAGGCGCAGCGCAAATCCGCCAAGGTGGCCGCCGCCCTGCCCATCCCGGCCTCGATCCCGGTGCCGGAGCGGCTGGCCCGCCCGCGCGCGCTGGCCGCCGGCAACGGCGCCCTGGCGCCCTTCGCCGTGGACGGCGCCGAGGCCGGCATCCTCGACATCCTGTGGCGCACGGTGGAGGCGCGTCGCGCCGCCGGCGACATCGCCACCTCCCACTCCGCCCGCCTGCTGGCGCGCGGCACGCCGAAGGTGGCGCAGAAGCTGGGCGAGGAAGCGGTGGAATGCGTCATCGAGGCGACGCTGGGCAACCGCGCCGCCACGGTGCTGGAAAGTGCCGACCTGCTGTATCATCTGGTGGTCGTCTGGGTGGATGCCGGCATCGATCCTTCCGAGGTCTGGGCCGAACTCGCCCGTCGCCAGGGCATCTCCGGCATCGCGGAAAAGGCCGCCCGGCCGAAGGCACTGGTCCGCGCGGCGAACACGACCAAGCTGCCCTGATCCGTCCTGCCCGCGTGGCGCGTACCGCTTGCGCCTTCGGCCCCGCCTCGCCAGAACAGGGGCGATCCACCGGAGAGCCACGATGCGCGTGACCGGCCTGCCGCCCTACGACCCCGGCAACATCTTCGCCCGCATCCTGCGCGGCGAGATTCCGGCGCAGACGCTGCATGACGATGCCTTCGCGCTGGCCTTCCGCGACATCAACCCGCAGGCACCGGTGCATGTGCTGGTGATCCCGAAGGGCGCCTATGTCAGCCAGGCGGATTTTGCCGCGAACGCCTCAGACGCCGAAATCGCCGGCTTCTGGCGTGCCGTCGGCAGCGTCGCTCGCGCGTTGGGGCTGGAGGAGCAGGGCTACCGCATCCTGTCCAACATGGGCGAGGATGCCGGGCAGGAGGTGCCGCATTTCCATGTTCATATCTTCGGCGGCCGCCGGCTCGGCCGCATGGTTCCGCAAGCCGGGAGCTGAGGGATGATCGGCGCCGAGGCCGAGGCCCGGGCGGCGCTGGCCGCCATCGGCAGCCTGCCCGACGCCGAGATCGACATCGCCCAGGCGGCGCTGCAACTCGCCCGCATCGACGCGCCGGCGCTGGACTGGCGGGCGGGCGCCGAGCACCTGACGGCCCTGGCGCGAGAGGCCGTGGCGGCCGCGACCGCCGACCCGGTCGCCGATGCCGGCGATCCCTCCCGCCGCCGCGCCGTGCTGGCCGAGGTGATCCATGGCCGCTTCGGCTACGGCGGCGATGGCGACACCTATGAGGACATGGCGAACGCCAACCTGCTGCGGGTGATCGAACGGCGCCGCGGCCTGCCGGTGGCGCTCGGCATCCTCTGGCTGCACGCGGCGGAGGCGGCGGGGTGGGAGGCGCATGGCGTGGACTTTCCCGGCCACTTCCTGGTGGCCCTGGCCGGACGCGGCAAGGTGGTGGTGGATGTCTTTGCCGGCGGCACCGCCATGGATGCACGCGACCTGCGTGCCACGCTGAAGCGCTTCGCCGGCGACCAGGCGGAACTCGGCCCGGCCAGCCTGGCGCCGATGGACCGCCGCGCCGTGCTGCTGCGGCTGCAGAACAACATCAAGGTGCGCCGCCTGCGCGACGGCGACCTGGCCGGCGCCGTCGCCTGCACCGAGGACATGCTGCGCATCGCCCCGGATGCCGCGCCGTTGTGGCGGGAGGCCGGGCTGATGCACCAGCGCCTGGACCATATCGGCGCCGCCATCGCGGCGCTCGAGACCTTCCTGACCCTGGCACCGGAGGGGGTCCAGGCGCTGCGGGTACGCGGGCTGCTGGAGGAGCTGCGCCAGCGGCTGAACTGAGCCGCCGCGCGCTCAGCCAGCCGGCGCGCAGCTGGTGAAGGTGACGCGCAGCACCGTATTGTTCCGCGTCGAGCCGCCCGGCGTCATCGTCTGGATCGAGGCCTGCCCCCCGGCCGGCAGCACGCCGGAGCTGATGGAGGTGGATTTCCGGCTGTTGTTGCCCGACAGCTCGACATTGGCGGTGATGCGCACCGGGGCGGTGCCGTCGTTGCGGACGGTCAGGAAAATGTTGTTGAGGCCGAGGCTGCCGTTATGCGTCGCCATCGGCGTCCGCAGCCGGCAGCCATTCATCGTATTGCCCGTCGACAGCAGGGTCGGCCCGCTCCAGGTATACGCCGCCTGCGCCACCGCCTGAGCCGGGGCCAGGGAGGCAACGCCGCTGCACAGCAGGGCGGCCGCGATGATCTTGCGCATGGTTCAGAGCTTCCCCTTCATCCGGCGCGATTGCCGGTGCAGGGGCAGAATGAACCGGCAGGGCGTTCAGGTCGATGCGGCGCTGCCGATCCCGGCGATAGATCAGGCCTTGGCGTGCGCCGACCGCAGATCCGCGACGAAGGCGGAGAAGCCCTCGGCCTGCAGGGCCGGGTCGGGCAGCCGCAGCAGGTAGCTGGGGTGGACGGTGGCAAACACCGGATGCCCGGTCAGCCCCGTCACCACCTGCCCGCGCGTCTTCAGCACCGGCAGCTTCCTGCCCGTCACCGCGAGCAGCGCGGAAGCCCCCAGCGCGACCACCATGCGCGGCCCCACCGCCGAGATCTCGCGGGCCAGGAACGGCCGGTAGTAGGTGATGTCGCCGGCGTCCGGCGACTGGTGCAGGCGGCGCTTGCCGGTGGGCGTGTATTTGAAGTGCTTCACCGCATTGGTCATGTAGGTCTCGGCCCGCGCCACGCCGGCCTGTTCCAGGGCGCGGTCCAGCAGGCGTCCGGCCGGGCCGACGAAGGGACGGCCGGCGATGTCCTCCTCATCCCCAGGCTGTTCCCCCACGAACAGCAGCTTCGCGCCGACCGCACCCTCGCCGAACACCGGCTGGGTGGCGCGCGCGGCGAAGTCCGGCAGGTCGGGGCGGGAGAGCAGGTCCTGGCGCAGATCGGCCAGGGCGCGCTCGGGGTCCGGATGGGCGTCGAGGGCGGTGAACAGGCTCATATCCGCCGGAACGCGGGCCGGCGCCGAAAGATGCGCATCGAGGTACCGGGCGTCCTGCGGCCGCGGGTTCGGCGCGGAGGCACCCCGCGCCACCATCTCCGCCACCCGGCGCGGGGCCTCCGCCATCAGGCGCGGGATCTCCGCCGCCTCCGGCAGGTTGCGCCAGTATTTGCGCGGCATCTCGGCCCGCATGGCGCCGGGCTTCAGGCGCGCCGGGTTGAAGATGGAGACGTAGTAGGCGCGCCACAGCGGCTCCATGGCGTCGTCCGGCGGCACGTCGGCGCGGCGGCCACCGGGGCCAAAGGCCAACGCCTGCCCGTCCCAGGCGACGCTGCGGCGCGGCGTGACGATGGACCAGCGCAGGCTGGCGAAGCGCCGGACGAAGAAATCCGCCTCGGCTTCCTCGATGTGGTGGTCGGGCTCGAACCAGGCGACGTGGCGCGGGCCGTCCTCGGCCTGCACCTCCCGGAAGCGGACGAAGGCATGCATCTTGTGCGCGTCGCGCCGCACCGCCTTCACCAGGGTGGAAAGCCGGATGATGGCGGGGTCGGTCGCCATCTGCATCAGGTGCCGCTCCCCCTGCACAAGCCGCCAGAGCAGGCCATACAACAGCGCGAAGCGTTCGCGATCGCTGTGCCGGATGGCGACGGTGGCCTGTTCCACGAAGGCGCGCGGCACGCCGAGCGGCGCCATGGAGACCGGCGCCGGCGCCTCCGCGAACAGCCCCGCGGCCTCGCCCGCCACCTGCCATTCCACCGCCTCCGGCGGGATGCCGGCCGCCACCAGGCCACGCGCCGCCTGGCGCCAGGCGGTGAAATCGGCGGGGCCGGGCAGGGTGGCCAGGTGGATCATCAGAACAGCGAAAGCTGCGCCGGGCGGGCGCCACCGGGCAGGGCCATGGCAAAGCCGGTGGCGGGCAGCAGCAGGCGGCGCAGGCCGGGGCTGTCCAGCCCGCGCGGCGCATGGTCCGACAGCACCACGAAGGGCAGGATTTTTGACAGTTTCACCCGCAGCCGGCCCAGATCCGCAACGCGCAGCGTGGTGTGGCGGCGGGCCGCGAGCAGCCGGTCCACCGTCTTCGCGCCGAGTCCCGGCACGCGCAGCAGCGCCTCCCGCGGCGCCCGGTTCAGGTCCACCGGGAAATCCTGGCGGGACCGCAGCGCCCAGGCGGTCTTCGGGTCCAGCTCCAGGTCCAGCATGCCGTCCTGGCCGCCGGCCATGATCTCCTCGCGGGAGAAGCCGTAGAAGCGCAGCAGCCAATCCGCCTGGTACAGCCGGTGTTCCCGCACCAGCGGCGGCGCGACCGGCGGCAGCAGGCGGGATGCGTCGGGAATCGGACTGTAAGCTGAATAATAGACGCGCCGCATCCGGTAGCTGGCGTAGAGGTCCGTCGCGGTGCCGAGGATCGCGCCGTCATCCGCCGCATCGGCGCCGACGATCATCTGCGTGCTCTGCCCGGCCGGCGCGAAGCGCTTCGGCGCCGCGCGGCGGGCGGTCTTCACCTCGTCCTGCGAGCCCTCGATCCGCGTCCGCAGGCCGGCCATGGCATGCCGGATCCGGCGGAAATTCTTCTCCGGCGCCAGGGATTCCAACCCGGCGACGGTCGGCAGTTCCATGTTGATGGACAGCCGGTCGGCGTACAGCCCGGCCTCCGCCAGCAACTCCGGCGCCGCATCGGGGATGGTCTTCAGGTGGATGTAGCCGCGGAAGCCGTGGTCCAGCCGCAGGGTCCGCGCCACGCGCACCACCTGTTCCATGGTGTAGTCCGGCGAGCGGATGATGCCGGAGGACAGGAACAGCCCCTCGATCGTGTTGCGGCGATAGAAGCCGAGCGTGAGCTGCACCACCTCCTCCACGGTGAACCGCGCCCGCGGCGTGTTGGAGGAAGCGCGGTTGATGCAGTAGGCGCAGTCGAAGACGCAGGCATTGGTCAGCAGCAGCTTGAGCAGGGAAATGCAGCGCCCATCCGGCGCATAGGCATGGCAGATGCCGCTGCCCTCGGTACTGCCGATCCCGCCCTTCAGGCTGTTGCGCTTGCTGGTGCCGGAGGAGGCGCAGGAGGCATCATACTTCGCCGCATCGGCCAGGATTTCGAGTTTCTGGAGAAGCTCCATGGGCGCGGGCATCCTGGGGCAGGGTCTCAGTTCATATTATGTTCTCCGCCACGGACGCAAGGCCGCCCGGTGTCGGAAAACCTACAGTCTTGTCTATCGCGCCAGGTCCGCTCCAATATTCTGGAAATGTCCTCACCAGGTGACCACCAGCAATCTGATCCTGAGGCCGCAGGGCCGCTGCCGGCCGCGCGCTCGCTCGAGTCCATCCTTCTGGAGCTGCGCCGGCTCGCCCTGGTCGCGCTGGATTCGGACCAGCCCATGGCGGCGGTGCTGATAGCCGGCACCGCCGACCGGCTGGAGGCGACGATCCTGCCGCTGCCGCCCCGCCCCGACTACCCCTAGCACCGCCCAGGGGCGCCCTCTCAGCTTCCGAGCGGGGCGATGCGGCAGGTCAGGCTGCCGCGGCCGGCATAGTGTCCCACCAGCAGCCCGCCCGCCGCCGGCACCGGCAGCAGGCCGGTCTGGCTGCCAAGCGTCACCACCTCCCCGGCCGGCGGCGCATGGCCGATGGCGCGGCAGCGGTCGCGCCAGCCCAGCACCAGCTCGGCCAGCGGCATGGACCGGTGCGGCCCGACGTGATGCGCCACGTCGATGCCATCGACGCTCAGCCGCATCTCCAGCGTCTCGACATCCGCCCAGCTCCAGGCGCCGGTGGGCGGGCCGAAGCTGCAACTGCCGTTGGAGACGCAATCCGCCAGCTTCTCCAGCTCGCTGGCCGGCGGCGCCGCGGCGAAGCGGGTTTCCACCCATTCGTACAGGATCACGAGGTCGGCGATGGCGGGGATATCCTCCACCCGCAGCGCCGCCAGTGCCGCGTCGTCCAGCGCGCGGGTCAGCCGAAAGGCCGCCTCCAACTCCATCCCGGCGCCGAGCGGCAGGTGCAGCGTGGCCTCGCCGGCGGGGGCCAGGGCGGTTGCGGGCAGCGGCGCCGCGATCGGCCGGCCCTGGGCGCGGCCGACCTTCCAGCCACCGATGGACCAGCCGAGGGCGGCATAGGTCGCCAGCTGCATCGCCTCGGCCTCCGCGATGCCCTGCGGGCGCAGCGCCTCCGGCAGGCCCGGCAGCGGCGCGCGGCGGCCACGGCGGACATCGGCGAGCAGCGCGGCGGCGCCGGCAATGCGGGAGGCAGGGGTTTCGGCGGTCTCGAACATCCGGACATCTCCTTCGGAACGCGAAGGGTAGGCCGGACGGTGACGCGGCGGAACCTCGGCCCTCCCAAAGCTCAGGCGGGGCTGCCGTTCCACACCGGAAAGCTGCCGCGCGCCACCTTCTGCCCGGCCTGCCGGAAGATCGCGCGCCAAGCCACCTGCTCGAACACCACGCCCATGTGGACCATGCGGCCGCCCGGCATCAGCTCGATCTCCGCCAGCGCCGCGCGCTGCGCCGGGGCCAGGCCTTGCAGCACATGCGCCTCCAGCTCAGGCCGCGGCACGCCATGGATGGCGGCGTCGAGGTGCAGCGGGCCGGGCGGCAGGAAATCGAAGGGCATCTCTGTCTCCGCGACGATGGGAGGGAGACCCGGTTCTCGGGCGGGGGCGGCTGTCCTGGCCGGCGAGGTTCATTAGACGCACCGAGGATTGAGAGAGGGTTAACCGCAACGGCCCTTTCCGCACCGCCCGGCATGCGCCATGTGCGAAGGATGAACCGACGCCTCCTGCTCACGGCCACCGCCGGCCTGCTCGCGCCCCTGGTCGCGCCCCTGGTCGCGCCCCGCCTTGCCTCGGCGCAAGGCAACCTGGACCGCGCCGCGATCGCGCGGGTCGAGGCCTATCTGAACGGGCTGCGCACGCTGCGCGCGCGCTTCCTGCAGGTGGCGCAGAACGGCGCCTCCGCCCAGGGCACCGCGCTGATCAGCCGCCCCGGCCGCATGCGCTTCGACTACGACCCGCCCGAGCCCTTGTTGCTGGTCGCCTCCGGCGGCCAGGTGCTGATGTATGACCGGGAGCTGCGCCAGCCGACGGCGGTGCCGGCCTCCTCCACCCCGCTCGGCATGCTGCTGCGGCCGGAGATCCGCCTGGCCGGCGACATCACCGTGACCGCCACCGAACGCTCCGGCGGCTTCCTGCGGGTGTCGCTGCATCGCACCGGCGCGCGGGCGGAAGGGCTGCTGACCCTGGCGCTGGCGGAACAGCCGATGGAATTGCGGCAATGGACCGTGCTGGACGCCCAGGGCCGGGAGACGCGGGTGACGCTGTACGAGGTGCAGACCGGCATGACGCTGGAAAACCGCCTGTTCGACTTCAACGACCCGCGCTTCCTGGAGGGTGAGGCGCGGCGCTGAAACGGGTTTCCGCTGGCCTTTCGGGACACTTCATGCCATAGGCGGCCCGGGTCGGCCCCGATTCCGGGGGCGACCTTCG
This sequence comes from Falsiroseomonas sp. E2-1-a20, assembly GCF_051433195.1. Taxonomy (NCBI): domain Bacteria; kingdom Pseudomonadati; phylum Pseudomonadota; class Alphaproteobacteria; order Acetobacterales; family Roseomonadaceae; genus Falsiroseomonas; species Falsiroseomonas sp. E2-1-a20. Next base: position 213,586 of record NZ_JBHMFT010000004.1, on the reverse strand, counting down.
CTGCGATGGCAGCGGATGCCTCGCGGACCAGCCGCGCCCGGAAGGGCGATGACGGCGCCTCCGGCCACATGGGCGGCCCCCTCAGCGCCGTCCCCATCGCGTCGTTCCCGGCATCGGGGCAGAAGCGCGGTGGGACCCATGCCGCCCGAGTCGCCGCGCATCTCCCGGGCTCGAATCCCTGGTCAGCCTCATGGGCATCCGCCTTCGTCGCGTTCTGGCCGGCCCTGCGCCCTGCGCGTGGACGGCGACATGCTGTGGCCCCGCATCCGGCGGGTCCAAGAAGGACGATCCATGTTCGACAAGTATTTCCGCAAGGACATCTCCTGGGGCGGCCAGCTTCTGACGCTGGAGACCGGCAAGATTGCCCGCCAGGCGGATGGCGCCGTGCTGGCCCGCCTCGGCGACACCATCGTGCTCTGCACCGTGGTCGGCGCCCGGTCCGTGAAGCCCGGCCAGGATTTCTTCCCGCTGACCGTGAACTACCAGGAAAAGGCCTTCGCGGCCGGCAAGATCCCGGGCGGCTTCTTCAAGCGCGAAGGCCGCCCGAACGAGAACGAGACGCTCGTCTCCCGTCTCATCGACCGCCCGCTGCGCCCGCTGTTCCCGGATGGATTCCGCAACGAGGTCCAGGTGGTCGCGACCGTGCTGTCGCATGACCTGGAGAACAACCCGGATGTGGTGGCGCTGGTCGGCTGCTCCGCCGCGCTGACCCTGTCCGGCATTCCCTTCTTCGGCCCGGTCGCCGGCGCCCGCGTCGCCTACATCGATGGCGGCTACGTGCTGAACCCGACCGCCGCGCAGCTGCAGCAGTCGCAGCTCGACCTGATGGTCGCCGGCACCGCCGAGGGCGTGCTGATGGTGGAATCGGAAGCGCAGGAGCTGTCCGAGGACGTCATGCTCGGCGCCGTGGAATTCGGCCACAAGTCGTTCCAGGCGGTGATCCAGGGGATCATCGAGCTGGCCGAGGTCGCCGCCAAGGAGCCCTGGGCCCTGCCGGAGGAAGCCGACAGCGTGAAGACGCTGAAGGCCCGTATCTCCGAACTCGGCCGCGCGCCGATGGCCGAGGCCTACAAGGAGACGCAGAAGCTGCTCCGCCAGGGCAATGTTTCCGCGGTGAAGAAGCAGGTGGTCGCGGCGCTGGAGGCCGAGGGCCTGGATGCAGGCGCCGCCAAGGGCCTGCTCAAGGACCTCGAGGCCGACGTCGTGCGCAACTCCATCCTCGACACCGGCATGCGCATCGACGGCCGCGACACCAAGACCGTGCGCCCGATCGTGGCCGAGGTCGGCATCCTGCCGCGCGCCCACGGCTCCGCGCTGTTCACCCGCGGCGAGACGCAGGCGCTGTGCGTCGCGACCCTCGGCACCGGCCAGGACGAGCAGGTCATCGATGCCCTCGCGGGCGAGTACCGCGAGAACTTCATGCTGCACTACAACTTCCCTCCGTACTCGGTGAACGAGACCGGCCGCATGGGCTCGCCCGGCCGCCGGGAAATCGGCCACGGCAAGCTGGCTTGGCGCGCGCTGCACCCGCTGCTGCCGGAGAAGGACAAGTTCCCCTACACGATGCGCGTCGTGTCCGAGATCACGGAGTCCAACGGCTCCTCCTCCATGGCCACCGTCTGCGGCACCTCGCTCGCGCTGATGGACGCCGGCGCGCCGCTGAAGCGCCCCTGCGCCGGCATCGCCATGGGCCTGATCAAGGAAGACCGCGGCTTCGCCGTGCTGTCCGACATCCTGGGTGACGAAGACCACCTGGGCGACATGGACTTCAAGGTGGCGGGCTCCGAGAACGGAATCACCGCGCTGCAGATGGACATCAAGATCACGTCCATCACCTTCGACATCATGAAGATCGCCCTGGGCCAGGCCAAGGACGGCCGCCTGCACATCCTGGGCGAGATGGCCAAGGGCCTTTCGGGCGCCCGCGGTGATGTCGCCGCCACGGCGCCCCGCATCACGGTCATCAACATCAACAAGGACAAGATCCGGGATGTGATCGGCAGTGGCGGCAAGGTCATCCGGGAAATCACCGAGCAGACCGGCACCAAGATCGACATCGACGACGACGGCACCATCAAGGTGGCGGCGACGACGATCGAGGCGGCCCAGAAGGCCATCGACCGGATCATGGGCATCGTCGCCGAGCCGGAGATCAACAAGATCTACAATGGCAAGGTGGTGAAGACCGCCGAGTTCGGCGCCTTCGTGAACTTCCTCGGCGCCAAGGACGGCCTGGTCCACATCTCCGAACTGCAGAACGAGCGCGTCCAGAAGACCACCGATGTGGTCAAGGACGGCGATGCGGTGAAGGTGAAGGTCATCGGCTTCGACGACCGCGGCAAGGTCAAGCTCTCCATGCGCATGGTGGACCAGGCGACCGGCGCCGACATCTCCGAGCAGGTCGGCGCCCGCCGGCCGCGCGAGGAGGGCGAGAATGGTGGCGGTGCTGATCGCGGTGGCGACCGGCCGCGCGGCGAGCGCGCCCGGCGCGACGGCGGCGAGCGTGGGTTCCGCCCGCGCCGCGAAGGCGCCGCGGAGTAATCCCACAGCTGAATCCGCAGGGGCCCCCTCCCCTGCGGCATATGTGTCGCCATATTACAGTCATGCGCCGTGCACCCAGGGGTGACGGCGCAACGTACAGTTCGCGGAGCCCGAAAAAATTGAAGGCGATCAACCCGATTCGCATGGGTGGCGTCGATGTCCTGCCGCTGATCGAGGGCGGCAAGGGCGTTGCGGTCTCCAACGGCGCGACCTGCGGCGGCTGGGCTTCCGGCGGCGGCGTCGGCACCTTCTCGGCCGTCAACGCCGACAGCTACGATGCCGAAGGCAACGTCATCCGGCAGGTCTATCACGGCCGCACCCGGCTCGACCGGCACGAGGAACTGGTGGCCTACGGCATCGCCGGCGGCATTGCCCAGGCCCGGGAAGCGCATGAACGCTCGGGTGGCGTCGGCCGCATCCACACCAACATCCTGTGGGAAATGGGTGGGGCGGAACGCGTGGCCCGCGGCATCCTGGAAGGCGCCAAGGGCCTGGTGCATGGCGTCACCTGCGGCGCCGGCATGCCCTACCGCCTGGCCGACATCGCGCGCGACTACGGCGTGCACTACTACCCCATCATCTCCTCCGCCCGCGCCTTCAGCGCGCTGTGGAAGCGCGCCTACTCCAAGACGCGGGAATGGCTCGGCGGCGTGGTCTACGAGGACCCCTGGCTGGCCGGCGGCCATAACGGCCTGTCCAATTCGGAAGACCCGAAGAAGCCGGAGGACCCGTTCCCCCGCGTCCTCAAGCTGCGCCAGCAGATGCGCGAATTCGGCCTGGGCGACGTGCCGATCATCATGGCCGGCGGCGTCTGGTGGCTGGAGGAGTGGGAGGACTGGATCGACAATCCCGATCTCGGCCCGATCGCCTTCCAGTTCGGCACCCGCCCGCTGCTGACCCAGGAAAGCCCGATCTCGGAAGCCTGGAAGCAGCGCCTGCTGACCCTGAAGCCGGGCGACGTCTCGCTGCAGCCCTTCTCCCCCACCGGCTTCTATTCCAGCGCCGTCCGCAACGAGTTCCTGCACGAGCTCGAGGAACGGAACGAGCGCCAGGTGGCCTATTCGTCGGAGCCGGTGGGCGACCATGTGGCACCCTTCGGTGTCGGCCCGCGCAAGCGCCTCGTCTACCTGACGCCGCACGACCTGGCCCGCGCCAGGCAGTGGGAGGCGGATGGCTTCGTCGAGGCGATGCGCACGCCGGACAACACGCTGATCTTCGTGACGCCGGAGAAGCTGGCCGAGATCGTCAAGGACCAGGTCGACTGCATGGGCTGCCTCAGCCACTGCCGCTTCTCGAACTGGGCGCAGGTCGAGCCCGACTATTCGACCGGCAAGAAGGCGGACCCGCGCAGCTTCTGCATCCAGAAGACCCTGCAGGACATCGCCCATGACGGGGCGCTGGAGCGCAACCTGATGTTCGCCGGCCACAACGCCTACCGCTTCGGCAGCGATCCCTTCTACTCCAACGGGTTCGTCCCGACGGCCAAGCAGCTTGTGGAGCGTATCCTGACCGGGCGCTGAGCGCCCGCTTCCGGGGCGGCCAATACACGGCCGCCCTTCCCGTGCGCCCCCGCATGGCGGTATCCTGCTCGCGATTTCGGGAGCCTGACTGCACGCCATGCGAAACCTGCTGCACGCGCTGGACCGTGACCGCCTGGTGGCCCATCTCCGCGACGCGCTGCTGCGGGACCTGGTGGTGGGCAAACGCCGCCTGGTCGCCCTGGCCGAAGGCGCCAGTGCGGCAGGTGGCAGCTTCTGCGCAGCGCCCGCCAACGCCCTGGTTGCCGAGTTGCTCGCGCAGCCCGAGATCCGCGACGCCGACCCGGCCTTTGCCGATGGCATCCTGGATTTCGTCATGGCCATGGCCGACGCACCGCTGCCCTGCCGGCGCGCCGCGGCCGGTGGGATCGAGGTGCTGCGTGAGAACCTCGGCGACTTCGAGATCCTGACCCCCTTCCACCGCTTCACCGGCGACCTGTCGGCCGGGGTGGTGCGCCAGGAACCGCGGGGCGGATCGCAGCCGCCAGCGGAGGTGATGCACACCGGCAACCTGGTGGAATTCCGCCTCGACCGCCATCGCAACGGCGTCGATGCCGAGAACACCATCACGCATTTCGCCCTGCGCCGGACGACCGACGGCGTCGTGCTGATGCATGAAAGCCGCATCATGGGAACGGCCGGGTGGTTCCGGCCGCGCCAGGTGGAAGCCGGCACGCTGCGCTACCAGTACGAGATCCTGGCTGGCTCGCCGCTGCTCCGGCTTTCCGTGACCTTCACCGCGGCGCCGCGCCGTCGCATCCGCCAGCTGCGGCTGACCACCGCGGTGGACCAGTTGGGCGGCGGGGGCACCGCCATGGCGGAAGGGATGGTGGGCGCGGGTCCGGCGGGCGCCATGGCCTGGCGCGACATCGGCGTGCCGAAGCTGCCCGGATTGAGCGTCTGGTCGGATGGGAAGCCCGTGCCGCATGTCGCGCTGGGCCGCACGGGTTGGCCGGCGCAGGCTCCGGTGCTGCACGTCCGCCCGGCCGCCGCCGACGGGGTGATGTCGGTGAAGGCGGTCGCGCAGCGCGCCGGTGCATTGCACTGGGTGATCCTGCGGCACGGTCCACACGCTCTGGCAGGCGGCGCCTCCGTCGAGGTGCGGGAGGATCGCCTGCTGACCGCCGGCGGCGCACCGGATTCCGTGGCCTCCGCCATGGCGCTCGCGGCCCAGGCTGGCGACTCGGTGCTGGGGCTGGACCTGGAGGCGATGCCGCCGAGCGGGGTGGCGCTGAACGCGGTGGCGACCCAGTTGCTGATGACGGCGCACGGCGCCTACCGCGCGCCGCCCCCCGCCGCGCGTGTCGCGGCGCTGGAAGCCTGGTTCGACCGGGAGCTTGCGGCCCTGATGGCCGGCCAGGCGAAGCCGGTGGACCTCGGCCACGCGATGCTGGCAACGGAAGCGCGGATGCGGGCCGGCAGCAGCGCGGAACCTTTCGGGCCTCTCCTGCAGCAGGTCCTGGCTTTGCAGACCCCGGATGGCCGTTTCCAGGGGCGGGGCGAGCCCCCGGCACCGCTGGCCGATCACGCGGTGATGCTGCTCGCCCTGGCCCGCGCGGTGCCGTATTTCGAACCGGCCGTGCTGGCCGGGCCGATCGCGCGCGCGCTGGCCGCGGTGCAGCCCGGCCCGGTGACGCTGTCCGAGGGCCTGCGCAGCAGCACGGTGGAGGCCCTGGCCCTGGTCGGCGCCGGCGCGATGCCACAGCAGGATTACGCGCTGGCCATCGGGCTGATGGCACGCGCGCTTGGGGCGGTATTGCTGGCCGATGAGGTCCGGCCCGGCACCGTGCCGGCCGAGGCCCTGGCGCATGCCCAGGCGCTGCACCGCCACGCGCTGGCGCTGCTGCGCCCCCTGGTGCGGCCCGCCGGAGCGGCGCTGGAGGTGGCGTCCTCGCCCCTCGGCGGCCCGGCGAATCCGGCCGGGCAGGCCGCGCTGGTGCTGGGGCTGATGGCGCCGGATGCGACGATCCTGCGGCTGGTGCCGGTGGCGGCTTGAAGGCGCCTGCATGGGCTGCAGCGCTGGTCCTTCTGGCCGGCTGCGCCGCGCCCGCACCGCCGCCGCAGCCGCCGCTGCCCTACCCGCCGGCCGCCGCGCAGCGCGTGGTGCGGCTGGCCCTGGGCGAATGGCGCGACTGGGGCAGCCCGGTGCGGCAGGCCTGGACGCCGGCGGCCGAGGCACCGCCCGCCGAATCCGCACCGGCGAATTTTCCGCGCGTCCTGGCCTACTGGCGCGCGGTGGAGGATGACGAGGGCGCCATCCGCGACAACCGCCCGCTGTATCTGACCGCCCTGGCCGGGGCCGCGGGCGCGGAACTATGGTCCGAACCGGCCTGGTCGGCGGCCTTCATCTCCTGGGTGTTCCGCAGCGCCGGCGTGGATGCGCGGGAGTTTCCGCCGAACGCGACGCATTCCCTCTACCTCGATGCGCTGATCGCCGATGCGCGGCACTTCCCCACCCTCGCGCCCTTCCTGCCACGCGAGCCCGCGGAACATGCGCCGCGGCCCGGCGACCTGGTCTGCTTCGACCGCAGCCGGGTGAAGCTGGCGCAGTGGCGTGACCGTCTGGCCGAGACCGGCCGGCCGCGCCCGATGCACTGCGACATCGTGACCGGCGTGGCGCCAGGCGTGGTGGAGGTGGTGGGCGGCAACGTCTCCGACGCCGTGACGATGACGCGCTACCCCGCCGATGCCGCCGGCCTGCTGGCCCAGGCGCCGCCGGGGCAGACCCCTGTCCTGCTGGTGATGGAAAGCCGGCTTGGGCGGCTGCCGCCTTTTGGCTACTCACCCCTGGCGATCGCACAGGATACCCCGACCCGATGACCGACCTGTTCTCCCCCCTGACCATCCGTGGCGTGACCCTGGCGAACCGCATCGGCATCTCGCCGATGTGCCAGTATTGCTGCGACGACGATGGCCGCCCGACCGACTGGCACCTGGCGCACCTGCTGCAGCGCGCCATCGGCGGCGCCGGGATGGTGATGGCGGAGGCCACCGCGGTGACCGCCGAGGGCCGCATCACGCCGGGCGACCTCGGGCTGTGGGAGGATGGGCAGATCGCCGGCCATGCGCGGCTGGCCAGTGCCATCGAGCGCGCCGGGGCGGTGCCGGCGATCCAGATCGCCCATGCCGGCCGCAAGGCCAGCCGGGCGCCGGCCTGGATTGATGCGCCGGCCGATCCGGGGTGGGAGATCGTCTCCGCCTCCAACCTCCCGATGGGCCATTTCGCCGCGCCGCGGCCGATGACGGAGGAGGAAATCCTCGCCATCCCCGCCGCCTTCGCGGCCACCGCCCGGCGGGCGGTGCAGGCCGGCTGGAAGTTGATCGAGCTGCACGGCGCGCATGGCTACCTGCTGCACCAGTTCCTCTCGCCCATCTCCAACACCCGCAACGACCGCTGGGGCGGCGACTTCGAGGGCCGCACGCGGCTGCCGCTGGCCGTCGCCAGGGCGGTACGGGAAGCAGTTGGCGAGGGTTTTCCTCTATTGCTCCGCATTTCGCATACCGACTGGCTGGAGGGCGGCTGGACGACGGAGGAATCCGTGGAACTGGCGCGGCGAATGCAGGCGGCGGGGGTCGACATGATCGACGTCTCCTCCGGCGGCATCGACCCGGCCCAGAAGATCGTGCTCGGCCCGGGCTACCAGGTGCCGGGGGCGGAGGCGGTGAAGCGCGGTGCGGGCGTGCTGGTGGCGGCCGTCGGCCTGATCACGGAGCCGGAGCAGGCGCAGGCCATCATCACCGAGGGCCGCGCCGACCTGGTGCTGCTGGCCCGCGCCACGCTGCGCGACCCGTACTGGCCGATGCGCGCCGCCGTGGCGCTCGGCCGCGTGGATGCGGTGCGCAGCCCGCCGCAATACGACCGCGCCTGGGGCACCATCGCCCGCATGGCGATGCGCGCCGAGACCGGCGAGCCGATGCCGGCGCTCTAAGGGCCCGAGGGCGCGCTACCGGCTCTTCTCGTAGCGCGCCCTGGTCTCCGCATTCGGCGGATATAGCCCCGGCAGGGCGAGGCCCTTCTCGACCTCGCCCATGATCCAGGCCTCCAGCCTCTCCTGTTCCACCGCCGCCTCGGTCACCGCATCCAGCAGCGCCGCCGGGATGATGACGGCGCCGTCCTGGTCCGCCACCACGATATCCCCCGGCACCACGGTGACGCCGCCGCAGCCGATGGTCTCCTGCCAGCCGACGAAGTTCAACGCGGCGACGGAGGCCGGCGCCACGTAGCCCTGGCAGAACACCGGCAGCCCGGTGCCGATGACGCCGGCGCCATCCCGTACCATGCCATCCGTCACCAGCCCGGCGACACCGCGCTTCGCCATGCGGGCGCACAGGATGTCGCCGAAGATGCCGGCCTGGGTGTTGCCCATGGCATCCGCGATGGCGACGCAGCCCTCCGGCATCGCCTCGATCGCGGCGCGGGTGGAGGTGGGGGAGGACCAGCTTTCCACCGTCGCCAGATCTTCACGGGTCGGGGTGAAGCGCAGGGTGAAGGCCGGGCCGACGATGCGGCGCGTCGGGCCCGGGACGATCGGCCGGGCCGCGGCGACGTAGCAGAAGCGCACGCCCTTCTTCAGCAGCACGGTGGTGAGGGTGGCCGTGGTGACGCCCATCAGGGCGTCCTTCACCGATGCGTCCATGGGGCTGTCTTCCGTCCTGATGCCCAGCGCTTGAAGCGCAGTGGTGGGCTTGCGTCCAGATGACCTCTCCCCCGTGACAATTGCACAAGGCGACGGAACGAATCCCGCCGGCGGTCGTTCGCGCTGCCAGGAGACGGCGGCGTGGCTGCCAGAACCGCTGCCTTGCCCCAACGAACGCCATCGCCCCTGAAAGCAGAAGTGTTTGTAGTTCCTGAAATATAATGCCTTTTGACAGAAATTCCCAATTCTCGTAGATTCATGTCAACCAGTGACGATGAACGGCGCCCTGAATTGGAATGGCGCCAATCGCAATTCGCGATCTGCTCACGCGATACAACTCATCCTGAGCCTCATCGTACCGAAAATGAAGGAGAAATCCTATGGACATGCTGTCCTTGGACGCCCGGTCGGGCCGTTTCAGCCATTCCGTTGCCATCGATTTGGGAGTCGGTTGATTGGCGGCGCAGCGCCCGGCATCGGCTGCCGCCCGTCCGTCCCGCGCGCCGAAGCGTGCGGCGGCCCCCGTTGCCGCGCAGCCCGCGGCGATGACACCACCTCCGGCCGAGGCCGCCCCAGCCCCCAGGGCCAGGGCGATCTACTATGCCTCCCCCCTGCTGCTGGGCGGCGGCGGCGTGCGCGACGCGCACCTGAAGCGCATCGCGGGTCTCGGCTTCGACACGCTGTTGATCGCCCCGCCCAGCCGGCCCGGCCGCAGCGGCAATCTGTTCGACATCGGAGAGGCGGACCGCCTGCATCCGTTGCTCGGCGAAGGTCCGGTCGCCGACTACCTGGCGGAACTGGCGCAGGCCGCCGCCGCGCATGGCATGGCGCTGTTCGTGGACCTGGTGACGGACCACCTGGCCGCGGATTCGCCGCTGGTGCCGGCGCATCCGGACCTGTTCCGCCCCGGCGGCACGGCGGATGGCCTGCCGCCCGACCCGCGCCGGCCGCTGACCCGGCCGGACGCCACCTTCGCGCAGTTCGACAGCCAGGCGGCGCATGACCAGGCGCTTTCGCTGTTCGGCGGCATGCTGCGCGGCTGGGCCCAGGCCGGCGTCACCGGGATCCGGGCCCTGGCGCCGCAGCGCGTGCCGTCCGAGCTCTGGCAGCGCCTGCTGGGCGACCTGCGCGCCGCCTATCCGGACTTCACCGCCATCGCCTGGACCCCCGGGCTGGGGGCGGAGCAGGTCGCGGCGCTGGGCGAGGCCGGCTTCGACCGCAGCGTCGCCAGCACCCCCTGGTGGGATTGGCGCGCGAGCTGGCTGGCCCGCGAATACGAGGTCCGCCGCACAACCCTGCCCTCCATCGGGCTGGTGGAGGACCCGGCCGGGCCGCGGCTGCGGCTGCATGGCGCCGATGCCGGCGCCGCCCGCCGTGCGCTGCGCCGGGCGCTCGCCATCGCGGCCGCCAGCGGCGCCGGGCTGATGCTGCCCATGGGCGCCGAGCGTGGCGCCCGCCGCGCCATGGATTTCACCGCCGACCGCCCCTCCGACTGGGATTGGCGGGAGGATCCGGACCAGGCCGAGATGGCCGGCGACGTGGCGGAGGCGCTGGCCCTGCTGCGCGGCTGCGCGCCGCTGTCCCAGCCCGGCCAGATGCTGCCGCTGTCCGGCCCCGGCGCCCCCGTGGTGGCCTTCGCCCGCGCCAGCGGCGGCGACCTGCGTCACGCCGAGGAAGCCGCCGTGGTGGTCGCCACCACCCGTGCCGATGCCGGCGCGACGCTGCTGCCCGACCACATCCTGTCCGCCTTCGACGGCCGCTTCCCGGCGCTGCGCCAGGTCTTCCCCTCGCGGTCGGACGAGATGCTGGTGCCCGGCCAGCCGGTGACGCTGCTGGCCGGCGAGCTGCGCATCTATGCCGGCCGCGCCGCGCCCACCCCGAAGCTGACCCTGCCCGCCCTGACGCAGCAGGACGCCCGTGCCATGCCGCGCGTGGCGATCGAGCGCGTGGCACCGGCGGTGGATGACGGCCGCTTCGCCGTGAAGCGCCTGGCGGGCGAGTCCGTGGAGGTCGAGGCCGACATCTTCGCCGATGGCCACGACAAGCTGGCCGCGGTGGTGGCCTGGCAGGTGCCGGGCGATGCGACCTGGCACGAGGCGCCAATGCTGCGCGGCGTGAACGACCGCTGGGCCGGCCGCCTGCCGCTGACCGCGCTCGGCACCCACCGCTTCGTCATCGAGGCCTGGCGTGACCTTTTTGCCAGCTGGCGCGACGAGGTGGAGAAGAAGCACGCCGCCGGCATCCCCGTATCCCTGGAACTGCGCGAAGGCATTGCGCTGGTGCAACAGGCGGCGGCGCGGGCCAAGGGCGCCGATGCCGCGACCTTCACTGGCCTGCTTCGACGGTTGGAAGCCGGCGGCGATGGCGACCGGCTGCATGAATTGCTCTCGCAGGACGCCATCGCGCTGATCGCGCGCTGCGCCGAACGCGCGCAGGCCGTCCGAACCAGGGCCTATCCGGTGATGGCGGACCGTCGCGCCGCGGCCTTCGCGAGCTGGTACGAGATGTTCCCGCGTTCCGCCGCCAACGACGTGACGCGGCACGGCACCTTCGACGATGTCATCACGCATCTGCCGCGCGTGCGCGCCATGGGCTTCGACGTGCTGTACTTCACGCCGATCCACCCGATCGGCAAGTCGAACCGCAAGGGCCGCAACAACACGCTGACGCCGGGTCCGAACGACCCCGGCAGCCCCTACGCCATCGGTGCGCCCGAAGGCGGGCATGATGCGCTGCATCCGGAGCTGGGCGGGCGCGACGCCTTCCAGCGCCTGGTCAAGGCGGCGCGCGAGCAGGGCCTGGAGCTGGCGCTGGACTTCGCCATCCAGTGCAGCCCGGACCATCCGTGGCTCAAGGACCACCCGGGCTGGTTCGCCTGGCGGCCCGACGGCAGTCTCCGTTACGCCGAGAATCCGCCGAAGAAGTACGAGGACATCGTCAACGTCGAGTTCTACGCGAAGGACGCCGTGCCGTCGCTGTGGCTGGCGCTGCGCGACGTGATCCTGCACTGGGCGGAGGAAGGCGTGCGCACCTTCCGCGTCGACAACCCGCACACCAAGCCGCTGCCGTTCTGGGAATGGATGATCGCCGAGGTGCAGGCGCAATTCCCGGACGCGCTGTTCCTGTCCGAGGCCTTCACCCGGCCGAAGATGATGCAGCGCCTGGCGAAGCTCGGCTTCACCCAGAGCTACACCTACTTCACCTGGCGCAACACCAAGGCGGAGATGACGGAGTACCTGACGGAGCTGACGCAGACCGAGGCCGCCGACTTCTACCGGCCGCATTTCTTCGTCAACACGCCGGATATCAACCCGGTGTTCCTGCAGACCTCCGGCCGCGCCGGCCACCAGATCCGCGCCGCGCTGGCCGCCACGCTATCCGGCCTCTGGGGCGTCTACAACGGCTTCGAGCTGTGCGAGGCGACGCCGATGCCGGGCAAGGAGGACTACCTGGACTCGGAGAAGTACGAGATCCGCGCCTGGGACTGGCACCGCCCCGGCAACATCATCGGCGACATCAGCGCGCTGAACCGCATCCGGCGGGAAAATCCGGCCCTGCAGACGCATCTCGGCCTGCAGTTCCTGAGCTGCTGGAACGACAACGTGCTGGCCTACCGCAAGATGACGCCGGACCGCGGCAACCTGGTGCTCGCCACCGTCAGCATGGACCCGCACCACGCGCAGGAGGCCAGCTTCGAGGTTCCCCTGTGGGAATTCGGCCTGCCCGACGATGCGGAAGTCCAGGTCGAAGACCTGATGGATGGCCGCGTCTTCACCTGGCGCGGCAAGGTCCAGCACATCCGGCTCGACCCCGGCGTTCGTCCCTTCGCCCTGTTCCGTATCACCCCCCCGGGGAGCCCCGCATGACCACCGCTGCCAATGCCGAAGCGAACATGCCCGGCAACAAGGACCCCTTGTGGTTCAAGGACGCCATCATCTACCAGGTGCACGTCAAGTCCTTCTTCGATTCCAACGATGACGGCATCGGCGACTTCGAGGGGCTGATCCGGCGGCTGGACTACATCGCGGGCCTTGGCGTCAACGTGATCTGGCTGCTGCCCTTCTACCCCTCCCCGCGCCGCGACGACGGCTACGACATCGCGGACTACCGCGGCGTCCACCCGGACTACGGCACGATGCGCGACTTCAAGCGCTTCGTGGCGGAGGCGCATAGCCGCGGGCTGCGCGTCATCACCGAACTGGTGGTGAACCACACCTCCGACCAGCATGAATGGTTCCAGCGCGCGCGCCGTGCGCCGAAGGGGTCCTGGCAGCGGGACTTCTACGTGTGGCGCGACGACGACAAGGGCTTCGGCGACACGCGCATCATCTTCGTCGATGCCGAGAAATCCAACTGGGCCTGGGACGATGTCGCCAAGGCCTATTACTGGCACCGCTTCTACAGCCACCAGCCCGACCTGAACTTCGACAATCCGCGCGTGCTGCGCGCCATCCTCGACGTCATGCACCTGTGGCTGAAGATGGGCGTGGACGGGCTGCGGCTGGACGCCGTGCCCTACCTGATCGAGCGCGAGGGCACCAACAACGAGAACCTGCCGGAGACGCACGACATCATCAAGAAGGTGCGCGCGGAGATGGACGCGCACTACCCCGACCGCATGCTGCTGGCGGAAGCCAACCAGTGGCCGGAGGATGTGAAGGACTATTTCGGCGACGGCGACGAATGCCACATGGCGTTCCACTTCCCGCTGATGCCGCGCATGTACATGGCGATCGCGCAGGAGGACCGGTATCCGGTCACCGACATCCTGCGCCAGACGCCGGCGATCCCGGCCACCTGCCAATGGGCGATCTTCCTGCGCAACCACGACGAGCTGACGCTCGAGATGGTGACGGATTCGGAACGCGACTATTTGTGGAACACCTACGCCACGGACCGCCGCGCCCGCATCAACCTCGGCATCCGTCGCCGCCTGGCGCCGCTGCTGGAACATGACCGCCGGCGCATCGAGCTGATGAACGGCCTGCTGCTGTCGATGCCCGGCACGCCGGTGATCTACTACGGCGACGAGATCGGCATGGGCGACAACATCTTCCTCGGCGACCGCGACGGCGTGCGCACGCCGATGCAGTGGTCGCCCGACCGCAACGGCGGCTTCTCCCGCAGCGATTTTGCCCGATTGGTTCTGCCGCCGGTGATGGACCCGATCTACGGCTTCCAGGCGGTGAACGTGGAGGCGCAGCGCGCCGACGCGCACAGCCTGCTGAACTGGACGCGCCGGATGATCACGGTGCGCCAGACCCACGCCGCCACCTTCGGCCGCGGCGAATACCGCTTCCTGTATCCGGGCAACCGCAAGATCCTGGCCTACATGCGCGAGCATGACGGGGAAGCCATCCTCTGCGTCGCCAACCTCTCCCGATCCCCGCAGGCCGTCGAACTGGACCTGGCGCAGTGGCATGGCCGCGTGCCGGTGGAGATGCTCGGCCGCACGCCGTTCCCGCCGATCGGCGACCTCACCTACCTGCTGACGCTGCCACCCTACGGCTTCTTCTGGTTCGTGCTGGCGGAGGAACACGCGCTGCCGAACTGGCACACGCCGACGCCGCAGCCGATGCCGGAACTCGTCACCTTCGTGCTGCGCGACGGGCTGCGCACCGCCTTCGGCGATGCCGACCGCAAGGTGTTCGAACAGCAGGTGCTGCCGGCCTACCTGCCGCTGCGCCGCTGGTACCACGGCAAGGGCACGAAGCTGGCCGAGGCGCGCGTGCTGGAGGCCGTGCAGATGCCGACGCCGGATGGCGACATGGTCCTGCTGCAAGTGGAAACCGCGCCGGGCAGCACGGATCGCTACATGCTGCCGCTGGCCGTGGTGTTCGAGGACCAGGACCGGCCCTCGGCGCTGTCGGTGCAGCTCGCCCTGGCACGCGCCCGCCGCGGCCGCCGCGTCGGGCTGGTGACGGATGCGATCTCCCGCGATGCCTTCACCCGCGCCATGCTGTCCAACCTGGTCTCCGGCGCCAAGCTGAAGGCCGGCAGCGGCGAGATCCGCTTCCGCCCGACGCCGAAGCTGGGCGAGATGGAGCTGGATGCGGAAGCCGCGATCTCCCGCTTCGGTGGGGAACAGTCGAACAGCACCGTCATCGTCGGCGACGTGGTGCTCAAGATCGTCCGCCGAACCTTCGTCGGCACGCATCCGGAAGCCGAGATGGGCCGCTACCTGACGGGCCCCGGCGGCTTCGAGGGCACGCCCGCCTTCCTCGGCGATGTCGTGCAGGTGGAGCCCGATGGGCAGGAACGCCTGATCGCGGTGGCGCAGGCCTTCGTCCGCAACCAGGGCGATGCCTGGACCTGGACGCTGGCGCAGCTCAATCGCCTTCTGGACGATGCGCTGGTGCATGACGGCATCGCCGGCGATGCCACCGCGGTGGCGGAGGCGGCGGAACCGCTGGAGACCCTGGCGCCCTTCCTCGCAACCCTCGGCCGCCGCATCGGTGAGATGCACCTGTCCCTGGCGCGGGACACCGACGACACCGCCTTCGCGCCGGAGCCGCTCGACGCCTCCGACATCAAGGACTGGACGGCGACCGCGGTGCGGGAAGCCGGCGCGGCGCTGGACCAGCTCGCGGCCCGCGCGGGCGACCTGCCACCGGACGCTGCCAGCCCGGCCGCCGCGCTGCTCAAGGGCCGCGAAGCGCTGCTGGACGCCATCAAGGCCCTCGGCCAGCCGATGCAGGGCGGGCTGAAGACGCGCATCCACGGCGACCTGCATCTGGGCCAGGTGCTGGTCGCCGCCGGCGACGCGGTGATCGTCGATTTCGAAGGCGAGCCGCTGCGGCCGCTGGAGGAACGCCGCGCCAAGGGTCCGCCCGCGCGCGACGTGGCCGGCATGCTGCGCAGCCTGGACTACGCCGCCGATGCCGCGCTGCGCGGCCTGGCGCCCCAGCCGCCCGGCTCGCCGGACGTCCGCGCCGCGCTGGTGGAACGCTGGCGCATCGCGGCGCGCGAGACCTTCCTCGGCGGCTATGCCGCTGCGGTCGGGGACTCGCGGGCCTGGCCGCAGCCGGCCGCCGAACGGCAGGCGCTGATCGATCTCTTCGTCGCCGCCAAGGCCGCCTATGAACTGACCTACGAGCTGGCGAACCGCCCGGCCTGGGTCGGCATCCCGATCGCCGCGCTGCTGGCGCTGGCGGGCATCGCGGTGCCGCAGCAGGGAGACGATGCGCATGGTGCATGATCTGAACGCCGCGATCCCGGCCATCGTCGAGGGCCGCCACGGCGACCCCTTCGCCGTGCTCGGCCCGCACGGCAACGAAGTGCGGGCCTTCCTGCCCGGTGCGCGTGGCGTCGAGGTCATCGGGACCAACGGCGCCTCGCGCGGAACGCTCGCCCGCCGCCACGAGGCCGGCTTCTTCGCCGGCGACGTCTCCGGCAGCGGCGCCTATCGCCTGCGGATCGATTGGCCCGGTGGCGAGCAGGAGACGGAGGACACCTACGCCTTCCCGCCGCTGCTCGGCCCGCTCGACCTGCACCTGATCGCGGAGGGGCGGCACCGCGAACTCGGTCGCGTACTCGGCGCCCATGCCGTGACGGTGCAGGAGATTCCGGGCGTGCGCTTCGCCGTCTGGGCGCCGAATGCGAAGCGCGTCTCCGTCGTCGGTGACTTCAACGGCTGGGACGGCCGCCGCCACCCGATGCGCCTGCGCATCGAGGCCGGCGTGTGGGAAGTCTTCATCCCGCGCATCGGCCCCGGCAGCCGCTACAAGTATGAGGTCGTCGGACCTGACGGCGTGACGCTGCCGCTGAAGGCGGACCCCTGCGGCGGCCAGGCGGAACTGCCGCCGGCCACCTCCTCCATCGTGCCGGAACCGGCGCCGCCGCGGTACCGCGAAGGCCACGGCCCCTCCCACGCGCCCGATGCGCCGATCAGCGTGTACGAGGCGCATGCGGGGTCCTGGATGCGGCACGAGGACGGCACGCGGCTGACCTGGGACCAGCTGGCCGACCGCATGGTCCCCTACGTCGCCGGCATGGGCTTCACCCATATCGAGCTGATGCCGATCACCGAGCATCCCTTCGACGGCAGCTGGGGCTACCAGCCCGTCGGCATGTTCGCGCCCACCTCCC
Source organism: Falsiroseomonas sp. E2-1-a20 (assembly GCF_051433195.1). NCBI lineage: Bacteria > Pseudomonadati > Pseudomonadota > Alphaproteobacteria > Acetobacterales > Roseomonadaceae > Falsiroseomonas > Falsiroseomonas sp. E2-1-a20. The sequence continues at coordinate 196,782 of NZ_JBHMFT010000004.1, read as the reverse complement.
GCTTCGGCCCGCCGGAGGGATTCCGGCGCTTCGTGGATCGCGCCCATGCCGCCGGCATCGGTGTGATCCTGGACTGGGTCCCCGCGCATTTCCCGACCGATGCCCATGGCCTCGGCCAGTTCGACGGCACCGCGCTGTACGAGCATGCGGACCCGCGCGAGGGGTTCCACAAGGACTGGTCGACGCTGATCTACAATTTCGGCCGGCACGAGGTGCGCGGCTACCTCATCGCCTCCGCCCTGCACTGGCTGCGCGAATATGGCTGCGACGGGCTGCGCGTCGATGCCGTCGCCTCCATGCTGTATCGCGACTATTCGCGGAACGAGGGCGAGTGGACGCCCAACGTGCATGGCGGGCGGGAGAACCTGGAAGCGGTCGCCTTCCTGAAGGAACTGAACGAGGCGGTCGCCGAGCACGCGCCCTGGGCCACCGTGATCGCGGAGGAGAGCACCTCCTTCCCCAAGGTCTCCGCCCCCGTGTCCGAAGGCGGGCTCGGCTTCGGCTACAAGTGGAACATGGGCTGGATGAACGACACGCTGCACTACATGCAGCGCGACCCGGTGCATCGCGGCTTCCACCACAACGCCATGACCTTCGGCATGGTCTATGCCTTCAGCGAGCGCTTCCTGCTGCCGATCTCCCATGACGAGGTCGTGCACGGCAAGCGCAGCCTGGTGAACAAGATGCCGGGCGACCGCTGGCAGCGCTTCGCCAATTTGCGCGCCTATCTCGGCTTCATGTGGGGGCATCCCGGCAAGAAGCTGCTGTTCATGGGCAACGAGGTGGCGCAGGAACGCGAATGGAACCACGACGCGGAAGTGGACTGGAACGCGCTCGGCGACCCGCTGCATCTCGGTGTGCAGCGCCTGGTGCGGGACATGAACCGCCTGCTCACCGGCCTGCCCGCTTTGTACCGGCAGGACGCGATGCCGGAGGGCTTCAGCTGGCTGGTGGCGGATGACAGCCTGAACAGCGCCTACGCCTTCCTGCGCCAGGGTGGGGCAGGCGAACAGCCGGTGCTGGTCGCCTGCAACTTCACCCCGGTGCCGCGCCACGGCTATCGCATCGGCGTGCCGCGCCCCGGGCATTGGGCGGAACGGCTGAATTCCGACGCGGCGGAATACGGCGGCTCCGGCCAGGGCAATGGCGGGGTGGTGATGGCCGATGCGGTGCCGATGCATGGCCACGCGCAATCCGTGGCGCTGACGCTGCCGCCGCTGGCCACCCTGATGCTGACGCCGATGGAAGGCTGACCGCAACCGGCCGCGGCGGGTGCGCGTTGAACGCCCGCAACCGGACGGGATGGGCGACATGGACGACAAGGACAGGGCCGGCGAGGCCCGGGGCGCCGAGGATGCGCTGCGCCCCACGCTGCCCGGCGGCGAGCGGGCGCGGGAGGGTGAGAGCGGCAGCGAGCCCGAACAGGCCTCCGGCACCATTGACCGCCCGATCCAGCCCGGCGAGGTCCAGCCGGGCGAGACCATGGAGCAGGCACAGCTTCGCGGCGGACCGGTGGACATCGCGCCGGAGCGCCCGCGGCGCTAAGGGCGCGTCGGCTGCGTTAACAGCCTGCGGCGAAGGGTATCGGGACGCGCGCCAAGGCTCTGTTAAGCAACATTGTTTTGTTTGGTACACGAGTTGCTGTTCCTTCGGACGCAGGTGGGATGATCCTGCTCAAGACGGAGAGCACCCGATGAGACGAATGAAGCAGCTTGCGTTGACAGCCGCCCTGGCCGTCCTGGTGGCGGTGGCGCCCGCGAAGGCCGACGTCATCTTCACCTTCACCCAGACCGGCGGCAGCCCGGCGGGCGGCGTCACCGTCGGCGGCACCCTGCGCGTGACCGACGCGGCCTATGCCAGCGGCCTGACCAGCTCGATCGCCATTGCCGGCGGCAACGTCGTCACCAACGGCATCGACGGAATCCTGGGGCTTTCCCTGTCGCTCAGCAGCGGCGCCTTCAGCATCGAGCTGACGGATGCCGATTTCCTGAGCGCTGCGTCCTTCCCACCGGGCACATTCGGCGCCGGCACGCTGTTCAGCGCCTCCGGCGGCCTGCCCTTCGGCGGCCTGACCCTGGGCAGCCCGGCCTTCGCCTTCTCGGTGGCCCTGCTCGGGGACAGCTTCACCGGCGTCTTCTCCTCCGCCATTGCCTGCCAGCCCTTCCAGGGCGGCCCCTGCACCTTCAGCGGCCAAACCACCGCGACGACGGTCGCGGTGCCGGAGCCGGCCTCGCTGGCGCTGTTCGGCGCCGGGCTCCTCGGCCTCGGCGCGGTGCGGCGGATGCGGCGGCGCGCTGTCGCGGCCTGATCGGCCTCAGCCGTAGGCCAGGGAGGCCGCGGCCAGATCCTCCCCGGCCCAGCCGACGGATTTGAAGACCGTCACCTCGGCCGGCGCCGTCCGGCCGGGGTGTTCGCCGCGGCAGAGCTGCGCCAGGTCCGCCACCACATGCGCCTCCGTCATGGCGCCCTCCGCCATGGCCTGCACCAAGTCGCCGGCCTCGGCCAGGGCGCCGGCCCGTGTGTCCACCACCAGCGTGGCCCGCGCCAGCAGCGCGCCGTCGCTTTCCCGCATGGCCGGGCGGAAGGCGCCGACGAGATCGACATGGGTGCCCGAATCCACCGCCGCGCCGCGCACCAGCGCCTCCTCGGACAGGGTGGCGGCGCTGACGATGTCGAAGCCGCGCGGATCGGCATCAGCCGTGGCGCGCGCCGGCACACCATGCGCCTTGAGGCGGTCGGCCAGTGCCTGGGCATGCGCCGGGTTGCGCGACCAGATCGCCGCGTCCTCGATCGGGAAGCGGTCGCACCAGGCTTCCGCCAGCGCGGCGCCGACGCGGCCGGCGCCCAGCACCAGCAGCCGCCGGCTGTCCGGCCGCGCCAGGAACCGCCCGGCGAGCGTGCTGGCGGCCGCGGTACGACGGTCCGTCAATTCGCCGCCATCCAGCATCGCCAGCGGCTGTCCGGTGGCGGCATGCGACAGCAGGTACACGGCCTGGACCGCCGGCAGGCCAAGGGCGCCGTTGCCGGGGGCGACATGGACGATCTTCACGCCGGTATGCCGGGCATTCCAGGCCGGCATCAGCAGCAGCATCCCCTCCGCCGCCGCGCCGGCGGGCGGCAGCGCGTGGCGGTGGCGCAGCGGCGCCGCGCAGCCGTCCCGGAACACCGCCTCCAGCGCCGCCTCGAGGCCGGCCCAGGGCAGCGCCGCCCGGATTTGCTCCGCCGAGATGATCCGCATCCGCCCCTGTCCCCGCTGCCCGACAGGAACGCTGTCGCATCCCGCATCGTGCGGCGCAACAACGCGGATCGGCTTTGCGTCACAGGTTTGACAGCGCCTTTCCGCCCCACTAGGCGAGCACGGGCGCGCGCCAATTTGCGCGTTGATCCAGGCCCGGGGCGGGCGCAGCATGCCAGCATGCCGCCGTTCGGACCGGTTCACCGAAGGGCCGGACAGGCCGCAAGAGAATGAGGGAGTTCACGGAATGAAGGCACTTCGCCTTAGCTTGAAGGGCGCCATGGCCGGCGCCGCGTTGATGGCCGCCTCGGCCCTGGCGCCCGCAGCGGCGCAGGCCCCGGCCGCCGGATCACCGACGCTGGACGCGATCCGCGCCCGCGGCACGCTGATCTGCGGCGTCAACACCGGCCTCGCCGGCTTCGCGCAGCCCGACAGCCAGGGCGTCTGGCGCGGCTTCGACGTCGACTATTGCCGTGCCGTCGCGGTCGCCCTGTGGAACGACCCGAACAAGGTGCGCTACGTGCCGACCACGGCGCAGAACCGTTTCACCGCGCTGCAGTCCGGCGAAGTGGACATGCTGTCCCGCAACACCACCTGGACGCTGTCGCGCGACACCTCGCTCGGCTTCGACTTCACCGGGATCAACTTCTTCGACGGCCAGGGCTTCATGGTGAAGACCGCCGCCGGCGTGCGCACCGCGCGCGACCTGAACGGCGCCACCATCTGCGTGCAGCCCGGCACCACCACCGAGCAGAACCTGACCGACTGGGCGCGTGCCAACCGCATCCGCTTCACCCCGGTGGTGATCGAGCGGCTGGAGGAAGTGGTCGGCGCCTACGTCTCCGGCCGCTGCGACGCCTACACGACGGACGTCTCCGGCCTCGCCTCCACCCGTTCGGCGCAGCCGCGCCCGGCCGAGCACATGATCCTGCCGGACGTCATCAGCAAGGAACCGCTTGGCCCGGCCGTGCGCCACGGTGACCAGCGCTTCGCGGACCTGGTGAAGTGGGTGCATTTCGGCCTGGTCGGTGCCGAGGAACTGGGCATCACCGCCGCGAACGTCGCCCAGGCGGCGCAATCCGATGCGCGGCCGGACGTGCAGCGCATGCTGGGCCGCAGCGGCGAGCTCGGCCAGATGCTCGGCGTCGACAACCTGTGGATGGTCAACATCATCCGCACGCTGGGCAACTACGGCGAGATCTTCGAGCGCAACCTGACGCCGATCGGCCTGCAGCGCGGCCCGAACGCGCTGTGGACCAATGGCGGCCTGCAATACGCCCCGCCGCTGCGCTGAGCTGAACGCCCCCTCCCTCCGCCCGGGGGGAGGGGTTTTTCCGGGGCCACGGCCCCAGCCTTGCCCAGGGGCCGCGGCCCCGGAATTGCCCAGGGGCCGCGGCCCCGGAATTGCATGACCTGCGTGCCCGACCACGCTCACGCCTGCCGCCGGGAGCCAACCCGCCGGATCCGACGCCATAGCAGGGATGCTGCATGTCCTCCTCGACCGCCGATCCGCGCCTGGCCAAGGCCGGGCCGCCCCGACGACCGATCCGCCTCTCCTGGTCCGATGAACGCCTGCGCGGCATCGTCTGGCAGCTTCTCGTGGTCGGCGTGGTCGTGGCGATCTTCTACTGGCTGTGGTCCAACACGGTGCACAACCTGGAAGTCCGCCGTATCGCCACCGGCTTCGGCTTCCTCGGCCGGGAAGCCGGCCTGCCGATCGGCGAGAGCCTGATCGCCTACGACCCCACCGATACCTACCGCCGCGCCCTGATGGTCGGCGTGCTGAACACGCTGAAGGTCGCGGTGGTCGGCGTGGTGCTCGCCACCATCCTCGGCACGCTGGTCGGCATCGCCCGGCTGTCGCACAACTGGCTGCTGTCCAAGATCGCCGGCCTGTATGTCGAGATCATCCGCGACCTGCCGCTGCTGCTGCAATTGCTGTTCTGGTACACCCTGCTGCAGAGCCTGCCGGCGCCGCGCCAGGCGCTGAACCCGGTGGATGGCGTTTTCCTGTCCAACCGCGGCCTGCTGCTGCCCTTCATCGAATGGATGCCGGCGCACAACTGGGCCCTGGTCGCCCTTATTGCCGGCGCCGTCGGCACGCTGCTGTTCAAGCGCGCCATGCGGGCCCGGCAATACGCCGATGGCCAGCCGCGGCGTGTATGGCCGGCGGCGCTCGGGTTCATGATCGGGCTGCCGCTGCTGGTCTGGATCGCCAACGGCGCGCCGTTCACGCCGGACATCCCCGCGCTGCGCGGCTTCAACTTCCAGGGCGGCATCACGATGACGCCGGAATACTTCGCGCTGCTGCTCGGCCTCGTGACCTACACCGCCGGCTTCATCGCGGAGATCGTGCGCGCCGGCATCCAGGCGGTGAACCAGGGGCAGTGGGAAGCCGCCCAGGCGCTCGGCATGCGGCGCGGGGATATCCTGAACCGCATCGTGCTGCCGCAGGCGCTGCGCGTCATCATCCCGCCGATGACCAGCCAGTACCTGAACCTGACCAAGAACAGCTCTCTCGCCGTCGCCATCGGCTACCAGGACATCGTCAGCATCGCCAACACCACCCTGAACCAGACCGGCCAGGCGATCGAGGGCATCGCCATCATCATGGCGGTCTACCTGACCATCAGCCTGTCGATCAGCTTCTTCATGAACTGGTACAATGCGCGCATTGCGCTGGTGGAGCGGTAGCCCCATGCCTCGGCAACATGTCTCCGGCTCCGGCGCATTGCTGCTTTCCTGGCGCATCCCGCCTGCGGCTGGACACGACTCCCGAATCGCGCTGGTGGAGCGCTGAGCATGAGCGACGTCACGCTGAATGCCGCGACCGCCAACGCGGAAGCCGCCCCCCGCACCGCGCCCGTCGCCACCACCGGCTCGGTGGCCTGGCTGCGCACCAACCTGTTCTCCTCCTGGATCAACACCGCCGTCACGCTGGTGCTGGCTTATCTCGTCATCCGCTGGACCATGGGCTTCATCGACTGGGCGTTCATCAACGCCATCTGGTCGGTGCCGATGCAGGGCAACGTGGCGCAGACGGGCGCCTGCCGCGAACTCGAGGGCTCCGGTGCCTGCTGGGCGGTGATCGGGGAGAAGCACCGCTTCATCCTGTTCGGCACCTACCCGTATGAGGAACACTGGCGGCCGCTGCTGGTCTGCCTGCTGTTCATCGGGCTGTACGTCGTCTCCGCCATGCGGCGCTTCTGGTCCTGGGTGCTGATCCCGATCTGGATCGGCACGCTGACGCTGATCGGCGTGTTGATGTGGGGCGGCGTGTTCGGCCTGTCCTACGTGCCGCAGGAACGCTGGGGCGGACTGCCCATCACGCTGATCCTGGCCACCTTCGGCCTCGCCTTCGCCTTCCCGCTGGCCATCCTGGTGGCACTCGGCCGGCGGTCGAAACTGCCGGCCATCAAGATGCTCTGCGTGCTGTACGTGGAACTGGTGCGCGGCGTGCCGCTGATCAGCCTGCTGTTCATGGCCAGCGTCATGTTCCCGCTGTTCCTGCCGGAGGGCATGAACATCGACAAGCTGCTGCGCGCGCAGGTCGCCATCACCCTGTTCGCCGGCGCCTACCTGGCCGAAGTGGTCCGCGCCGGCCTGCAGACCCTGCCGCGCGGGCAGTACGAGGCAGCGGACGCACTCGGCCTGTCCTACTGGTACAAGACCGGTTTCATCATCCTGCCGCAGGCGCTGCGCCTGGTGATCCCGCCGCTGGTGAACACCTTCATCGGATTCTTCAAGGATACGAGCCTTGTGCTCATCATCGGCATCTTCGACCTGCTGACCGCCGGCAAGACCGCCATCGTGGAGCCCGCCTGGCAGGGCTTCGGGATCGAGGTCTACGTCTTCGTCGGCGCCATCTACCTGGTCTTCTGCTTCGCCATGTCGAAGTACAGCCAGGACCTGGAACGCGACCTCAACCAACATCGCCGCCGTTGAAGCGGGCTAGGGAAGCAGAACAAATGGGTAAGACCATCGAGACCGAGGGCCGCTTCGCCTCCGCCATGCGGGCCGACGCACCGCCCGCCATCGTGCTGGAAGGCGTCAACAAGTGGTTCGGCGCGCTGCACGTGCTGCGCGACATCAACCTGAACGTCGCCACCGGCGAACGCGTGGTGGTCTGCGGGCCCTCCGGCTCCGGCAAATCCACCATGATCCGCTGCATCAACCGGCTGGAACAGCACCAGCAGGGCAAGATCATGGTGGACGGGATCGAGCTGTCCGACGACCTGCGCAGCCTGGACGCCATCCGCCGCGAGGTCGGCATGGTGTTCCAGTCCTTCAACCTGTTCCCGCACCTGACGATCCTCGAGAACTGCACCCTGGCGCCGATCTGGGTGCGCCGGATGCCGAAGAAGGAGGCCGAGGAGCTGGCGATGGAATACCTGACCCGGGTCCGCATCCCGGAGCAGGCGAAGAAGTACCCCGGCCAGCTCTCCGGCGGCCAGCAGCAGCGCGTCGCCATCGCGCGCGCCCTGTGCATGAAGCCCAAGATCATGCTGTTCGACGAGCCGACCTCGGCGCTCGACCCGGAGATGATCAAGGAAGTTCTGGATACCATGGTGATGCTGGCGGAAACCGGCATGACCATGATCTGCGTGACGCATGAGATGGGCTTCGCCCGGCAGGTGGCGGACCGCGTGGTGTTCATGGACCAGGGCGAGATCGTCGAGAGCGGCGAGCCGGAATCCCTGTTCAGCAACCCCAAGACCGACCGCCTGCGCCTGTTCCTGAGCCAGATCCTGCGCGGCCACTGAGGGTCGCCGGCGGGCCGGGACACCCCATCCGGCCCGCCATGCTTGCAGTGCAGCATCAAGCGGGCCTATGCCTCCGCGGCCACGTCGATGGAGCCTCCGCTTGAGCCAGCCTGGTGCCGCCCGTCCCGCCTCGGTGGCTGCCGTCATCGGGGTGCTGGGCATCGTCTATGGCGATATCGGCACCAGCCCGCTTTACGCCATGCGCGCCTCGCTGCTGCTGTTTGCGGCGGATGGCATTTCGCCCTTCGAGGTGCTGGGCATCCTCAGCCTGATCTTCTGGTCGCTCATCATCGTCGTGACGGTGAAGTATGTCGGCTTCATCCTGCGCGCCGACAATCGCGGGGAAGGCGGCATCCTGGCGCTGACGGCGCTCGCGCAGCAGGCGCTGCCGGCGGGGTCGTGGCTGCGGCGCGCGGTGCTGGTCGTCGGAATTGCCGGTGCCGGGCTGTTCTTCAGCGATGGCATGGTGACCCCCGCCATCTCCGTGCTGTCCGCGGTGGAGGGGCTGAAGGTGGTCTCGCCGGCGATGGAGCCTGCAGTGATCCCGGTCTCGCTGGCGGTGCTCATCGGGCTGTTCCTGGTGCAGTACCGCGGCACCGGCTCGATGGGTGCCATCTTCGGCCCCGTCACCGCCGTGTGGTTCCTGGTGCTGGCGCTGCTCGGCCTGGCGCAGATCGTGCAGAACCCGGCGGTGCTTTCGGCGCTGTCGCCACACCACGCGCTGGCCTTCGCCCTGGAGTACCGGCTCGCCGCCTTCATCGCGCTCGGCGCCGTGGTGCTGGCGGTGACGGGCGGGGAGGCGCTGTACGCCGACATGGGGCATTTCGGCGCCAAGCCGATCCGCTTCGCCTGGATGTTCATCGTGCTGCCGGCGCTGGTGCTGAACTACCTGGGCCAGGGCGCCCTGCTGCTGTCCAATCCGGAGGCGCTGGCCAACCCGTTCTTCCTGCTGGCGCCGGAGGTGCTGCGCCTGCCGCTGGTGCTGCTGGCCACCATGGCCACCATCATCGCCAGCCAGGCGATGATCTCGGGCGCCTTCTCCGTCGCACGCCAGGCGGTGCAGCTCGGCCTGCTGCCACGGCTGACGGTGAAGCACACCAGCGAGACGGAGCAGGGCCAGATCTACGTGCCGCAGGTGAACTTCCTGCTGCTGGCCGGGGTCATCATCCTGGTGCTGGAATTCCGCACCTCGGACGCGCTGGCGGCGGCCTATGGGCTGGCGGTGACCGGCACCTTCGTCTGCACCAGCCTGCTGGCGCTCGTGGTGTTCTGGCGCCGCTTCGCCTGGCCGCTGTGGCTGGCGCTGCCGGTGTTCGGCACCTTCCTGCTGATCGACGTGCTGTACTTCGCCTCCAACCTGCTGAAGGTGCCGGAGGGTGGCTATTTCCCGCTGCTGCTCGGCATCGCGCTGTTCACCCTGATGCGGACCTGGCGGCGTGGCCGTGAATTGCTGTTCGCCCGCTTCCGCCAGGACAGCCTGCCGCTGAAATCCTTCCTGGCCCGCCTGCCGCAGAGCCGCACGCTGCGGGTGCCCGGCATCGCCGTGTTCATGACCAGCCAGGCGGATTTCGTGCCCGGCGCGCTGCTGCACAACCTCAAGCACAACAAGGTGCTGCACCAGCGGGTGCTGTTCGTGACGGTGATGAACGAGGACATTCCCCGCGTGGAGGACCGGCGGGAGGTGACGGAACTCGCCCCCGACATCCACCGCGTCATCCTGCGCTACGGCTTCCTGGAGAGCCCCAATCTTCCTAAGGAGCTGGAGGCGCTGCGCGACATCGGCATCCCGTTCGAGTCCATGCAGGCCAGCTATTTCCTGGGGCGGGAGACGGTGGTGGCGGCCGCGGTGCCGAAGATGCCGCGCTGGCGGCAGTGGCTGTTCACCATCATGAGCCGCAATGCCCTGCCGGCCACGGAATTCTTCCGCATCCCCTCCGACCGCGTGGTGGAGCTTGGCGTGCGCGTCGCCATCTGAACCGATCCTCGACGCCGGGCGTTCATCCGGCCTACTGCAGAAGGAATGGCCGGATTGTCCGCGGCGAAGCTGGTTGACGTGACGCTGGTGCGTACCTGGAGCCCGGCCGCGCCGGAGGACCAGGGCGCCCACCGGATCACCTTCGGCATGGCGCTGGACGCCCATGGCGTACCCGATGCCGAGGCCTGGCTGGCCGACCCCGCCCCCTGGCCGGCGCGGCGGGAGGCCGAGGCCGGCGCGCTTCTCCACGGCGACGTCGCGCATGACGAGGAGGGCTGGTCGCTGCGCTTCTGGCCGGAGGGAACGCCAGCCGCCGAGGCACCGCTCGCCCGCATCCTCGGCGGCCCCGGCTGGCTGCGGCCCGGGGAGGTGGTGACGATCCGGGAACCGGACGGGGCGGAGGCGGCCTGGCGGGTGGTGGCGGTGGGCTGAACGCGCGGCGCCGAAACCTTCCCGGCGTCGCAGCGTTTGGCCACGGATGCTCAAGGCTGCAGGACCACCGCGCGAGGACTGCAGCCCATTGCGGGCGGCGATCGCCATTCCCGCCCACAACGAAGCGGACCGCCTGCCGGCCTGCCTCGCCGGTCTTGCCGCGCAACGCCTGCCGAACGGTAGCTGGGACCGGATCGGCGTCCTGGTCCTGGCCAACAACTGCACCGACGACACCGTGGCCCAGGCGCGGGCGCTGGAAGCGGCCCTGCCATTCCGCCTGATCCTGCGGGACGTGGTGATGCCCGAAGCCTCCGCCGGCCACGCGCGGCGCCGGGCCATGGCCATGGCCGCATCGTGGGTGGCGGAGGACGGCGCGCTGCTGACCACGGATGCGGATGCGGTGGCCGATCCGGGCTGGCTCGCCGGCAACCTGGGCTGGCTGGCCGCGGGCGCGGATGCGGTGGCCGGCGCCATCCGCCTGGATACCGCCGAGGCGGCGCAACTGCCGCCCCTGCTGCGGGAGCAGATCCGGGCGGAGGAGCGCTACGCCCTGTTGATCGACCGCCTCGCCAGCCTGCTCGATCCGGAGCCGCTGGATCCCTGGCCGCGGCACTCCCGGCAATCCGGCGCCAGCCTCGCCCTGACGCGCCACGCCTGGGCCGGGATCGGCGGCGTGCCGGACCAGCCGGCCGGGGAGGATCGCGCCATGGTCGCCGCGCTGCGCCGCGCCGGGCTGCGGGTGCGGCATGCGCCGGAGGTTCGCACCACGGTTTCCGCCCGGCTCGATGGCCGCGCCGCCGCCGGCATGGCCGAGACCCTGCGCCACCGCCTGCTGCGCGTCGCGACCACGGCCGATGACCGGCTGGAGCCGGTCGGCCAGGCGCTGTTCCGCCTGCGCTGCCGCGCCCAGTTCCGGCTGGCCTGGCAGGCGCGGGCGGCCGATGGCGCCGGCCCGCTGCCGGCAGCGCTGGCCGGGCTCGACGGCGGGACGCTGGACCGCGCCCTCGGCGCCGCCAGTTTCTGGGCCGGCTGGGAACAGGTCGAGTCCGCGTCGCCGCGCCTGGCACAGCAGGCCCTGCCGCTGGCCGCGCTGCGCACCGAAAGCCTGGCGGCGCGGGGCATGATCGCCGCGCTCAAGTCGCGTCCGGAGGCCCTGCCGCATGCGGCCAGGGCGCGGAGCCTGGCGGGCGGAAGCTGAGGGCGTTCAAAGCCGCATCAGGTCGAGCCGGTATTCGGGCTGCCGGTCCTGCCGCAGGATGCGGGCCTGCGGACCCAGCGCCGCGATGAACGCCTCGGCGGCGGCATCTCCGGACATCGGGTAGTCGGTCTCCCCGGTCCAGTGCACCGCCAGGATGTCGGCACCGGGTGCCGCGGTGTCGCGGACGCGGCGGGCCAGATCCGCCACCTCGGCCGGCTGCAGGTAGTAGATCACCTCCGACAGCAGGATCAGGTCGAAGGGGCCATCAGCCTGGGTCCCATCAGCTTGGGTCCCATCAGCTTGGGGCCAATCGCCCGGCACCCAGGCGCGACGGATGCGGACCTGCGGCAGCGCCGCCACGCGCCGCCGGGCCAGGGCCAGCGCCGCCTCCGCCCCGTCCAGCGCCAGCAGCGCCTCGCAGCGCGGCGCCAGCAGCGCGGTCAGCACGCCGATGGCGCAGCCGACCTCCAGCGCCCGGCCGTAGCGCGGGCGGGGCAGGGCGGCGAGCGTCGCGGCGTATTTGGTGCGTTCATACGGGCTTGTCTCGAAGCCCCAGGGGTCGGGCGACTTCGCATACAGCGCGTCGAAGTAATCGACCGGCAGGCTCATGCCAGCACCAGTTCTTCCGGCTGCTGGAACAGCGCCAGCGCCTCCGGCACCAGGCGGAAGCCGGTGGGGTCGTCGGCGATCAGCCCGCTGGTCTGCGACCTGTGCGCCGCCACCGCAAGACGCTTCGCCGCCAGGTGGCGGCCGGCGCTGAAGCGCCAGCCCTGCGGTGCCCCCTCCGGCTCCGGCTCCGCGCCCAGGTCGAAGCCCGGCGGCGGCGTGACGAAGGCCCAGCCCCAGACGACATAGGATCGCAGCCGGGCCTCGCAGCCAGCCGCCAGCGCCACGGCGATGGCAGCCGTCGCCGCATGGTCCGCATGCGGGTCATGCCGCCAGGGGCCGAGCACCACGGCGGGCGTGAAGGGCACCACGCCTCGCAACGCCTCCACCGCGGCCGCCAGCGCCGGGCCACCTGCCGGCACCCCGCAATCCGGCAGGCCGAGGAAGGACAGGTCCCGCGCCGGGTCCAGGCCGAGCTCCGCCACCGCCGCCCGCGCCTCCGCCTGCCGCAGCGCGACCAGCCGCTGCGCCGGATGGGTGCGGGAGCGGGGGTGGGACAGGCGCCCGTCGCTGACGACGACGACATGCACCGGGCGGCCCTCCGCCGCGCAGGCCGCCAGCAGCGCACCGCAGCCCAGGCTCTCGTCATCCGGGTGCGGCGCCAGCACCAGCAGGGGGCCGGTGCCGCCCAGCGCCGCGGCCGGATCCGCCGTCACCGGCAGATCCGCCTGCGCCCGGCGCAGCCACGCGCCAGCCCTCATGTCCAAACCTCTCCGGCCGCGCCCGGAGCATCGAGCAGATGCGCCGCCCCCGCCGCCAGGGCGCCATCCGGGCCGGGCTGGCGCAGATAGGTGGCGAGGTCGCGGCACAGGCGCTGCAACGGATGCGCCGTCATGAAGGCCTGCAACCCGACGGAGCGCTGTGCCAGTTCCAGCAGGTCCAGCGCCGCCCGCTCCACCGCGCTGCGCGCCAGGTTGGTGTAGGCGGCGGCATCCGCGGCACCGGTTTCGGCACGGCCCGCCGCGGCCTCCACCCAGAGCCGCGCGGACTCCACCGCGATGGCCGCCTGGCCGAGGCGGGCCGCCTGGTTCGGGTCGCCGCCGCGCCCGGTGCGCCGGTGCTGCGCCCGCAACTGCTCCAGCACCGCCTCCATCCCGCCGCACTGCACCGCGGCGAAGCGCCAGGCGCCGGCGGAGAAATCCGGCTGCGTCGCATAGGCGCCCGGCGCGCCGATGCGCGCGGCCTCGGGCACCACGACACCCTCGAAATCCATGGCGCCGGAGACGGACGCCTTCATGCCGAGCGGCGTCCAGCCGGACAAATCCGCGCGCTCCCCTGCCGCAAGCTCCAGCAGCAGCATCTGCGGCGGCGCATCGGGCGCCGTCCGCGCCGTCACCAGCGCCCGCGGCACATGGCCGGCGCCGGAGCACAGGATCTTGCGGCCGGAGAGAACGCCGTCGCGCAGCATCAGCGGCGCCGCGGCGTCATCCGTGTTCCAGACGGCGAACAGGTGCCCGGCCTCGGCATCCCGCCCGGCCTGCCGGCGCTGGCCGGGATCGCCATGCCGCAGCACCAGGCGCAGGGCGTTGACATGGCCCTCAAACAACCGGCCGAGTGGCAGGCTGGCGCGGCCGATCCGGCGCAGGGTCAGGGCGAGCGCGGCAGCCCCCTCCGGCGCCGTGCCCAGGCCGTCCAGCGGGGCGCGCAGCAGGCCGATGCCGGCCAGGGCGGCGACGCCGGCCTCGGGGAAGCGGCCATCGCGGTCGCCCTGCTCGGCCTCCGCCTCCAGCCGCGGGTGAAGCGCCGCCAGCGCCTGGAGCGGCGCGGGTTCGGAAAGCCTGGGGGGAAGGATGTCCATCACAAAAGGACAACGACGCCGGGGGCCGAAAGATGCCGCGGGCCCCGAAAGCGAAACCGCCAGCCCCGGTGACGGAACTGGCGGCCCGAAAACCTGGTGGAGCCAAGGGGAGTCGAACCCCTGACCTCTTGAATGCCATTCAAGCGCTCTACCAACTGAGCTATGGCCCCGCACGCTCTTGCGAGGCGCGCCGTATAGCCCTGGGTCCGAAGTGGCGCAAGCCCGGCTTCCCCCCTTTCGGAGCGGCGCGGAGGCGCATAGTTTCCCTGCCATCACGGGCTGAAGGCGACAGGCGGGCCATGGGCAAGATCTATGCGGATGCGACGGCGGCGCTGGCGGGCCTGCTGCGGGACGGCATGACCATCATGTCCGGCGGCTTCGGCATCAGCGGCATCCCCTCCGTGCTGATCGAGGCGATCCGCGAAAGCGGCGTGAAGGACCTGACCGTGGTGTCCAACAATGCGGGCATCGACGATGCCGGCCTCGGCCTGCTGCTGCACACGCGCCAGATCAGCAAGATGATCAGCAGCTACGTCGGCGAGAACGCCACCTTCGCCAAGCAGTACCTGGCCGGCGAACTCGCCATCGAGTTCAACCCGCAGGGCACGCTGGCCGAGCGCATCCGCGCCGGCGGTGCCGGCATCCCCGCCTTCTTCACCAGGACCGGCTACGGCACGGCGGTGGCGGAGGGCAAGGAGACGCGGGAATTCGACGGCGAGCACTACGTCATGGAGCGCGGCATCGTCGCCGACCTCGCCATCATCCATGCGTACATGGGCGACCACGAGGGCAACCTCGTCTATCGGAAGACGGCGCGGAACTTCAATCCGATCATGGCGACGGCGGCGAAGGTGACGGTGGCGCAGGTGGAACACCTGGTCCGCCCGGGCGAGATCGACGCCGACCACGTCCACACCCCCGGCATCTTCGTGAAGCGGATGATCGCCCTGCCGGCGGACTTCGAGAAGCGCATCGAACAGCGCACCGTGACGAAGCGCGTGCTTGCATGATGCCCTCAGACGCCGGGCGGGCGCTCCGCGCCCTTGGCTTCGCGCAGGACGCTGTGGTGCTGGGATGCAATGATGGTCTGTGCGCTGGCCGCATGCGCGGCCTCGGCCCGTGCAAAGCGGCACGTGCCGCCCTTTTTGGGAGATAACGAATGCCCTGGACCCGCGACGAGATGGCGGCGCGCGCGGCGCGCGAGCTGCAGGACGGCTTCTACGTGAACCTCGGCATCGGCATCCCGACGCTGGTGGCGAACCACGTGCCCCCCGGCATGTCGGTGCAGCTGCAATCCGAGAACGGCATGCTCGGCCTCGGCCCGTTCCCCTTCGAGGGGGAGGAGGACCCGGACCTGATCAATGCCGGCAAGCAGACCATCACCCAGCTGCCCACCAGCAGCTTCTTCGACAGCGCCCAGTCCTTCGGCATGATCCGCGGCGGGCATATCGACCTGTCCATCCTCGGCGCGCTGCAGGTGGCGCAGAATGGCGACCTGGCGAACTGGATGATCCCGGGCAAGATGGTGAAGGGCATGGGCGGCGCCATGGACCTGGTCGCCGGCGTCAAGCGCGTGATCGTGCTGATGGAACACACCGCCGGCGGCAAGCCGAAGCTGCTGCGCGCATGCACCCTGCCGCTGACCGGCCGCCGGGTGGTGGATATCGTGGTGACCGAGCTCGGCGTCTTCGGCATCGACAAGAAGGGCGATGCGCCGATGCGGCTGCTGGAGATCGCGCCCGGCGTGACCGAACAGGAAATCCGCGAGAAGACCGAGGCGGCCTTCGAAACCGCGCTGGTCGCCGCCTGAAATCCAAGCCGCCGCGGGGCCTGCCCCGCGGTGCCGCCTATTGCAACTGCGGCTGGCGGTCCTGCTGGTAGCGCAGGCGATCGTCTTCCAGGATGCGGCGCAGCCGCTGCAACTCCCGCTCCCGGTCCGCCAGGGACCGTTCCCAGTCGCCGCCGCCGCTGACGGACGCCGCCTGGCGCTGCGGCGTGGACCGGGCCGGCAGGGCGGCGCTTTCGCGTTCGACCGGCGGCGTCGCACGACGCACGGTGCGGCGCGGCGGGCTGCGGCGCTGCGGGCGCGGCGGCGCGGCGGCCACCGGCGGCGGCGGCACCCAGTCCAGCAGCGGGATCGGGCCACGCGCCGTGGAGTCGGCCACGGGCGCGCCGCGGGAGGAAAAGCTTGGCGGCGCCGGCGCACGTTCCCGGAAATTCTCGAAATCCGTGATGGTCGAGCTCAGCAGGTCGCGCCCCGGCGGCGAATCGTTCCAATGCTGGGCGGCGGCCGGCAGGCTCAGAAGCAGCCCCAGCGGCAGGGCCAGGAGGGCAAAACGGCGCATGGCGCGATCCCGATCGACGGCGGAAAATTGATGGCAGGTTGAGCGAAGATGACCGCAGCGGCGGTTGCGCACAAGCTTCCAATTCGTTGCGGCGCCAGCATTTGCCGCGATGCGGGATGCGGCGGGCTCAGATCAGGCAGAGCGCCTCCAGCTCCCGCCGCAGGGCCGGGGGCAGCGCCTCCATGCCATCCGCGGCCAGGCCTGCCTTTGGCGCATCAGGCGGCGCGGCGGCGGGGTCCAGGTAGCGCCAGCCCTGGAACGGCTTCTGCGGCCGGGGCTGGAGCAGCACCAGCTCCGGGTCCAGCACCAGGCCGGCGCAGGCGGTGCCGTCATCCCAGCGCTCGTCCCGCACCTCCAGGATGCGCTGCCGCACGCGGATCAGCCCGGCCAGCACCCAGTACAGGGAGCCACCCTCGACCAGCTCCGCCGCCCGCTTCGGCACCATGCGGGTCTGGTGCCGCAGCGGCGGGTCGACCACGGCGCGGCGCGCCTGCCCGGCGGCGAGTTCCGCCACCTCCTTCGGCCCGACGCAGAGTTTCAGCAGGTGCAGCATGCCCGAATGCATGTGGCCTGCGGCCGAGTCGCGGCAAGCCTGGTCAACAGTCTATATCGACACGCCGGGCCGCAAAGCTTGCCTCAGGCGGTGATCCGGGGTTAATCGGAGGCAACGAAACCGTCCAAGGGAGACAAACCATGCGCCGCCGCCACCTGCTTGCCGCCACGGCCCTGGGTGCTGCCGCCCCCCTTCTTTCGACACCGGCCCTCGCTCAGCCAAAGAATGCGTCCTGGCCGCGCGCCCTGAACATGGGCACCGCCGCACCGGGCGGCACCTATGCGCTGTACGGGCCGGCCTGGGGCCAGATCGCCCAGGAAGCCACCGGCGTGCAGATTTCCTACCGCACGACGCAGGGCCCGAACCAGAACATCATCCTGGTGAACCGCAAGGAAATCGAGCTCGGCATGGCCACGATGGGCGTGGCGCTGCAGGCCTGGAACGGCGTCGGCGCCTGGACCCAGGGCAACAAGTTCCGCGACATCCGCGCGCTGTTCCCGATGTACGACACGCCGTTCCACGGCATCGCCCTGAAGCGCACCGGCATCACCAAGCATGCCGACCTGAACGGCAAGAGCGTCGGCGTGGGCCCGCGCGGCGGCACGCCGGGCACCTACTACCCGCAGATCCTGACCGAACTGGGCATCACCCCCTCCGCCGTCCGCTACGGCTCCGCCTCCGACCTCGTGGGCCAGATCCAGGACGGGCTGCTGGATGCCTTCCTGTTCGCTTCCGGCGTGCCGGTGCCGGCCTTCTCCGAGATCGAGGTGCAGGCCGAGGTGAACTTCCTGGACTTCACGCAGGAGGAAACCGCGAAACTGACGGCGAAGTATCCGGAACTGGCCGCGGGGTCGCTGCCCATGGGCACCTACCGCACGCAGCAGAAGCCGCTCGGCATCGTCGGCATGTACAACTTCGCCATCGCCCACAAGTCGATCCCCGACGACCTGGCCTATGAGATCACCAAGTCCGTGCTCGGCCAGAACGACCGGCTGAAGGCGGCGATCGCGGCGGCGTCGGAGACCGTGATCGGGAACTGGACCAAGAACACCTTCCTGCCCTTCCACCCCGGTGCCGCCCGCTACCTGCGGGAGAACGGCCAGAACGTGCCCGACAACCTCGTCATGGCGTGACCATCGCGGCCCCGGTCACCGCCGGGGCCGCCTTTCGCCTCCCGTTCACGGGATGGCAATGCCGGGCCGGCATGCTGCGCATCTCGCTGCACGCCGGAGCCTGCATGATGCGCCTTCTCCTCGACATGTCGGTTGGCCGAAAGCTGGCGGCGTCCGCCTGCCTGGCCCTGCTGCTGCTGACCGGGCTGGTGGGCATGGTCTGGCGCGAGAGTGCCGGCATCCTGGCGGAACAGGATGGCTCGGCACGCACCCAGGAAGCGATGGACGCTATGGAGGCCGGAGCCGACCGGCTGGGCGACGTCGCGGTGCTGGAACGCGACCTGCTGCTGACCCATGACGAGGCGGGCCAGGCGCCCGCCTGGGCCGAGATCAGTCGCGCGCTGGCGGACGGCCTGGCGCAGGTCCAGATGGCCGCCGCCAGCGTCGGGGAACCGCGTCTCCTGGCCGCCGCCGACAACCTGGCCGAGGTGGCCGCGACCTACCGGGGTGCGCTGGAACGGGTGGCGACGCAGCGGGCCCGCATGATCGTGGCGCGGGACCGGGAGTTGTTCCCGCTGTCCGCGGCCTACGATTCCACCTTCGAGTCGATCTCCACCAGCTTCGAGTTCGACCTGCCACCGGCCGAGCGCGAGGAGGCGCGGCACCGGCTGTTGACCGTGCACGCGGCGGTGAACGACGTGCGGATCGGCGTGCAGCGTCTCCTGGCGACGGGCGAGCAGGAGCAGGTCCGCCGCGTCCGCCGCGGCATCGCGCAATCCCGCGTCCATAGCCGCGGCCTGCTGGCCAATTCCAGCGTGCAGCGGCTGCGGGACGACCTTCAGAAGCTGGTGGAGCATGTTCAGGGCCTCGGCACGGCCGCCGGCACCATCCTGGATGCCGGGGAACAGGTCGCCAATGCGCGGCAGGACCAGGTGGCGCCGGCGCGCCTGGCGATGCGCGACGCCGCCGCCACCCTGGCCGCCGCCGGCGCCGCCATCGCCGCCGAGCAGCGCGCGCAGGTGTCCGAACGCACCACGCTGGTCCGCATGGGCACCGTCTGGACCGGGCTTGCCATCAGCCTGGTGCTGCTG
Source organism: Falsiroseomonas sp. E2-1-a20 (assembly GCF_051433195.1). Classification (NCBI taxonomy): domain Bacteria; kingdom Pseudomonadati; phylum Pseudomonadota; class Alphaproteobacteria; order Acetobacterales; family Roseomonadaceae; genus Falsiroseomonas; species Falsiroseomonas sp. E2-1-a20. The sequence goes on along the minus strand of NZ_JBHMFT010000004.1, from coordinate 177,614 downwards.
CTTTCAGCCCTGGCCATGGCCCGCGCCATCAGCACCCCGCTGCGCCGGCTGTCCGCCATCATGGCCCGCATCGCGTCCGGCCAGGCCGACATGGCCGTGCCGGACCGCGGCCGCCGCGACGAGATCGGCCAGATGGCGGAGGCGCTGGAGGCCCTGCGCGGCACGGTGCGGACCGCCTTCGCGCAAAGCCAGATGGTGGAGCAGCTTCCCGCCGCGGTGATGAGCGCGGACCCGAACGACGGCTTCCGCATCACCTACATGAATGCGGAGACAAGGCGCCTGCTCGGCAGCATCCGCCACGTCCTGCCGATGGGGCCGGAGGACATGCTCGGCCAGTCCATCGACATCTTTCACAAGAACCCGGCGCACCAGCACGCCATGCTCGCCGATGCCTCGCGCCTGCCGCACACGGCGCGGATCCGCCTGGGCGAGGAGGTGCTGGAGCTGCGCATCTCCGCCATTCTCGATGCCGCCGGCGGCTACACCGCGGCGATGCTTGCCTGGACGGTGGGCACGGAGAAGGTCCGGCTGGCGGACACCTTCGAGACGGAGATCGGCGCCGTGGTCGCCGCCGTGGCCGAGTCCGCCACCCGGCTGCAGGACTCCGCCGTGGCGCTCAGCGGCACCGCCGCGACCTCCGGCCAGGAAGCCGCGGCGGTGGCGGCGGCTGGCGGGCGGGCGCAGGGCGACGTGCAGGCGGTGGCGGCGGCGGCCGAGGAAATGGCCAGCTCCGTCCACGAGATCTCCCGCCAGGTGGGGGAGGCCGCCCAGGTCGCCCGCCGCGCGGTGGCGGAGGCGCAGGCCACCGACACCACGGTGCAGGGCCTGTCGGAGGCCGCGGCGCGGATCGGCGACGTGGTGCGGCTGATCGGCGACATCGCGGGGCAGACCAACCTGCTGGCGCTGAACGCGACGATCGAGGCCGCCCGCGCCGGGGAGGCCGGCAAGGGCTTCGCGGTGGTGGCGTCCGAGGTGAAGTCCCTCGCCGGCCAGACCGCGAAGGCGACGGAGGAGATTGCCGCCCAGATCGGCCAGATGCAGCAGGCGACGAGCCAGGCCGTGGCCGCGATCCGCGGCATCGGCGCCACGGTCGAACGCACCAGCGAGATCGCCACCGCGATCGCCGCGGCGGTGGAAGAACAGGGGACCGCCACGCAGGAGATCGCCCGCAGCGCGGCACAGGTGGCGGAGGCGACGCAGACGGTGGCGCAGCGGATCGAGGGGGTGCGCGGCGCGGCGGAAGCCACCGGCGCCTCGGCGGGTGCCATGCGCGACGACAGCGGCGCGCTGGCCGGCCAGGCGCGGCAGCTCAAGGAAAAGACCGACAGCTTCCTGCGCAGCGTGCGGTCCATGTAGGCGCGCCGAAGCTTGCCCATGCGGGCCGGAAGCGCCTAAGCCCGCCGCCACATCGAAGGAACGGCAGCATGGGCTACAGGATGGCCGTGGTCGGCGCCACCGGCGCGGTGGGGCGCGAGATCCTCAAGACGCTGGCGGAGCGCAGCTTCCCGGTGGACAGCATGGTGGCCCTCGCCTCCGGCCGGTCCGCCGGCCAGCAGGTCTCCTTCGGGGAGGACCAGGTGCTGACGGTGAAGTCGCTGGGCAGCTTCGACTTCACGGGCATCGACATCGCGCTGTTTTCCCCCGGCGCCGCGATCAGCGCGGTGCATGCGCCGCGGGCGGCGGCCGCCGGCTGCGTCGTGATCGACAACACCAGCCAGTTCCGCATGGACCCCGACGTGCCGCTGGTGGTGCCGGAGGTGAACCCACAGGCGCTGGCGCGCTTCAAGAAAAGGCGGATCATCGCCAACCCGAACTGCTCCACCATCCAGATGGTGGTCGCCCTCAAGCCGCTGCACGACCTGGCGCGGGTGAAGCGCGTGGTGGTGTCCACCTACCAGTCGGTGTCCGGCGCGGGGCGGGAGGCGATGGACGAGCTGTGGTCGCAGACCCGCGGCGTCTATGTGAACGAAACGCCGCCGTCGGAGCAGTTCACCAAGCAGATCGCCTTCAACTGCATCCCCCACATCGACAATTTCCTCGGCGACGGCTCGACGCGGGAGGAGACGAAGATGGCGGAGGAAACCCGCAAGATCCTGAGCCCGGACATCGCCGTGATGGCCACCTGCGTCCGCGTCCCGGTCTTCATCGGCCATGCCGAGGCGGTGCATGTGGAGTTCGAGGAACCCATCACCGAAGCCGACGCCCGGTCCGCCCTGCGGGAGGCGCCGGGGGTGATCCTGCTCGATCGCCGGGAAGACGGCGGCTATGCGACGCAAGCCGAGACCGCCGGCGAGGACGCCGTCTATGTCAGCCGCCTGCGCCGCGACCTGACGGTGCCGAACGGGCTGGCCTTCTGGTGCGTCAGCGACAATCTGCGCAAGGGCGCGGCACTGAACGCGGTGCAGATCGCGGAGGAACTGGTGGCGCAGGGGCTTTTAGGGTCGCGATGACCAGTACCGTCGTACCCCCAGGCAAACAGCACCCGGATGACAGGGCTGTTGGCAAACCTCCTCTCAACACCTCCGGAGACGCACTCGCCCTCCCTGAAACCGCGTTGTCAGGAGTTCCAGTCTAGCTGACCGGTCGCCCGGCGGGGCCGGCTCGCAGGAGGGCTTGAGCAAGCTCAACATCGTCCCCGATCATGCGAATGAGTTTCCGCAAACCGTCCTCGAGGGCCAATCTTGCATTCGCGCCGCTCGCCAGTTGAAGACTTGGGACGATTCCCTCCGCTGTGAAAGTCTTTGCCAGGACCAGGCGGCCGGACCTGTCGGTCAGGCGAACGTTGACCGAAAGGTCAGCTTTTGCCGACCCGGCAAAGAATCCGGTCTGGAACTGGCTGAAGAAGCGAAGAACCTCGACGTCGAGCCGCGCTTCGCTTCCACCAATTCTGAATCCTCGCGAAGTCAGTTCCTCTACGATGGCACGTTGAGTTTCGGTGATCACGTCGTTGGTGGAAATGATCGGAGCCATCTCCATTCCATACCCATTTATTTTATTACTAACCCGGTCTCTAATCGTCCTGCCGTCTCGCGTATCGACCGACACTACAACTTCCGAGGCGCCGGGGATGGCTTGAACTCCGGGGGCCGCAACATGGCGCACTTCGATGTAGTCGCGCTCAAGGGCGCAGCCGCTGAGCAGCATGCAAGCCAGGATTAGGCGCCGCATTTCGGATCCTCCGGATTGTATCGAAGTTGTATCATGCTTTGCTGTGGCGTGAAGCCGACAGCCTCGCGCAAAGAAGTCGAGATCTACCGGCCCAGCAGTCGACCTCGCCGTCAAAACAGCAACCGCAGGATCGTCGCCAGCGCGGCACCCGCCGTCAGCATCTTGTGCAGCACGTCCAGCACCGGCTGCCACGGCGAGGGCGTGGGCTTCGCCGCCGGCTTGGGCGCGCGTTTCCGGGCCTGGCGCCGAGGGGCGAAGCGGGGCAGCTTGGCGCGGGGGTCCGGCTGGGGCATGAGGCAAGGATATCATTCCTAATCATCCCATTCACCCCCTATTTGTTCTCATTTTCCCGCCACGCCGCGTTGCGCTATGGCGCGCTGCACCATAGAACGCTGTTGACAGTGTGCGCCGCGCCCCGGGCAGCCAATCCGGCACGCCGCGCACCATGAGGAGCGGGCACCGCATGTCATCGATGCAGGATCAGCAGGACCCCACCATGCTGGGTCTCCGGACCGACGGCACCCAGGTCCGCCGGCCGCTGTCGCCGCATCTGCAGGTCTACGACATGATGCAGATGACCAGCGCGCTGTCGATCTCGCATCGCATCACCGGCGTCATCTGGGCGGCCGGCACCGTCGTGATGGTGTGGTGGCTGGTCGCTGCCGCCTCCGGCCCCGTGGCCTTCGACCGGGTGCAGTGGTTCCTCGGCTCCTTCGTCGGCATCCTGCTGCTGATGGGCGTCACCGCCGCCGCCTGGTTCCACACCCTGGCCGGCATCCGCCACCTGTTCTGGGATGCGGGCTATGGCTACGACATCCCGACCACCTACAAATCCGGGCGCATGGTGCTGGTCGGCACGGCGGTGCTGACGGCGCTGACCTGGCTCGCGCTGCTGCTGTCCTGGTAAGGAACGAGACCATGGCCGCCCAGGACCCCTCGCTGCGCCAGACCACGCTCCGCACCCCGCTTGGCCGCGTGCGCGGCTCGGGCTCCGCGAAATCCGGCACGCATCACTGGTGGATGCAGCGCGTCAGCTCCATCGCGCTGCTGCCGCTGACCATCTGGTTCGTCGTGTCGCTGGCGACCTCCGCCGGCATGACGCAGCTGGAGGCTGCGGCGTGGATCGGGCATCCGCTGAACGCCGTGCTGCTGCTGGCCTTCATCGGCCTGACCTTCCAGCACACCGCCTCCGGCCTGCAGGTGATCCTCGAGGATTACGCCAAGCCGGAATGGGTGAAGATCGCGTCCATCCTGGCGGTGAAGGCGGTGTGCGTTCTGCTGGCGCTGGCCGCCGTGGTTGCGGTTTTGCGCCTTGCGGTCCGGGTCTAAGCACCAAATACGATACCAACCGGCGCGGGCCATTTCGCCCCGCCACACGGATGGACGGCAGACCAGATGAACGCCATCTCCAAGCCCGCGATCGGCGGCGGGGCCTACCGCATCGTCGACCACACCTATGACGTGGTCGTGGTCGGCGCCGGCGGCGCGGGGCTTCGCGCCACCTTCGGCATGGGTGCCTCGGGACTCAAGACCGCCTGCATCACCAAGGTGTTCCCGACGCGCAGCCACACCGTGGCCGCCCAGGGCGGCGTCGGCGCCGCGCTCGGCAACATGGGCGAGGATGACTGGCGCTGGCACATGTACGACACCGTGAAGGGGTCGGACTGGCTCGGCGACCAGGACGCCATCGAATACATGTGCCGGGAGGCGATTCCGGCGATCATCGAGCTGGAGCACTACGGCGTCCCGTTCTCCCGCACCGAGGACGGCAAGATCTACCAGCGCCCCTTCGGTGGCCACATGCAGGACTACGGCAAGACCCCGGCGATGCGCGCCTGCGCCGCCGCGGACCGCACCGGCCATGCCATCCTGCACACGCTGTACCAGCAGGCTCTGAAGGCGAATTGCGAGTTCTTCGTCGAATACATCGCGCTCGACCTGATCATGGACGATGAGGGCGTCTGCCGCGGCGTCACCGCCTGGAACCTGGAAGACGGCAGCCTGCACCGCTTCCGGGCGCAGACCGTGGTGATGGCGACCGGCGGCTATGGCCGCGCCTACTTCTCCTGCACCTCCGCCCATACCTGCACCGGCGATGGGGGCGGCATGGTGCTGCGGGCCGGCCTGCCGTTGCAGGACAACGAGTTCGTCCAGTTCCACCCGACCGGGATCTACGGCTCCGGCTGCCTCGTCACCGAAGGCGCCCGCGGCGAGGGCGGCTACCTGACCAATTCCGAAGGCGAGCGCTTCATGGAGCGCTATGCGCCGACGGCGAAGGACCTCGCCTCCCGCGACGTCGTCTCCCGCGCCATGTCGATGGAAATCCGCGAGGGCCGCGGCGTCGGCCCGCAGAAGGACCACATCCACCTGCACCTGGAACACCTGGGCGCCGCGCTTCTCCACGAACGCCTCCCCGGCATTTCCGAAACCGCGAAGATCTTCGCCGGCGTGGACGTGACGAAGGAGCCGATCCCGATGCTGCCGACCGTCCACTACAACATGGGCGGCATCCCCACGAACATCCACACGGAAGTCCTGAACCCCACGGCGCAGGACCAGGACCGGGTGGTGCGCGGGCTGATGGCGGTGGGCGAGGCCGCCTGTGTCTCCGTCCATGGCGCCAACCGCCTCGGCACCAATTCCCTGCTGGACCTGGTCGTGTTCGGCCGCGCCGCCGCGCACCGCGCCGCCGAGACCATCAAGCCGGGTGCGAGCCAGGCCCCGCTGCCGCCGGGTGCCGGCGAGAAGTCCTTCGCGCGCTTCGACAAGGTGCGCAACGCCAAGGGCGGCCAGACGGTCGCCAATGTGCGCTCGCAGATGCAGCGCACCATGCAGGAACACGCGGCCGTCTTCCGCACCTCCGAGCTGCTGAAGGAAGGCGTGGACAAGATGAACCTCGTCGCTGCCAGCTACGACGACATCCGGATCGCCGACCGCAGCCTGATCTGGAACAGCGACCTGGTGGAGGCGCTGGAGCTCGACAACCTGATCGGCAACGCGCTGACCACGGTGGTGGGCGCCGAGGCCCGCAAGGAAAGCCGCGGCGCGCATGCGCATGAGGATTATCCGGACCGCGACGATGCCAACTGGATGAAGCACACCCTCGCCTGGGTGGACGACAAGCGGAACGTGAAGCTGGACTACCGGGACGTGAAGATGCGCACCCTGACCAACGAGGTTCAGGTCTTCCCGCCCAAGGCGCGCGTCTACTAGGAGCCCGATCACGACCATGGCCACCTTCACGCTGCCGAAGAACTCGACCATCACGAAGGGCAAGCACTTCCCCGCGCCCGCCGGCGCGAAGAACGTGCGGCCCTTCAAGATCTACCGCTGGGATCCGGACTCGGGCGAAAACCCGCGCACAGACACCTTCGACATCGATCTCGACCAGTGCGGACCCATGGTCCTGGACGCGCTGATCAAGATCAAGAACGAGGTGGACACCACGCTGACCTTCCGGCGGTCGTGCCGCGAGGGCATCTGCGGCTCGTGCTCGATGAACATCGACGGGCTGAACACCCTCGCCTGCTTGAAGCCGATCGAGGATGTGAAGGGCGAGGTCCGCATCCACCCGCTGCCGCACATGCCGGTGGTGAAGGACCTGGTGCCCGACCTGTCGCAGATCTACGCGCAGCTCCGCAGCGTCGAGCCCTGGCTGAAGGCGGACACCCCCCCGCCGCCGGATGGCGAGCGCCTGCAAAGCAAGGAGGAGCGCGCCAAGCTTGACGGGTTGTGGGAATGCATCCTGTGCTTCTGCTGCTCCACCGCCTGCCCATCCTACTGGTGGAACGGCGACCGCTACCTCGGCCCGGCCGTGCTGCTGCAGGCCTATCGGTGGATCGCCGACTCGCGCGATGAGCACACCGGCGAGCGGCTGGATGCGCTGGAAGATCCGTTCAAGCTGTACCGCTGCCACACCATCATGAACTGCACCCGGACCTGCCCGAAGGGGCTGAACCCGGCGCAGGCCATCGGCGACATCAAGAAGATGCTGGCCGAACGGGCGGTCTGATTGAATAACCGATGACTGGGCTGCTGACCGTCGCGCTGTTCGCCACGGCGCTTCTGTTCGGCGGCATGGCCTTCTTCGCCGCCGTCATCGCGCCGTCGGTGTTCCGCGTGCTGCCGGCCGACATGGCCGGCCGCTTCCTGCGCGGCGTGTTTCCGCCCTACTACCTCTGGGTTCTGGCAACCTCGGCCGCCGCGGCGGTGGCGCTGTATCCGCTGTCGCCGCTCGATGCCGGCATCATGGTGGTCATTGCCGGCATGGCCTTCTGGCTGCGCCAGGTGCTGATGCCGCGGATCAACGCGCTGTCGGACCGCGCCAAGGCCGGCGATGCGGAGGCGAAACGGGGCTTCGACCTCTCCCACCGCCTGTCGGTCGCCGCCAACCTGCTCCAGATGGTCGCGGCCGGCGCCGTGCTGGGCCGATTTTTCCTGTGATGTGACAGGGCCGGCGCGGCAGGCTCATCGGGTCAGGGTTTGGGGTGCTTCGCAGGACCAAACGTGCGCGCAGGAATCCGCCCCACGGAGCGGTGCGCCGATGCGGGAGGGTGAGTGCGGGCGCGCTGCACATGCCGGGACAGTGAAGGGTCCCATGGCAGGAGCGGTTGGGCGGAAGCCGTCGCGCAAGGCAGGGCGCCACATCATGACTTCCGGCTGACCGCATGCGTGGCGAGATCCGCCAGCTGGAGGGAGTTGGCGATGTAGCGGACGACCGTGCAGCCCGGCGGACTGAAGTCGGGCGCGATGTCGGCCGTCCGGATAATGAAGATGAAGCTGGCGCGGCGCATCAGTTTTTCATCAGGCTTGTAGTGCTGGCAGAAGTCCTTGAACGTAATAATATAGTCCATTCCCATGCTGGTGCCCATCTCGTTCAGCTGTCGGTGGGCCGCCTTTCTCTCCCAGGGCTTCGTGCCATGTTTCACGAGCCAGGCCGAGATCCTGAAAGTCGCGTGCAGGAAGTGCTGCTTGCGGTTCTCGATCCCCCATTTCATGAAATTGACTGCAAGGCCCGACCCTTCCCGCCGGAACTTGCCCACGATCAGGCCCAGGCCACTGTCGGCGCTCCTGACGCCAACATCCCTTGGATAGGCGGAGAGACCACGACGCAGCGTGTCCATGTCCTTGGCGAAGAGCATCAGGCCAGCTTCATTGGTGATCGTGGATACGATCGGCTGATTGGTCTGGGCCGGCGCGCGTGAGAACAGGCCTTCGCTGGCCCCGTCGGTGATCAGTGGCGGCATCACGACGGCGATCGTTGAAAAGTAGCTCAGCGTATCGACGAGTGTCGAACCGATACCTGAGTGAAGTCGCGCCGCTGGGACGGCAGTCTGGAGAACGCGCATTGTGGCCCGGATCCCGATGTCTCAAAAGTGACGCCATCGGCGCCTCCGAACACCAAAATGCCGATCTCGGTGCTTATACGCAACAATTCTCCGGGGTCTCTGGTACGGAGCTGGATGATTGCCGCGAAGCATCCACACGGTCTGGGCCAACCCCTGCGGAGCGCACGCTGGGTGCCAGCCTGAGCGGCCCTCCGCCGCCCATCCCCATCCCGCTCCCGGTGCAGGCGCACCGGCCGTGATCTGGCCATGGCTGTGAACAGGCTTCTGTCCTGCGGCCCGACTGCGGATTGGTCAGCCCCGGCCAGCAGGCCGGGCTGCTGCTCGACCCGATGGGCGCATGGGGCCTAATCAGTGGGAGTTGGCATAACTCAGGCGCCCGGCCTATTTCCGGCCGCCCGCGGATCGCTTAATCCTGGCGACAGAAGCGGGCGTGTGCCGTCCGCGCCCTGAACAGGGAGGATGTCCATTGAATCGCCGTTCCATGCTGGGCGCCGCCGCCGCGGCCGCCCCCCTCGCCCTCGCGACCCCCGCCCTCGCCCAGTCCAGCCCGGAAGTGCGCTGGCGCGTGCAATCCGCCTTCCCGCGCGTGTTCGACGTGCTGTACGGCCAGCTGGAGCGCATCGCCGCCCGCGTCGGCCAGCTCACGGACGGCAAGTTCCGCATCCAGACCTTCCCGGCCGGCGAGATCGTCGGCACGCTGCAGATCCTGGACGCGGTGCAGCAGGGCTCGATCGAGGCCGGGCACACCGCCTCCTACTACTACATCGGCAAGGAGCCCGCCTTCGTCCCCTTCACCGCGATGTCCTTCGGCCTGACCACGCGGCAGATGACGTCCTGGTTCCGCTACGGCGGCGGCAATGAGCTCGCGGCGGAGCTGTTCCGGGACTACAACGTCCACGGCATCACCGCCGGCGACACCGGCGCGCAGATGGGCGGCTGGTTCCGCAACGAGATTTCTTCCGTCGACCAGCTCCGCGGCCTGAAGTTCCGCATCACGGGCCTGGCCGGGCGCCTGTTTCAGCGGCTGGGCGCCGAGCCGACCCTGATCGCCCCGGCCGACATCTACCCGTCGCTCGAGCGAGGCGTGATCGACGCCGCCGAATTCGTCGGCCCGCATGACGACGAGCGCGCCAACTACGTCCGCGTCGCCAAGTTCTACTACGCGCCGGGCTTCTGGGAGCCGGGCGCGCGGCTGCACTTCATGTCCAACCAGCGCGCCTGGGACGCGCTGCCGGCGCTCTACAAGCACGCCCTCGAAGTCGCCTGCGCCGAGGCCGACAGCGACATGGTCGCTCGCTACGACCACCTGAACCCGCAGGCCCTGCGCCGCCTGGTTGCCGCCGGCGCACAGCTGCGCTTCTGGCCGCGCCCGATCCTGGAAGCCGCCTGGCGCGCGAACGAGGCGATGGTCGCCGAGATCAGCGCCGGAAACCCGCGCTTCGCCAAGATCATGGAAAGCTACAACCGCTTCCGGACCGAGCAGTTCCAGTGGTTCCGGATCGCCGAGAACAGCTTCGACAACTTCGCCTTCTCGGCCGCGCAGACGGTCCGCTAGCCCAACGGTGACGTGAGGACGGGGGCCACCGCCCCCGCCTTATGCCGCCCTGATGATCCGGCTATACATCCGCCCGGACCTCGGCGGATGCATGTTTGATGGACTTCGCTACTTTTCTGGACGCCTTCCTGATGGGCGTCGTGGAGGGCGCGACCGAGTTCCTGCCCATCTCCTCCACCGGGCACATGATCCTGCTGGGGGAGCTGATCGGCTTCCAGGGCCCGCCCGGCAAGACCTTCGAAATCTGCATCCAGCTCGGCGCCGTACTGGCCGTGGTGCTGGTGTTCCGCGCCACGCTGTGGCGCCTGGCGATGCTGGCCTGGAGACCCGGGCCGGAGCGCTTCTACGCCCGGAACCTGATCCTGGCCTTCCTGCCCGCGGCCGTCATCGGCGCCCTGCTGCACGGCACCATCACGGAGCTGCTGTTCAACCCCTGGGTGGTCTGCGCCGCCCTGATCCTCGGCGGCATCGCCATCATCGCCATCGAGCGCTGGCGCCCCGACCCCTCCATCCACACCATCCCGCAGATGGGGCCCCGCGCCGCCCTGCTGATCGGCTTCGGCCAGGCACTGGCGATGATCCCGGGCACCTCGCGCTCCGGCGCCACCATCATCACGGCCCTGCTGGTCGGGGTGGAACGGCGTACGGCCGCCGAATTCAGCTTCGTCCTCGCGATCCCGACGATGTTCGCCGCCACCGCCTACAGCCTCTACAAGGCCCGCGCCGACCTGGACCTGTCCGCCCTCGGCCAGATCGGCGTCGGCTTCGTCACCGCCTTCATCGTCGCCCTGTTCGTGGTGCGCTGGCTGATGAAGGTGATCAGCCGCATCGGCTTCACCCCCTTCGGCTGGTACCGCATCGCCCTCGGCTGCACGATGCTGGCCTTCCTGATGCTGCGCTGACCGGGCGCGGTCCGCCTGGGGTCCGCGCGGGTGGTTCGCGGGGGGCTGTCCGCCCCCCGCACCCCCTGACCAGGTGGCAGGGCCACCTGGACCGCCGGGACCTTGAACAGGATGGGAGAGGGGCGCCGCGCGCGTTCCTGTCCGGCACGACCGCTGTGCCCCTCTCCCATCCTGTTCATGAATCAAAGGGTTCCAAGGGGCCACTGCCCCTTGGCGGGAGGGTGCAGGGAGGGCAGAGCCCTCCCTGCAATCAACCAGCGCAACCCCCAGACGAACGCCCCGACCCGCGTCAGTTTCCGAAGAGGCGCTGCAGGCGGTTGGTGATGTCGGGCAGGGTCAGGCCGGAGGCGGGGGGTGGGGTGCTGCCTTCGGGGACGCGGCTGCGGTAGCGGGTCAGGGCTTCGCGCGTCTGGCTGAGGCGCAGTTCGGCCGGGTCGGCGCGGTCGGAGCCGGCGCCGAGGCCGGTCATGCGGACCAGGGCGGTCTCGGCGGCGGGCAGTTCCGCGGCGGCGCGGGCGGCGTCTTCCGGCCTGGGGGCGCAGACCAGGCTGCGGCCTTCCAGGGTGCAGGGCAGTTCGAAGTAGCGGTTGGGCGGAAAGCGGAGCTGGGCGGTGCCGGTCATCGCCAGCAGGCCGCGGCTGGCGGATTCGAAGCCGAGGTCGCGCGCCGCCACCACGGGGACCAGGTGGCCGCCGCGGTCCTGCACTTCCAGCACCAGGGAGGACCCGGTGGCGCTCTGGGCGGGTTCCACCGGTTCGCGGTGCCGCAGCAGGCAGTCGGCGCGGTCGGTCATGCGGTCCTGCAGGCAGGACAGCCGCCAGGACCCGATTTCCTCCGGCACCTGGCCTTGGACGCTCGGCACGGGTTGTGCGTTGGCGAGGGAGGCAGCGACCATGAAGGCCGAGAGGGGCAGCGCGATTCGGGTCATGCCTGGCAAATGGGTCGAGGGAGGCTGTGGTTCCATGGATCAGGTGCGGTTTCATGATGGCGTGACGGTGCCGGCGCTCGGCCAGGGCACCTGGCGCATGGGCGAGGGCGGCGACCGGCGGGCGGAGGCGGATGCACTGCGGCTGGGCCTCGACCTCGGCCTGAGGCTGATCGACACGGCGGAGATGTATGGCGAGGGCGGCGCGGAGGAGGTGGTGGGAGAGGCCATCGCCGGGCGGCGGGAGGAGGTGTTCCTCGTCTCCAAGGTCTATCCGCACAATGCCTCGGCGACGCGATTGCCGGTGGCGCTGGCGGCCAGCCTGAAGCGGCTGCGGGTGGAGCGGATCGACCTGTACCTGCTGCACTGGCGCGGCAGCGTGCCCCTGGCGGAGACGGTGCAGGCGATGGAGGCGGCGCGCGCCCGCGGCCAGGTCGCGCGCTGGGGCGTCTCCAACCTGGACGTGCCGGACCTGAAGGAGCTCGGCCCGGCGCTGGCCGATTGCGCCACGGACCAGGTGCTGTGGAACCTGGAGGCACGCGGCCCGGAGTTCGACCTGCTGCCGTTCTGCGCGGAGCACGCGATGCCGGTGATGGCCTATTCCCCGATCGGCCAGGGCGGCGCGCTGCTGCGGCACAAGGCGCTGCGGGTGGTGGCGGCGCGGCATGGCGTGGCGCCGGCGCAGGTGGCGCTGGCCTTCGTGCTGGCGCGGCCGGGTGTGATCGCGATTCCGAAGGCGAGCGATCCGGCGCATGTGAGGGCCAATGCGGCAGCGCGCGACCTGCGACTGGCGGCGGAGGATCTGGCCGAACTGGACGCGGCCTTTCCTCCGCCGAGGCGAAAGCGGTCGCTGGCGATGATCTGAACGCCCGCCTCAACCAAGGCCGATCAACACTCTCGACACTGAACCGTTTCGGATGAAGTATCGCTGTGCATGCAGGGACGCATCATCCAGCTACAGGAGGCCGAGGGAGGCTACCTGCTGATTCCCGCCTCCGCATGGATGTCGGATGCGGTGGTGCGCCAGCAGGGCATTTCCCGCGGCGTCGGCCTGCTGGAGTTGCAAGCGGCACTGAGGCGCGCCATGCAGGATGGCGGGGCGACGCAGGCAGCCCTACTTGACCTCGCCGCGGAACTCCAGGGCAAGCCGGCTTTCCTGACCGGCCCTGTGCTGACCGGCATGGAGGTCATCGCCGCCATAGCTCGCGGCGTGCAGGATCGCCGGGTGCTGGTGATGCGCATCGCGCATCTGCCCGGCGCGCGGGAGGTCGAGGGCGACACCCGCGCCATGCTGCAGTCGCTGAAAGGCGAGGTTTCCCTGCCGGTGCGGCGGATGGCCGGGGTGAATGTCGCGGCCATGCCGATGGACGAGCGTTGGCTGCTGGTGCTGGCGAAGGTGCCGGATGAGCTTTCGCTGGACGGGCTGGGCAAGGAGGTGCGGGCGCGCTTCGACGAGTTCTTCTCGCCCGAAGCCCTGGCGATGATGGCCGGGACGATGGCGCTGATGATGATGAACCCGGCCGGCGTCCTCGCGCTGCTGGCCGGTGGGCTGCTGCTGGGCGTGACGCTGGTGTTCGCCAAGGACGCGGTGCTGGAGGGGATCGCGAAGCTTTCCGAGGTATTCGACCGCGTGCAGTCGGCCAAGACCGAGGCGGACCTGAGGGCGGCGGCGGTCATCCTGGCGGCGGCGGTGACGCTGATCGGGGTGGAGTTGTTCATCCGCATCATCGTGCGGGCGGGGCCGAAGAAGCCGCGTGGCGGGCAGATGGAGGTGGCGGAGAGGCCTGGCAGCAGGTCCCGGCCGCAAAATCGCAAAGGGCATGACCAATCGCCGAAGCCGGCCCGAATGCGGCATGCTGAGGTTGCAGAGAGCGCAGCAGCCAGTTCCGTCTGGCACGCGACACCGACACCAGGAGCAGTCCGTAGCATCCTTGAGGCCGGGATTGATCCCGCCTTCATGAACGCAAAGAGCCGCTTCGGCCGTGGCTTCTACGTTGCGGAGCAGCCAGGAACAGCGCTGGCGGAGTTGGCGCACCACGGAGTGCAGCCTTCAACGGGGATACGGTTCAGCGTCAATCAGAATGCGTTGCGGGTACTCGACCTCAGCGATCCGAGCGTTGCCCGGGCGTGGAACTATTCTGGCGGACCGATTTCATCCAGTACTCAGACAATCGGTAAAAGAGCCGCTCAAAATGGCTACAATGCTATCAGATACTCTTCCGAGAGAACCGCAGGCACCAACATTGTTATAATTCGCGATTTCAACGATGTCCTTAAACCCGTGATGGTGAGTCCTGCGACGCCATGAAAATTACCTTAGGAAAATATGTCTGCGCCGCATGCAATCATACCTTCGAAGCGCCAATGCTGGATGAAAGTCGGTATGGCGAATTCTTATTATGGTCATTATCCGGAAGGTTGGCACACCTGAATGCTTTCGAAGATGCTGTTTATGAAGAGCTGAAATCGTTGGTGACGGACGCCATCGGCGCGGAAGATCCATTCCGGGTAGCGGACATCCTGCAGCAAATTTTTGGCCCTCTGGCATGTGACCCAGACCCGCAGGGAAAGCCCTATTCGATTGATGGACAGCCTTTGTGCCCAGCATGCCGAAGCCGGCGTATCGCCTCTTGGGAACTTATCGAGCCGCAGAAGGTGGTTGAGATGGAAATTCCAGAGGTGGCGCATCAAAGATGGGGTCAGCTCACTCGACCACAAAAGCGTGAGGCTGTTGCCGAGACGATCCGTTCACTAGGGAATGGGTCAACCGGGGTGACCGCGGAATAACGGGATAGGCGCGGTCTGCGGTGGTTCGCGTCCTTAGTCTAGACCCTACCAATAACCTGCCATGATCTCCCGCGCCCAATCCGGCTCCCGGACCTCCCCCCGCGGGTCGAAGCCGGTCATGTGCGGCTTCACGTCCAGCACCGGCGATCCGTCGACCGCATCCAGCCCGCGCACGCGCAGCAGCAGCCCCTGAACACCCAACAGCGTGCAGGTGGTGACGCCGAGGCGGTTCGGCCGCGGTGCGCCGCGCTGGGCCAGAATGCCGGTGCGTGGCCAGTCCAGCCGGCCGCGCGGATGACGGGCGTTGCGCTCCACCTGCGCAGGGTCCAGCCGGTGGAAGCCGAACACCACGACAACGTGGCTGAAGCTATCCAGTCCCAGCGCCGCATCAGGCCCCAGCAGCGCGGGGTCCAGCACGATCTCGGCCTCGACGGCATCCCACCCGTCATCCGCCGGCTCCAGCCGCCCGCCGCGCACGGTGCCGATCGGGGTGAGGATCACTGGAAAATCGGCACGCTCGGCATGTCCGGTGCCGGCATCGGCGGCGGCATGTCGATGATGACCGTGCTGGGGTCCGCCCGCGGCGTGCGGTCCAGCCAGTAGGTCACGCTCTGCGGCCAGAAGATCACGATGGCGACCAGCACCAGTTGCAGCCCGAGCCAGGGGATGGCGCCCAGGTAGATGTCCCGCGTCAGCACGGATTTGGGCGCCACGCCGCGCAGGTAGAACAGCGCGAAGCCGAAGGGCGGGTGCATGAAGGCGGTCTGCATGTTGATGCAGATCAGCACCCCGAACCACACCAGGTCGATGCCGAGCGACTTCGCCGCCGGGGCCAGCAGCGGGATGACGATGAAGGCGATCTCGAAAAAGTCGAGGAAGAACGCCAGGAAGAAGATGAAGACGTTGACGAAGATCAGGAAGCCGGTCTGCCCGCCCGGCAGCATCGCCAGCAGGTGCTCGATCCAGATGCCGCCATCGACGCCCTGGAACACCAGGGTGAACACGGTGGCGCCGATCAGGATGAAGATGACCATGCTGGTGATGCGCATGGTGTTGCCCATCGCCTGGCGGATCAGTGGCCAGGTCAGCCGCCGGTTCAGCGCCGCCAGCACCACCGCGCCGACCACGCCCATGGCACCGGCCTCGGTCGGCGTCGCGAGGCCCATGAAGATGGTGCCGAGAACCATGAAGATCAGGCCCATGGACGGCACCATGCCCTTCAGCACCCGCCACCACAGCCGCCAGTCGCGCGGCGCCAGCGCTTCGGGTGGCAGCGGCGGCACCTTGTGCGGCTGGAAGATCGACACGCCCCAGATGAACAGCAGGAACAGCGCGATCTGCATCAGCGAGGGCCCGATCGCCCCGGCATACATCTCCCCCACCGATTGCCCGAGCTGGTCCGACAGCACGATCAGCACGAGGGAGGGCGGGATGATCTGGGTGATGGTGCCCGACGCCGCGATGACGCCGGTCGCGATCCGCATGTCGTAGCCGTAGCGCATCATGATCGGCAGGCTGATCATGCCCATGGAGATGACGCTGGCGGCGACGGTGCCGGTGATCGCGCCCAGGATCGCGCCGACGATGATGACGGCATAGGCGAGGCCGCCCGGCACCTTGCCGAACAGCTGCCCGGTGCCCTCCAGCAGATCCTCCGCCAGGCCGCAGCGCTCCAGCACCGCGCCCATCAGGGTGAAGAACGGGATGGCCAGCAGCAGGTCGTTCGACAGGATGGCGAAGACCCGCAGCGGCAGGTTGAACATCCAGGCCTCGGGGAACAGGCCCAGTTCGATCGCCAGGAAGCCGAAGAACAGCCCGACCGCGGCCAGCGAGAAGGCGGCCGGGAAGCCGATCAGCAGGAACACCACCAGCCCGCCGAACATCAGCGGCGGCATGGTATCCACGTTGAAAAACTCGCTCATCTGCCGACCCCGGGAAAAGCCCTCTCCCCCTTGGGGGTTCGGCGCGTTGCGTCGAAGGTTGGCTCAGGGGGAGAGGGCTTTCCCGAAACCTGCATGACCCTCACTGGTCGGGCCGGGCGTAGGAGGCGTGCAGGCGGCCGGGCGGCAGCTCGATGCCGCGCAGCATGGCGATGCGCTTCACCAGCTCGGACAGCCCCTGCAACGACATCAGCAGGAAGCCGAGCGGCAGCAGCAGCTTCACCGGCCAGCGCAGCAGGCCGCCGGGCGCCGGCGAAACCTCCGCCCGCATCCAGGATTCGACGAAGAACGGCCAGGTCATCCAGGCCAGCAGCGCCATGGCCGGCATCAGGAAGAAAGTGATGCCCAGCACATCCACCCAGATCCGCGCCCGCTGCCCGAGCGCGCCATAGACCAGGTCGACCCGGACATGCTCGTTGCGGAACAGCGTGTAGCTGGCGCCGAGCATCACCATGCCGGCGAAGGCATACCACTGCGCCTCGAGGAAGGCGTTGGAGCCGGAGGAGAAGCCGTAGCGGGCGAAGGCGTTGCCGGCGCTGACGGCGCAGGCGATCAGCACCAGCCAGTCGGCGATGCGCCCGAACGCGGCGTTCAGGGCATCGACGCCGCGGCTGAAGGCGAGCAACGGGCCCAACGAAACGCCCCCTGAGTCCTGAGTTGCGGGCCGACCGCCCGGTGATGGTCCGAGTGCCCGCGCTGCAAAGCCGGGACGGGCCATCTAGCGCCGCCCCGCACGGTTGGAAAGCTGCAAGGCGGCGGCGGCTCCGCGGAAATGCACGTCGTCCCGGCAGACTTGATCGCCTTGCCCACCGCGCCCCCTTATGCCGCGGGTGAGGCGTGTCTATCCTCCGCCGCAGTGATCCGCTTCGCGCCCCTGCCGTGCTGACGGCTTTCCTTCTGATGCTGGCGGGCCTCGGGCTGCTGGCGCTGGCGGCCGTGCCGCTGGCGCGGCTGCCCCAGGGGGCGAAATGGGTGGCATCCGCGGTGCACGGCGGATCGCTGGCGGCCTGCGTCGGGTTTGCCGGCATCGGGCTCGCCGTGCTGTTCACCGGGCCGCTGCCGGCCCAGGCGCTGCCGCTTTCGGTGCCCGGCCTGCCGGCGCTGGTGGCGCTGGATGCGCTCTCGGCCTGGTTCCTGCTGCTGCTCGGCCTGGCCGGTGCCTGCTCGGCCCTGTTCGCGCTGGCGCATGGCGCGCAGGGTCCGCCCCGGCTGCTGGCGGCCTATCCGCTGTTCCTGGCCGGCATGGCGCTGGCCCTGGTCGCGGCCGACGGTTTTTCACTGCTGCTGGGGTTCGAGGCGATGTCGCTCGCCTCCTGGGTCCTGGTCGCAGCGGACCATCAGGCGCGGGAGAACCGCCGCGCGGCGCGGCTGTATCTCGGCTTCGCCATCTTTAGCGGCGCCTGCCTGATCCCGGCCATCGGCCTGCTTGGCGTGGGCGGCGACCTGTCCTTCGCCGCCATCCGCGAAAACCCTCCCGCCGGGTGGCAGGCGGCGGCGGTGCTGGCGCTGGTCGTGGCCGGTGCCGGGGCCAAGGCCGGGCTGGTGCCGCTGCATGGCTGGCTTCCGCTCGCCCATCCGGCGGCGCCGAGTCATGTCTCCGCCCTGATGTCCGCCGCCATGACCAAGGTGGCGATCTACGTCCTGGCCCGGCTGCTGCTGGACCTGTCCGGGCCGGCGCAGCCGCTGTGGTGGGGCGTGCCGCTGCTGGTGCTGGGCGCGGCCTCTGCCGTGTTCGGCGCGCTGCGCGCCAACCTGGAGGAGGATGGCAAGACCCTGCTGGCCTGTTCCACCATCGAGAATGTCGGGCTGATCGCCCTCGGCCTCGGCCTCGCCGCCTGTTTCCGCGCGGCCGATCTCGGCGTGCTGGCCGGGCTGGCGGCGGGGGCAGCGCTGCTGCACGCGCTGAACCACGCGCTGTTCAAGTCGCTGCTGTTCCTCGGGCTGGGGGAGGTGCTGCATGGCGCCGCCTCCCGCCGGCTGGATCGCCTGGGCGGGTTGATCCACGCCATGCCTTGGACGGCGGGCGCGGTGCTGGTGGGCGGCGGCGCCGCGGCCAGCCTGCCGCCGCTGTCCGGCTTCGCCAGCGAATGGCTGCTGCTGCAGGCGCTGCTGGCGGCCTGGCGCGTCGGCGACCTGGCGTTCCAGGTCCTGGCCGTCGCGGTGGTGGCGGCGGTCGCGCTGGCAGTGGCGCTGGCGGCGGCGGCGATGGTGCGGCTGTTCGGGATGGTGTTCCTCGGCCGGCCGCGCACGCCGCGCGCCGCAGGCGCGGTGGACGGCCCGAGGCTGGCGCGGCTGGCGCTGCTGCTGCCGGCGGGGCTCACCATCCTGTTCGGGCTGCTGCCCGGGCCGATGCTGGCGCTGGCGGAGCCGGCCGTGCAGGTGCTGGTGCCGCATGGCATGGTGGAACGCGGCAGCGCCCTGCTGGTCCGCGTCGGCGATGGCGGCGCGCGCTACTGGCCGCTCGGCCTCGCGCTGCTGCTGGCGGCGGTGGCGGGTGCCATCTGGTGGGGGCTGCGCGGCCGCAGCCCGGCCGGCGTGGCGCGGAGCCCGGCCTGGGATTGCGGCTTCATGGCGCCGCCGCAGCATTTGCCCTTCGGCGACCCGGTGACGCAGCCCTCGGCCGCCGGCCTCGGCCAGCCGCTGCGGCGGATGCTGGGAACATCGCTGCTGGCGGCGCGGGAATCGGTGGCGATGCCGGCACCGGGTGATCCCGGGCCCGCGCGGCTGGAATCGGGGTTCACGGATCCCTCCGACACCTGGCTGCTGGCACCCATGACCCGGCTGCGCGATGCCCTGGCGACCCGGGCGGAACGGCTGCGCGACCTGTCGCTGACGCGCTTCCTGATGCTGCCCTTCGGCACGCTGGTGGCGCTGCTGGCGCTGTCCGCCTGGCTGGAGGCGCGGTGATGTGGATCGTCACCGGCATCCTGACGCAGCTTCTGCACCTGGCATTGGTGCTGGCGGCGGCGCCGCTGGTGGTGGGCGGCATCCGCTGGCTGAAGGCGCGGATGATGGGCCGCACCGGCGCCTCGCCGCTGCAGCCGCTGTGGGATTTCCGGAAATTGCTGCGCAAGCGGCCGGTGCTGGCGGAGAACGCCAGCTGGATCAGCCGCGCCGCGCCCTATGCCGGCGCCACCGCGGCGCTGGCCGCCCTGGCTTTGGTGCCGAGTTTTTCCCGTGGCATGGCGTTCGCCCCGATGGCGGACCTCGTGCTGATCGCGGGGTTGCTGGCACTCGGCCGGGTGGCGATGGCGCTCGCCGGCCTCGATGTCGGCACGGCCTTCGGCGGACTGGGCGCCGCCCGGGAGATGTCCTTCGCGGCGCTGGCGGAACCGGCGCTGCTGCTGGTGGCGCTGGTGCTGGCGATCCTGGCCGGAACGACGGGGCTGGAGCAGGTCGGCGCCATCTTCCAGGATGGCAGCCTGGGCCTGCGCGTCTCGCTCGGGCTGGCGCTGGTGGCGCTGCTGGCGGTGGCGGTGGCGGAGAATGCCCGCATCCCGGTCGACAACCCGGCCACCCACCTCGAGCTGACCATGGTGCACGAGGCGATGATCCTCGAAGCCTCCGGTCGCCACCTGGCGCTGTGGGAGGCGGCTTCCGCGCTGCGCCTGACGCTGTGGCTGGCGCTGCTGGCGGCGATCTTCTTCCCCTTCGGCACGGCGCCGGCGGGCTTCGCGCCGCTCGGGTGGGTGGTCGGGCTGCTGGCGTGGGTGGCGAAGATGGCGGTGCTGTGCCTGGCGCTGGCGGCCTTCGAGAGCGCGATCGCCAAGATGCGCGTGTTCCGCGTGCCGGAATTCCTGGGCGCGGCGCTGCTGCTGGCCCTGCTGGCGGCGCTGCTGCTGTTCCTGTCGACGAGGCTGGCGTGATGGGGTTTCGGCGCGCGGCCCCCCCTCACCCACCGTTGCACGCATGCGTGCAACCCCCCCGAGGGGGGAGAGGGCCATGAGTTTCGCAAGTCCGGCTTACGACATCGCGCATCTGCTCGGCGGCGGCGTGCTGCTGCTGTCCTTCGTGCTGCTGTACCAGCGGCGGCTGGAGGCGGTGATCAATGCCTTCGCCATCCAGGGCGGGCTGCTGGCGGCGGCGGCGGCGTGGCAGGCCTACGCGCAGGGCGAGCCGGAGCTGTACATGACGGCGGTACTGGCCTTCGGCGCCAAGGCGCTGCTCATCCCGGTTGCGCTGCGGCTGCTGCTGCGCCGGCTCGGGCTGCACCGGACGGTGGAAACGGCGCTCGGCGTCGGGCCATCGCTGCTGGCGGCGGTGGCGCTGGTGGGCCTTTCGGTCCTGGTGGTGCTGCCGGTCACCGCTGGCCAGGCGCAGGCGGTGAGCCGTGAGAACCTGGCGCTGGCGCTGTCCGTGGTGCTGCTGGGGATGCTGATGATGATCTCCCGCCGCAACGCCATCAGCCAGGTGATCGGCCTGCTGAGCCTGGAGAACGGCCTGATCCTGGCCGCCATCGGCGTGCAGGTGATGCCGCTGGTGGTGGAGCTTTCGACAGCGGCGCTGGTGCTGATGCTGGCGCTGGTCGCCGGCATCGTGGTGTTCCTGCTGCGCGACCGGCTGGCAACGCTGGATACCGGCACCCTGCACCGCCAGCGCGGCGAGGCGGAGCCGCCATGATGCCCGTCCCATGGCTTCCGCTGGCCTGGATCATTGTCTTCCTGCCCTGGATCGGCGCCGTGGCGCTGGCGTTGATCCCGCCGCGCGGCCGCCTGCCCGCCTTCGTGAACATCGGCGTCTCCGCCGGCACCGCGCTGCTGGCGCTGGCGCTGCTGGCGCTGGAGCAGGGGGTGCAGGGCTGGACGCGCACCGATGCGGTGAACCTGCCGCTGGTGGCGCTGGCCGGGATCATCGGCCTGGCCGCCGCCGGGTTTTCCGCCGCGACCGTTGATGCCGAGCGCTTCGACGACCTGCGCGCCCGCGCCTACCACGCCGTCTTCCAGGTGTTCATGGGCGCGCAGTTCCTGGCGCTGCTGTCCGACAATCTCGGTGTGATGTGGGTGGCGATCGAGATCGCGACGCTGGCCTCCATCCTGATCGTCGCCATCCACGGCACGCCGGCCGCCATCGAGGCGGCCTGGAAGTTCTTCGTGCTGTGCGGCGTCGGCATCGCGCTGGCGCTGTTCGGTACCATCCTGCTGTATCTGGCCGCCCTGCCGGTGGTGGGCAGCGGCGATCCGGGCCTCTCCTGGGGCGCGCTGCGGGCGGTGGCGCTGGAATGCGATGCGGGCATCCTGTCGCTGGCCTTCGTGTTCCTGGTGGTGGGCTACGGCACCAAGGCCGGGCTGGTGCCGCTGCATGCCTGGCTGCCGGATGCGGAAGCCGAGGGGCCGCTGCCGATTTCCGCCGTGCTGTCCGGCCTGCTGCTGAACGCGGCGCTGGTCGCCATCCTGCGCGCCAAGGCGATCGTCGGCCTGAACCCCGGCGCGCTGGCGCCCGGGCCGCTGCTGGTCGGCTTCGGCCTGGCGTCCCTGCTGCTGGCGGCCTTCGCGCTGTGGCGGCGGCGCGACGCGCGGCGGCTGTTCGCCTGGAGCAGCATCGAGCATATGGGCCTGGCGACGCTGGCCTTCGGGCTGGGCGCCAACCTGGCCGGGATGCTGCACCTGATGGGGCATTCGCTGGTGAAAAGCGCGGTGTTCTTCGCGGTCGGCGCCGCCGCTCACCTCAAGGGCAGCCAGAAGATCGCCGATATCGGCGGCCTCGCGGCGAGCCACCCGGTGCTCGGCTGGGGGCTGGCGCTGGGCATCGCCGGCCTCGCCGGGCTGCCGCCCTTCGCGCTGTTCGTCTCGGAGTTCCGGCTGGTGACGGAGACGGCGGCGCGGGCGCCCTGGCTGGCGCTGCCGCTCGGCCTTGGGCTGCTGGTGGCGGGGGCCGCGCTGGTGCGGGCCTTGCAGCGCCTGTGTCTCGGGGCGCCGACGCCGGATGCGATGCGCCCGGAAGCCTTCGCGCTGCCGGGCGGCTTGCTCTGGGCCAGCGTGCCGGTCTGGTCGCTGCTGGGGCTGGCCGCGCTGCTCGGCTTCGCCGCGCCGGCCTTCCTGCTGGCCCTGCTGGCCGATGCCGCGAGGCTGCTGGGATGAGCGCCAGCCTGATGATCCGCCGCGGCGCGCGGCAGGGCTGCAAGCCGCATGAGCGCTTCCTGCTGACGCCGACCGAATTCGCCCGCATGGCCGCCGCCCTGGCGGAACAGCCGATGCTGGCGCTGCTGTCGATGTGGGCGGAACCCACCCTGGTCCACGCCGCCTTCCTGGAGGAGAGCTCGGGAAAGCTGCTGCTCGCCTCCTGCCCGGCGACCGAGCGGAAATACCCGGCGCTGTCGCCCGCACGGCCCGGCGCCGTGCGCCTCGAGCGCATGATCCGCGACCTCTGGGGCCTGGAGGCGACGGGCGGCGTCGATCTCCGCCCCTGGCTCGACCATGGACGCTGGCCACTGACGGAACCCATGGCGGCCCGCCCGGCGCGCAACGGCGCCATCCCGGAACAGCCGGCCTTCCTGCCGATCGAGGGCGAGGGCTGGCACCAGATTCCGGTGGGCCCGGTGCATGCCGGCATCATCGAGCCCGGGCATTTCCGCTTCACCGTGCAGGGCGAGATGGTGGTGCGGCTGGAACAGCGGCTCGGCTACACCCACAAGGGCACGCTCGGCCTGATGTCCGGCAAGTCGCCGCGCACCGCCGCGCGCTTCGCCGCCCGCCTGTCCGGCGACAGCACCGTGGCGCATTCGCTCGCCTTCGCCGAGGCCGCGGAAGCCGCCACCGCCACCACCCCGCCACCCCGCGCCCTGTGGCTGCGCGCGGCGATGCTGGAGCTGGAGCGGATCGCCAACCACCTGGGCGACTGGGGTTTCATCTGCAACGACGCCGCCTTCGCCTGGCCGCATGCGCGCTGCGGCGTGCTGCGGGAAGGCGTGCTGCGGGCCAATGCCCAGGTCTTCGGCCATCGGCTGATGATGGACCGCGTCATCCCCGGCGGCCTGGCGCTGGACCTCGCGGAGCCCGGCCCGATCCTCGCGGCGCTGGATGCGGTGGAGGCCGAGATGCCGGCGCTGGTCGCGATCTATGAAAGCCATGCCAGCCTGCAGGACCGCGTGGTCGGCACCGGCATCCTGGCGCCGGCGCTGGCCGCGCGCTTCGCCGCCGGCGGCGTGGTCGGCCGCGCCTCCGGCCGCCGCTTCGATGCGCGGCTGGCCTTCCCCTCCGGCCCCTTCGCCGGCGGGCCGCCGATGCTGATGGTGCGGGAGGAGGGCGACGTGGATGCCCGCGTGCGGGTGCGCATCGCCGAGTTGACCGAAAGCATCCGCCTGGTCCGCCGCACCCTGGCGACGCTGCCACCCGGCGAAATCTACACCGCGCTGCCGCAGCGTGGCGGCGAGGGCCTGGGCATCGTCGAGAGCTTCCGGGGCGAAATCCTGACCTGGGTGGCGCTGGACGATGGCGGGCTGATCCGCGCGGTGTTCCCGCGCGATCCGTCGTGGCTCAACTGGCCGCTGCTGGAAGCGGTGGTGGAGGGCAACATCGTCGCGGATTTTCCCTTGTGCAACAAGAGCTTCAACTGTTCCTACAGCGGGGTGGATCTGTGACGGTGAGGCCCGGAATCCTGAGCCTGCGTCGGCCCCCCTCACCCACCGTTGGACGCATGCGTCCAACCCCCCCCAGCGGGGGGAGAGGGCTGCGCAGGCTTGGCACGCAGTGCCTAGCCGGAGCGGGTGAGGGGGGCTGCATGGGCAGAGCACATCGGGCACTGCCATGAGCGGGCGCTATCCAACCAAGGCCGGCGCCGCCGCGGGCGCCACCGGGCTGTTCACCATCACCCTGGTCCGCCCCGGCCCGGATCGCGGCATGATGGAGCACTGGGCCTATGACGACCGCGCCCATGCTCTGGACGAGATCGGCTGGCTCGCCCAGCGCGTCGCGCCGGGGACGGAAATGATCCTGCGCGACCCGGAGGGCAACGACCTGTTCCGCGTTGCCCGCACAGCCTGAAGGAACCGCACCGCATGCTGTGGCCGAAGCTGGCGAAGCGCCTGCTCTCCCGCCCCCTCACCGAACCGGTGCAGGCCCCGCCGGAGGAGGTGGTGCAGGCCCTGGCGGCGAAGCTGGAGGCGACCTCCCGCGCCCGGCTCGGCCGCAGCCTGTCGATCCGCCAGGTCGATGCCGGGTCGTGCAATGGCTGCGAGCTGGAGATCAACGCCATGTCCGGCGTGCTCTACGACCTGGAACGGCTCGGCCTGCGCTTCGTCGCCTCGCCGCGCCATGCCGATGTGCTGCTGGTCACCGGCCCGGTGACGCGCAACATGCGGGAGGCGCTGGAGCGCACGCGGGCCTGCGCCGCGGAGCCCTGCTGGGTGATCGCCGCCGGCGACTGCGCCGTCGATGGCGGCGTCTTCAAGGGCAGCTACGCGGTGGAAGGCGGCGTCGCACCCGTGCTGCCGGTGGACCTGCTCATCCCCGGCTGCCCGCCCACGCCATCCCAGTTGCTGGAGGGCCTGCTGGCGTTGCTGCAGGCGCAGGACCCGCCGGTGCGCGCCCCGGCGCCGCGGGTCCTGCCGGACCTGCCGCCGCCGGGTTAAGTTCAGCGTGCCGGCGCGGCCAGGTTGTTCGGGTCGAGGCCCATGGCGCCGGCCGTCGCCGGGGTCAGCTGGCCGTTGGGTTGCAGCCCACGGCCCTGCTGGAACTGCTCGATCGCCGCCTGCGTGGTCGGCCCCCAGATACCGTCCACCCCGCCTCGGTAGAAGCCGAGCGAGCGCAGCCGGCCCTGCACGTTGCGCACCACCGCCTCGCTGAGCGTCTCGGCCGGGGCCGCCGGGGCGGGCGCGCCGCCGACCAGCTCGGCCGGGTTGAGGCCCAGCACTGTGGCCGTCGCCTGGTTGAGCTGGCCGGTCACCTGCAGGCCGTTGCGCTGCTGGTAGCGCTCCAGCGCGGTCTGGCTGTCCGGCCCCCAGATGCCATCGACGCGGCCGGAATAGGCGCCGGCCTGCCGCAGCCGGTCCTGCACCCGGTTCACCGCCTCCGGTCCCAGGGGCTGGGCGTAGGTCAGCGGCGGCGGCGCCTGGGCCGAGGCCGACAATGGAGACAGCAGCAGCGGCCCCCCGAGCAGCAGCCCGAACAGCATGGCTGAACGCTTCATTTCGCGCCTCCTTACGATCTTGTGCCGGAAGAACCGCGCGACACGGTGTTTGGTTGCATCGGCCCGAGGCAGCCTAGGCCGAAGCGACCTTCGCCGGATCGGTGTTGGACCCGCAGACCACCACCGCCACCCGCGCCCCGGGCGGCGGCACGAAGGCGCCGCTGGTCAGAGCCGCCAGCGCCGCGGCGCCGCCGGGTTCCGCCACCAGGCGCAGCGCGGACCACAGCCGGCGCTGCGCGTCGAGGATGGCCGCATCCGGCACCAGTACCGCCCGCGCCACATGCCGCCGCGCCACCGCGAAGCCCAGCGCGCCGACCTGGCGCGCGCCCAGGCTGTCCGCCGCCAGGCCACCGACCGGGGCGGGCAGCGGGTGGCCGGCGGCCATCGCGTCGTGCAGCGCCGGGCAGCCCTCGGGCTCCACGCTGATCACCTCCACCCCCCGATCCGGATTTCCGGCCGCTCCGCGGCGGGCGTACCAGGCCGCGATGCCGCCGATCAGGCCGCCGCCGCCGGTCGCCACGAGGACATGCGTCGCCTCCGGCGCGTCCTGCCACAGCTCCAGGCCGACGGTGCCCTGGCCGGCCAGGATCTCCGGCTGGTCATAGGCATGCACCAGCAGCGCACCGGTGCGGGCGGCATGCGCCTCGCTGGCGATGCGCGCCTCGTCATAGGCGGCGCCGATGCGGTGCAGGATGGCACCGGAGGCCTCGATGCGGTCGGTCTTGGCCGAGGGTGTCGCCACCGGGCAGAACACCTCCGCCATGTGGCCCAGCGCCTGCGCGGCATAGGCGACGGCGGCGCCGTGGTTGCCGCCGGAGGCCGTGACCACGCCCGCCGCCGGCACCGGCACCGACAGCATGCGGTTGAAGGCGCCGCGCGGCTTGAAGGACCCGGTGGCCTGCAACAGCTCCAGCTTCAGGATCAGCGGGATGCCGAGGCCGAGGTCGGCGCCGGCCATGCGCAGCAGCGGCGTACGGCGAATATGCGGGGCGATGCGGGCGGAAGCCGCTTGGATATCGGAATGAGTCGGCGCAATCATGCGCCGAAGCTGGCAGGCACCCCGCCTCCTGGCAACCGGCCCAAGGGTCCGGGCGGAGGCGCGGGTGGCCCCTTTAACCCCCGCCACCTTTCTGCCATGGTCCGCCGACACGATTGAGGTTACCAATCTGTCATGTCTCTGCACGGGTCCTGCGTGGCCCAGGATGAGGAGGGTGTTCTGATCCTGGGGCCTTCGGGCAGCGGGAAGTCCGATCTCGTCCTGCGGCTGCTGGGCCGCGGCTGGACGCTGGTCGCCGACGACCAGGTGGAGCTGACGGCGTCCGGCGAAGCGCTGCATGCCGGGGCGCCGGAGGCGCTGCGCGGATTGCTGGAAATCCGCGGCCTCGGCCTGTTCGAAGGCATCCCCACCCTGGCATCCGTCCCGCTGCGACTCGCCGTGCAGTTGCTGCCGCCGGGGGCGGCGCAGCCCCGGATGCCGGAGCCGGCGCGGTTCGAGGCGCTCGGCCTGTCCCTGCCACTGGTGGCGCTGCGCGGGCTGGAGGCCTCCGCCCCGGACAAGATCGGCTATGCCCTCGCCGCCGCCTGCGGCCATGCCCGCAGCCCGGCCGGGGCGTTGCAGCCCGAATCCACCCCCAACGGGGCATCCCCCGCTTGAACGCCGCCAGCCCCGAAACGCGCCGCCCGGTGCTGCTGGTCACCGGCCTGTCCGGCGCCGGCAAGGCCTCCATCCTGCGGACGCTGGAGGATCTGGGGTTCGAGACGGTGGACAATCCGCCCTTGCAGATCCTGCCGGAACTGGTGGCGGATGGCAGCGCGCCGCTGGCGATCGGCGTCGATGCGCGGTCGCGCGGCTTCGATGCCGCGGAGTTGCTGCGCGCCGTCGCCCGGCTTCGTGAATCGCCCGGCATCGCCGCCAACCTCATCTTCGCCACGGCGGAGGAGCCGGTGCTGCTGCGCCGCTTTTCCGAGACCCGCCGCCGCCACCCCCTGGCCCCCGGCGGCCAGCTCGGCAGCCGCGTGACGGAGGGCATCGCGCGGGAAGCCGCGCTGCTGGCCCCGCTGCGGGAGGCGGCGGACCTGGTGGTGGACACATCCGAGATGCCGCTGCCCGAGTTGCGCCGGCAGATCGAACGCCGCTTCCGACCCGAAAACGCCACCGGGCTTGCCATCGGCATCGTCTCCTTCGGCTTCCCCAAGGGCCTGCCGCGGGAGGCCGACATGGTCTGGGACGTGCGCTTCCTGCGCAACCCGCACTACGACCCGGTGCTGCGGCCGATGACCGGGCGCGATGCGCTGATCGCCGATTTTGTCGAGGCCGATCCCACCTACGCCCCATTCTGGGATCGCATGACCGGGTTGATCGAGCTGCTGTTGCCCCGCTACGCCGCAGAGGGGAAGAAGTATCTCACCGTCGCCATCGGCTGCACCGGTGGGCGGCATCGTTCGGTCCTTGTCGCCGAACGCCTGGCTTCCCATCTCGCATACTCAGGCTGGCGGGTGGACTTGATCCACCGCGATATGCCCAGCCCCCCGGCACCAGGGGGGGCATCTGCGGGGCGGGAGGCCCTGGCACACTCATCATGATAGGTCTCGTGCTCGTCACCCACGGCCGCCTCGCCGAGGAATTGCGGCTTGCCATGGAACACGTGGTCGGGCCGCAAGGCGCGGTCGCCACCGTGTGCATCTACCCCGAGGACAAGCTGGAGGCGCGGCGGGAGGATATCCGCCACTGCATCGCCCGCGTCGACCAGGGCGATGGGGTGGTGGTGCTGACCGACATCCTGGGCGGCACGCCGTCCAACCTGGCCTTCCAGCTGTGTGACCACCGCACCGTGGAAGTGATCGCCGGCGTCAACCTGCCGTTGCTGGTCAAGCTGGCCAAGATCCGCGGCTCCGAGCCGCTGCCGGAGGCGGTCGCCCACGCGACCGCCGCCGGCCGAAAATACATTGCCAGTGCGGGCGACATGCCGGATGGCCAGAAGCCGCCGAATGGGCATGATGCCGGGAACGGAGACGCCACATGAACGAATGGCCCGACGAAGCCGGGGAATCCAAGGCCGCCCCCGCGCCGGTCGGCGCGCTGGAGGCCGAGGGGCCCTGCGGCTGCGACCCGTCCGGCGGCCTGGCGATGCGCAAGACGGTGAAAATCGTGAACAGCCGCGGGCTGCACGCGCGCGCGGCCGCCAAGCTGGTGACGGTGGCGGAACGCTTCTCCGCCTGCGTCAACGTCTCCCGCCACGGGCAGTCGGTGCCGGCCTGCTCCATCATGGGGCTGATGATGCTGGGCGCCGGCCAGGGCAGCGAAGTGGTGGTGGAAGCCGAGGGTTGGGACGCCAAGGAAGCGCTGGAGGCCATCACCGGCCTGATGGAAGCCGGCTTTCATGAGGATTAGCGGAGCAGGGGTTCCGCATGAAGGCTGAGAAGCCGGACGCCAAGGGCCCCGAGGCGGCGCGGAAAGCCGCGCGCCGCGGCAGGGAAGTGGTGATCAAGGGCATCCCGGTCTCCCAGGGCATTGCCATCGGCGCCGTCTTCGATACCAGCGAGCCACCGGCCGAGGCGCCGCGCCGGGCCATCCTGGAAGCCGCCATCGACTCGGAGAAGCAGCGCCTGGCCGCGGCCGTGGCGGCATCGCGGAAGCAGGTCGCCAAGCTGAAGATGCGCCTCGGCGTGCTGCCGGAGGAGGCGCAGGAGGAACTCGAGCCGCTGCTCGACGCCTACGCCATGATGCTGGGCGACAGTCGCCTGATCCGCGGCGCCCGCAAGCGCATCGAGCACGAACTGCTCGCCGCCGAGACCGCCGTGGCGGATGAGGCGGATGCGATCGCGGAAGTGATCCTCGGCGCCCGGGACGACGACAAGGCCGGGCTGCGCCGCCGCGCCGGGGAAGTCCGTGAAATCGCGCGACGGCTGACCCGCAACCTGACCCAGAACCCCTTCCGCAGCTTCAAGGACGTGCCGGAAGGCGCCATCCTGGTGGCGGAGGAAGTCACCCCCGCCGATGCCGCGCTGCTCGACCCAGCCCGGATCGCGGGCGTGGCGACGGAGGAAGGCGGCGCCGATGGCCACACCGCCATCATGCTGCGGGCGCTGGGCATCCCGGCGGTGCTCGGCGCGCATGGGCTGACGGAAGCCGCGCGGCGTGGCGACCAGGCGGTGCTGGATGGCGCGGCGGGCACCATCGCGCTGCACCCGACCGCCGCCACCCTGGCCGCGGCGAAGGACCAGGTCGCCGGCTACGCCCGCGAACGCACGCGGCTGGCCAAGCTGCGCCGGCTGCCGGCGGTGACCACGGATGGCGAGGCGGTGGAGTTGCTCGCGAACATGGAGATCCCGGCGGAGCTGCCGCTGATCGCCCAGGCCGGCGCCCAGGGCATCGGCCTGCTGCGCACCGAATTCCTGTTCATGAACCGCGAGGACCTGCCGGACGAGGACGCCCAGGTGGCGGCCTATGCGCCGATCGTCGCGGCGATGGGCGGCGACCCGGTCACCATCCGGGTGCTCGACTGGGGCGGCGAGAAGGACATGGAGGCGCTGGCCGCCGGCATCGAGCCGCATTCCAGCCCCAACCCGGCGCTCGGCCTGCGCGGCATCCGCATGCTGCTGAAGCGGCCGGAACTGCTGGAGGCGCAGTTCGCCGCCATCCTGCGGGTGGCCGGCGGCGCGCCGGACGGCGTGGTGCGCGTGCTGCTGCCGATGGTCACCATCCCGTCCGAGGTGAAGGCGGCGCGCGAAATCTATGAACGTGTGGCACGGCGGCTGCGGCGGCGCGGCGAAAGGCTGCCGGACAAGCTGCCGGACCTGGGCGCCATGGTGGAAACCCCGGGCGCCGCCCTGGCCGCGGATGCCATCGCGCTGGAGGCGGATTTCTTCGCCATTGGCACCAATGACCTGGCGATGTACACGCTGGCGGTGGACCGCAGCGACGCCGAGGTCAGCCACCTGTACGACCCGCTGCACCCCGCCGTGCTGCGCCTGATGCAGTTCGCCACGGAAGCCGCGCTGCGGCTGCGCATGCCGGTCTCCGTCTGCGGCGAGATGGGCGGCAATCCGCGGCTGGTGCCGCTGCTGCTGGGCCTCGGCATCCGCAGCCTGTCGATGAACGCGAGCGCGCTGCCGCGGGTGAAGCAGGCGGTCCGCAGCCTGGATATCGGCGATTGCGCGCGATTCGCCCGCCGGGTCATGGAGCAATCCGACCCGTCCCGCATCCGTGAACTGGTGGATGGCTTCGCCAGCGGCGTGACCGAACGCGGCTGAGGTTGCGCCTCGGATAAGATTCTCGCGCCACAGTGAACGCTGCCGCAACCTTGCCGCTGTCGTGCCGCCGCAGCGACACGCCATAGTGTCCGGATAACGCAGGACAGGCAGGGAGACAGCACCCGTGGGCACCATCCGCCGCGCCGCCGTCACCGGCCTGTTCGCCGCCTGGCTGGCGCCCTTGACGGCCAGCGCCGACAACCCATCCACCGGACGCAACGCGGGCGGGGACCTGTGGGCCGAGCGGCCGGCGGACCCGGACGGCGACGCGGTGGCGGAGCGTGGCCGGCCGACGGATCTTCGGGAAACCGCGCCGGGGCCTACCGCCGAAACGTGACCAGCAGGTTGTTCGCGGGCATCTCCAGGATCTCCGGCGCCCCGAACCTTTCGGCCGCGGCGGCCGCGGCCACATCCTCCAGCCGGCGCAGGCCCCATGCCGGGTTGCGGGCGCGCAGGCTGGCGTCGAACTCCTCGTTGCTCGGCGCCGTCGTCACCCCTTCGCGGCGGTAGGGGCCGTACAGCGCCAGCGGCGCGCCTGGTGGCAGCAGCCGGGCGGCGCCGCGCAGCAGGCCGGGCGTCGCCGACCACGGGGCGATGTGGATCATGTTGATGCAGAGCACGGCCTCGGCGCGGTCCAGCGGCCAGTCCGCGGCGACCGCATCCAGCGCCAGGGCCGGGCGGATATTCCGGATGCCGGCGCACCAGGCATCGATGCTGGCGCGGGATTCGGCGTCCGGGTCGCTCGGCTGGAACACCAGGCCGGGCAGGTTCTGGGCGAAATGCGCGCAGTGTTCCCCGGTGCCGCTGGCCACTTCCAGCACCAGGCCGGCGGCGGGCAGAAGGTGGCGCAGCGCGGCCAGGATGGGCTCGCGGTTGCGCGCGGCGGCGGGGGCGATGCGGCGCAGGTCATCTGTCATCGGGGGGCGATCCGGCCTTCCAGCCGCGGCGCCACCTGGCCGAGCGCGGCCAGATGCGCGGCGAAGGCATCCTCCATCGGCGGGCCGGAATCATAGGCTTCCAGCGCATGGTCGCGCAGCATCGCGTAGCCGTCGCCGCCGCGGCGCAGGAAGTCGTTGGTCACCAGCAGGTAGTCGGCCTCCGCCTGGACCGGGCCGGCGCGGCGCCCGGTGGTGATGCGGGCCTGGGCGATGCGCTGGCCGGCGGGCGCTGCGGCATCCCAGGTGAAGACAAGACCCGCCACCTGCGGAAAGCGGCCGCTGCCGGGGCTGGATACGCCGTTCTCCAGCGCCGCCAGCAGATGCGCGCCGCGCAGCCGCACCGTCGCCACCGTGTTGCCGAAGGGCAGGGTGGTCAGCACGTCGCCGAGTGTGATGGTGCCGGATGGCAGCCCGGTGCGGATGCCGCCGGCATTGGTCAGCGCCACATCGGCGCCCGGCACCGCGGCCAGCAGCGCATCCGCCAGCAGGTTGCCGACGCCGCATTCGCCGAGCCGGCAGGTGGTGTTCTCGAGCCCGCCGGCCGATTGCGCCACCAGCCGGCCGCGCACCTCCCCGAGCGGCGCGGCGAATTCCGCCACCAGCCGGGCGGTGGCGGGGTCCTCCGGCAGCTCGGCGGTGACCTCCGCCGCCTCGCCCCGCGCCGCCGCCACCCGCCCATCGGGCGCCAGGTCCAGGTCCAGCCGCCCGCGCCAGCGGCCGAGCGCGCCGGCCTGCACGATGCGCACCGGGCGGTCGGCGCCGTCCACCACCAGCGGGCCTTGCAGCAGGCTGTGCGAATGGCCGCCGACGATCACGTCGAGGCCCGGCACGGCCGCCGCCAGCGCACGATCAGCCTCCAGCCCGTGATGCGACAGCACCAGGATGGTGGCGGGGCCGCCGGCGCGGATGCGCGCCACCTCCCGCGCCGCGGCGTCCTCCGGCGCGGTGAAACGCAGGTTGGGGCCGGGGGAGGAGATCTGCGGGATGCCTTGCAGGGTCAGGCCGATGACGCCGATGCGGGCGCCACCCACCAGGAACACGGCGGACGGCGCCACCAGCCCGGCCAGCGCCGGTTCGGCCGAGATATCCATGTTGGCGGCCAGCAGCGGCGCGCCCAGCGCCCGCAGGTAGCGCGCCAGGGTTTCGGGCCCGCCGTTGAAGTCGTGGTTGCCGGGCGCCATGGCATGCACGCCCCATTGGCGCTGTACCGCGGCCTCGGCCAGCCCGCGATGCATCGTGTAGAACAGGCTGCCGAGGAACTGGTCCCCGGCATCCAGCGCCAGCACCGCCCGCCCCTCCGCCACCGCGGCGGCCCGCGCGGCACGGAAGCTGGCGACCAGCCGCGCGGCGCCGCCGGCGCAGGGCGCGCCGGCACGGCAGGACGCGCCGCCGGCCTGGGCGCCCTCGTGCCGGCTGTGGAAATCGTTCAGGTGCAGGATCGCCACATGCTTTGCCGCGTCTGCCCGGGCCGGGCGCAGCGCCGGAAGCGCGAGCGGCAGGGAGGCCAGAAGCTGGCGGCGGTGCAGGGTCATGGCTTGGGCTCCCGCGGGACGGCGGCCCGGATAGCGGATCGCACCGCCTGCGTCACATGATCTTCGCGAGGCACCCGCAAAATCCATGTCCCCGCGGCCACGCCCACGATGATCTGACCGAAACGAAGTGCAAACCACGCCCGGCCCGCCTTGCGGCGCCGGTCACGGGGGTCGATACGGGATGAACTTCCCGCAAGATCGAGTGCCGGACGCGGAATGCAGGTCTATCTGCCGATTGCCGAGATGTCGGTGGATGCCCTGCTGCTGCTGGGCATCGGCTTCGGCGTGGGCTGGCTGTCCGGGCTGTTCGGCGTCGGCGGCGGCTTCCTGCTGACGCCGCTGCTGATCCTCATCGGCATTCCCGCGCCGGTCGCGGTCGGCTCGGGGGCCAACCAGACGCTCGGCGCCTCGGTCTCCGGCCTGATCGCGCAGTGGCGGCGCGGCAACGTGGATTTCCGGATGGGCACCGTGCTCATCATCGGCGGCTTCTTCGGCTCGCTGGCCGGCGTGCAGTTGTTCGCCTGGCTGCGCCGCGCCGGCCAGGTCGACCTGGCGGTGGCGATCTTCTACGTCGTGGTGCTGGGCAGCGTCGGCGCGCTGATGGTGCGCGAAAGCCTCGGCGCCATCCTGCGCCGCAAGCGCGCCCGCCCGGCCCGGCTGCATGAGCACCTCTGGATGCACGGGCTGCCGTTCAAGATGCGGTTCCGCAAGTCGCGGCTGTACATCTCGGTCATTCCGCCGCTCGGCATCGGCTTCGGGATCGGCGTGCTGTCCGCCATCATGGGCGTCGGCGGCGGCTTCATGCTGGTGCCGGCGATGATCTACCTGCTCGGGATGCCGACGGCGGTCGTCATCGGCACGTCGCTGTTCCAGGTGGTCTTCGTCACCGCCAACGTCACCTTCCTGCAGGCCATCCAGGTCGGCAGCGTCGATATCGTGCTGACCCTGCTGCTGCTGGCCGGCGGCGTTTCGGGGGCCCAGTTCGGCGCCGCCATGGGCACCAAGCTGCGGGGGGAGGAGATGCGCGCGCTGCTCGGCGCGCTGGTGCTGGCCGTCGCGCTGTCCCTGCTGTGGGACCTGCTGCGGGTGCCGGATGCGCTGTTCGTCATCGGGCCGGTGCCATGAACAGGGCGAGGCGCCTGCCGGTCTGCCTCGCCCTGCTGCTCGCCCTGATTGCCTGGGGACCGGCGATGGCCCAGACACCGCCACCACCGCTGCCCCCGCCTGTTGTGGTGCCGGTCGCCCCGCCCTCCCTCGCCGCCGACCTGTCGCTGCGCCGGATCGAGGTGACCACCGCCTTTTCCGGTGCCGAGATCCTGGTCTTCGGCGCGACCGAGCGCCTGATCGGCCCGCAGGGCGACGAGGTGCTGGTGCTGGTCACCGGGCCCGAGACCTCGATGATGGTGCGCCAGAAGGTCAATGTGCTGGGCTTCTGGGTGAACGGGGCCGCGGCCCGCTTCAACCGGGTGCCGAGCTACTGGGCGCTGGCCTCCACCCGCCCGCTGACCCAGCTTCTGGACCGGGTGGAGCGCGGCGACCTGCGCCTGGCGCTGGACCAGCTTCCCCTGGTGCAGCTCGGCGCGCAGGGCCCCGCCTTCCGCGCCGCGCTGGCGGAATTGCAGCAGGACGCCGGCCTGTGGGTGGACCGCGACCGCCCGATCGAGGTTTCCGGCGGCCGGCTGTTCCATGCCCGGCTGCCGCTGCCGGCCACCGTGGTGCACGGCGCCTACCTGGTGCAGGTGATGCTGGTGCGCGACCGCCGCGTGGTGGCGCGCCAGGAATTGCGGCTGGACGTGGTGCGCACCGGCAGCGCCGCCTGGATCGCGGACATCGCGCGCGGCCAGCCGGTGCTGTATGGCATCGCCTGCATCATCCTGGCGGGGCTGGCCGGCTGGTTCGGCAGCGTGGTGTTTCGCCGCAGCTAGACCATGATCCGCGCTGACAGAAGCGCGGATCATGGTCTGGCCCATTGTTTGTTCGCGTGATTCACGCCTCCGGCCGTTCCAGCCTTCGGCGATCACGCTCTGGATTCCGGGGGATTTGGACATGGGCGAGACGGCCGAGGCCGCGCAGGCGCGGCGGGACCGGGTCTTCCTGGTCGTGGTGGATGACAGCCCGGAGCGCACCCTGGCGCTGCGCTACGCGGCGCTGCGCGTGCGCAAATCCGGCGGAAGGGTGGCGCTGCTGCGGGTGATCGAGCCGGCCGGCCAGGTGGAATGGGCCGGCGTCGGCGCCATGCTGTCCGAGGAACGGCGGGAGGAGGCCGAGCGCCTGCTGTCCGGCCTGGCGGCGGAGGTGAACGAGATCACCGGCGGGCTGCCCATGCTGCTGATCCGGGAGGGCGATGCGCGCGACGAGCTTCTGGCGCTGCTGGCGGAGGATCCGCGGATTTCCATCCTGGTGCTGGCCAGTTCCACCGGCGGGTCCGGCCCCGGCCCGCTGATCCAGGCGCTGACCGGGCGGTATGCCAACAAGCTGCCGGTGCCGATGACCATCGTGCCCGGCGGCATCAGCGACGCGGAGCTTGAGAGAGTAACCTGATCCAGACCCTCGGGCGGCGGGCGCGCGCGCGGCACGCTCGCCTCGCGGAACAGGCCGCGGGCGCCATCCGGCGCCTCGGCCCGCCGTAGCGGCGGGCCGCCTGAACCACGCCTTCGGGCGGCGGCCCTGCCGGTTGCAGCAGGCCCTAAAACGGACCACATAGGTCGGGTATCGCCAGCACTGCGGAAGCGAAGAACATGTTCATCGAGACGGAAGCCACCCCGAATCCGGCCACGCTGAAGTTCCTGCCCGGCCGGGACGTCATGGCCGCCCGCGGCACCGCGGATTTCACCACCGCCGAGGACGCCACCGGCCGCAGCCCGCTGGCCGCCCGCATCTTCGGCGTGGGTGATGTCGCCCGCGTCTTCCTCGGCCAGGATTTCGTCACCGTCACCAAGACGGACGAGGCCGAATGGCAGATGCTGCGCCCGCGCGTGCTGGGCGCGGTGATGGAGCACTACCTGGCCGGCCTGCCGGTGATGGAAGGCGCCGACGCCGAGGCGGAGGCCGAGGATTTCGACCCGGAGCACGGCGAAATCGTCGACCAGATCAAGGAATTGCTGGACACGCGGGTGCGCCCGGCGGTGGCGGCCGATGGCGGCGACATCGTCTTCCGCGGCTTCCGCGAAGGCGTCGTCCGGCTGCACATGCAGGGCGCCTGCGCCGGCTGCCCCTCCTCCCGCGCCACGCTCAAGCATGGCGTCGAGACCATGCTGCGCCACTACGTACCGGAAGTGGTCCGGGTGGAGCAGGTGGAAGCCTGACCCGCCCCCATCGGCGGCGGGGATGATGATCATCATCTCGCCGCCGTATTGGCCTGCGGCGCCGCGGCCTCATATGCCGGCTTCCAGCGAAGGAGCCTTCGGCACATGACTGATACATTGGACGCAACGACCTTAAGC
Organism: Falsiroseomonas sp. E2-1-a20; assembly: GCF_051433195.1. NCBI lineage: Bacteria > Pseudomonadati > Pseudomonadota > Alphaproteobacteria > Acetobacterales > Roseomonadaceae > Falsiroseomonas > Falsiroseomonas sp. E2-1-a20. The sequence goes on along the minus strand of NZ_JBHMFT010000004.1, from coordinate 140,700 downwards.
GACACGGCGCTCGACACCCTGTTCCGCACGGCGCGGACGCAGAACAAGTGGCAGGACCGGCCGGTGCCGGACAGCAAGCTGGAGGAGGTCTACGACCTCCTGAAGTTCGCGCCGACCTCGGCCAATTCCTCCCCGGCCCGCTTCGTCTTCGTGCGCACGGATGAGGGCAAGGCGCGGGTGAAGCAGGCGCTGTCGCCGGGCAATGTCGAGAAGACGATGACGGCGCCCGTCATCGCCATCGTGGCGCACGACACGGCCTTCTACGACAAGCTGCCCTTCCTGTTCCCGCACGCCGATGCGCGGTCCTGGTTCGCCGGCAATCCGGCGCTGGCGGAGACCACCGCCTTCCGCAACGGCACCCTGCAGGGCGCCTACCTGATCCTGGCCGCGCGCGCCGCCGGCCTCGATGCCGGACCGATGAGCGGCTTCGACAATGCGAAGCTCGACAACCTGTTCTTCGCCGGCACCACCTGGAAGTCCAACTTCCTGGTCAATCTCGGCTATGGCGACCCCACCGGCCTGTTCCCGCGCAGCCCGCGGCTGAGCTTCGACGAGGCGGCGCGGCTGGAATAGCGAGGGGACCGGCGGCTTGCGGCGCACCGGTCCTGCACTCTCACAGGATGGCCCGGATTTCGTCCCACAGTGGGGTGGTTGAAGGCAGGTAGCGCCGAAGGCTTGCCTTCGCCTTGTCGAATTCCTCGACGAACCGTGCGGGATCCTGCAACGGCAGTCGATGCAGGTCCGCAAGCTCGTAGTCCCACCATCGGGTCGCGGACAGGGACCTGCACAGGTCCTCGCTGAACCTGAACCGGATCAGCCTGGCGGGTGTGCCGCCGAAGATTGCATAGGCCGGCACATTCTTCGTGACCACCGACCCCGACGCGACGATCGCCCCGTCTCCGATCGAGACACCCCCCGAGATCATGACGTCCGACCCGATCCAGACGTCATGGCCGATGATGATCTCGCGCCTCTGCGGCTGCGGCGTCGGCACCTGGTTGAAGACGGGCGCCTGACCATCCCTGGCCTCGGCATCCTCCAGATAGGACGCCACGAATTCCCGGTGCCGGTTGAAGACCGCGGAGGAGGTCGAGACGGCTTCCACCGGATGGCGGAAGCCCACCATCCTTCCGCCCCCGGCAATCGAGCAATACCGGCCGATCTTGGTGTTGAACGGGAAGGCGGACATGACGGAGCCGAAGGAGCCCAGGTGGTAGATCTCCTTGCCGGCTCCGATCGTCGTATAGCGCTCGACCACCGCCGCCTTGTTGATCGTCACGATCGTGCCGATCTTCCATCGCGTGACATAGGGCCCGGTGTATTTCGCCTTGTTCGCCCCCGTCCGGTCCTGGAAGATGTCCCTGCTTTCCAGGAAATCATGGAATGCCGGCGTGACCTTGATGAACGCCCTGGATTTGTCCTCCGAAACCAATGACATCCGCTCTCCTCTACGCGCCCAGTGCTTCCTGACGGTCTGCAGACCGATGGGACCGGGTTCGATCGGCGGGCCGGCGCCCTTCGCAGATCCGGCCGCGCCGGTCGCTCGGGCGGTTTGGCGCATTTTCCGAGTCGTCAGGCATATCCGCCTGACTTGAAAATGCACTAACCGGCAGCGTCCGGATCACAGCACGCCGAACCGGGCGAACACCTCGGCCAGCTTCGCGCCGCGCTCCAGCTCCGCCATCGTGCTGTCCTCGCGGGACAGTTTCTCGGCGGCGGCGGCCAGCACGGCGTCCTCCAGCGCGCGAGGGATGACGACGACGCCGTCGATGTCGCCGAACACCAGGTCGCCCGGCGCCACCAGCGCGCCGGCCACGGTGCAGGGCACGTCGATGGCGCGGATCTCGCCGCGGCCCTGGCTGTCCAGCGGGCCGATGCCGGCGTGGAACACCGGGAACTGCCGGGCGCGGACCTGCCGCACGTCGCGGACATAGCCATCGGTCAGGCAACCCGCGGCGCCGCGTGCCTTGGCGGCGGTGGTCAGCAACCCGCCCCAGGGCGCGATGCGCAGCGACCCGCCGACCGCCAGCACCACCACCTCCCCGGGTTGCAGGTCATCGACCAGTTGCATCTCCAGCGCATAGGGATTGTGGCCGGGCAGGACCTCCGCGACCTCCATGTACTGGCCGGTGCGGGCGCGGCCGACCATGACCAGGTCTTCGTCCAGCGGCCGGATGCGCGGCGGCAGCGCCTGGTGGCGGGCGCCGCAGGCGTCCAGGCTGTCCGACAGCAGCGGCGCGTTCAGCCGCGCCAGCAGGGCCGGGTCGATCATCTCGGGGTTCCTCCGCCAGGGGACCAAAGATCAGCACGCGACGCGGCGCGGGGACAGCCGGGGGGAACCCCGGATTTGCACCGGGCGTTCCTGGGGCTGGGCAGAAGGAGTTCCGGCCATGTCGCCGAACCCGCTTTGGATCCTGGCCCGCAACCTGCTGGCCGGCTTCGGCATCGCCACGGTGGCGGTGACCGTACTGTGGATGGCCGACCCCGGCGGGGTGGGCGGCCTGCTGCTGCGCGATGCCAGCCACCCCGTGCCGCTGGCGCTGCTCTGGCTGTTCCTCGGCCTGACCTGTGGCGCCGTGCAGTTCGGCATCGCGCTGCAACTGGGCTCGGAGGCGCCGCCGCCTCAGCCGCGCCGGCGCACCCGGGTGGACCAGATGTGCCACGCATATGTGGCGATGAAGCCGCCGACGACGACGTAGGCCAGCGGCTCCAGCCAGCCCTCGATCCGGTCGTACTGGTCTTCCATGTAGTAGCCGGCAAGGGCCAGGAAGGTGATCCAGACGGTGCTGCCGAGCGCCGTATAAAGGTAGAAGACCGGGCGCGGAATGTGGATCAGCCCGGCCGGGATCGAGATCACGGTGCGGATGCCCGGCAGCAGCCGGCCGAAGGACAGCGCGACCGGGCCGTATTTCGCCAGCGTCGCCTCGGCCTTGCGCAGATCATCCTCACCCACCGCGAACCAGCGGCCGTAGCGGCCGACCAGGGGCCGGATGCGGTCGGCGCCGATCATGCGCGACAATTCGTACCAGAATACGTTGCCGAGCAGCGTGCCGACCACGCCGGCGATCAGCGCGGCGACCAGGGACATCTGTCCGCGCGCCGCGGCGAAGCCGGCCAGCGGCATGATCACCTCCGACGGGATCGGCGGGAACAAATTCTCCAGGAACATCAGCGCCAGCACGCCCGGCCAGCCGCCGGCGGCGACCACGCCCGTGACCCATTCGATCATTCGGCAACCCCGTACAGCATGATGGCGACCTGGCGGCCGCGGGAATAGTTGAAGCCGGTGACCAGCCCACGCTCCTGCACCGGCACGTTGCGCGCGGCGGCTTCGGCGCGGAAGGCGCCCTCCTGCCGATCCGCGACGGCGACCAGCCGTCCGGGTTCGCCGGCCAGGAATTCGGCCGCGGCGGCCCCGTTGGCGAGCAGGGCGATATCGCCCCCCATCGCGAACAGCAGGGAGGGTTCGTGGTAGCCCGCGATCCCGAACTGGGCCGCCGGCAGCGCCGGTGCCGCCTGCCGCACCGCCTCCGCGATGCGTGGCGAAAGCCAGGGCGCCGTCAGCCGCGGCAGCACGCCGCCCAGCGCCACCGCCTGCAACGGCACCGCCAGCAGCACGGCGAGCAGCGCGGCACGCGCCGGCGCACCCTCCCGCAACATGCGCAGCAGGCCCCAGGCGAACAGCGCGGCGGCGGGGATGCCGAGCAGGGCCACCAGCGAAACCTCCCGGTCCGCCAGCACCGGCAGCACGGCGCAGGCAATCGCCAGGCCCACCGCCGTGGCGATGGCCCCGAAGGTGGCAAGGCCTGCCAGCCAACGCGGCGGCGCGCGCCGCAGCGGGTCCAGCGCCCAGGCGGCGGCCAGCAGCATCAGCGCCGGGTAGGCGGGCAGGGCGTAGTGCGGCAGCTTGGTGGTCACCGCCTCGAACATCAGCCAGACCGGCACCGCCCAGGCGAGCAGGAAGCGCGTCGCCGGGCGCAGCCGGTCGGACCACACGCCGGGCGCCGCGCGCAGCACCAGGAAGGCGGCGGGGAAGGCGGCGATGCCGAAGCTCAGCAGGTAGTAGCCGGGCGGGCCCCAGTGGTTCTCATCGGCGCCGCCGACCTTGCCGAGCATGTCGCCGCCCAGCGCCTCCGCGATGAAGCGGCCCTCGGTGGCGATGGTGACGGCGACGAACCAGGGGGCGGCGGCCAGCAGCATCAGCGGCACGCCCCAGGCCGGGCGCAGCAGCCGCAGCCAGGGCGCGTTGCGGTCCGCGATCGCCAGGGTGATGCCGGCCAGCAGCGGCACCAGCGGCCCGATCGGCCCCTTCAGCAGCACCGAGGCGCCCAGCACCAGCCAGAACGCCGCCGCGTGCCGGGCGCCGAAGCCGCTGGGTGCGACATAGGCGCGGCCCATCAGCCCCATCGCCACGACGATGGTGCCCAGCAGCGCCGCATCGGTCTTGGCAATATGCGTCTCGACGCCGAGGACGAAGCAGCCGGCGAGCAGGGCCGCGCCGAGGAAGGCGGCGCGCCTGCCGACCAGCGCCCGGCCGAAATAGGCGGTGGCCAGCACCGCCAGCATGGCGCCCATCAGCGACGGAAGCCGGTAGGCCCATATGTCGGCGCGGGTGCCGACGCGCAGCGCCTCCACCGTGTGGACGGCGGCGGCCTGGGCCCAGTGGATGCCGGCGGGCTTCTTGTTGCGCTCGACCTCGCCCAGGCGGATGCGGACGTAGTCGCCGGTCTCCACCATCTGGCGGCTGGCCTGGGCGAAACGGCTTTCGTCGCGGTCGCCGGCGGGCAGCGTGAAGAAACCGGGCAGCCAGAACAGCAGGCACAGCAGCGCGAGCCAGGGAAGCGGCCGCCGCGTCTCCGGCAGCCGATCGAGAAACTCGCGGAGCGCCTGCATGGCGGCGCCCCTAGCATGGCGCGGTTCGGGGGGCCATAAACCGCGCGACATGCCCCCTGAAAATGACCCCGACCGCCCCGCCGCGACCCGGCGCGTGACGGCGAAGCCGCCCAATTCCCGCGCCGCCCGAGCCGCCCCGCCCCCGGGCACGCGCAGCGCCGCGCTGGACCTGCTGGCCGCGGTGTTCGAGCGGCGCCGCCCGCTGGAGGAGGCGCTGGACCAGCTTCCGGCCGCCGTGGAGCCCCGCGACCGCGCCGCCGCGCACCGCCTGGCCGCCGCCGTGCTGCGCCGCACCGGCAGCCTGGATGCGGTGCTGGAGCCGTTCCTGCGGCGCGAGCCGCCGCCGGTGGTGCGCGCCGCCCTGCGCATGGGCGCGGCCGAATTGCTGCTGCTGAACACGCCGGCGCATGCCGCCGTCGCCGCCACCGTCTCCGTGGTGCCGCGGCCCTTCGCCGGGTTGGTGAATGCCGTGCTGCGCAAGGTGGCGACGGAAGGCCCGGCCGCCTTCGCCGCGCTGGAATCCGAAAGGCTGGATACGCCGCCCTGGCTGTGGTCCGCCTGGCACGCCGCCTACGGCCCGGCAGTGCGCGCCATCGCCCGCGCGCACCAGTTCCCCGCCGCGCTGGACCTGACCCTCGCACCCGGCGCGCCGCCGCCGGAGGGCGCGGTGCAACTGCCGACCGGAAGCTGGCGGCTGCCGGAGGGCACCCGGGTGACGGACCTGCCCGGCCTGGCGGCGGGCCATTTCTGGGTGCAGGACGCCGCAGCCGCCCTGCCCGCGCGGCTGCTGGCGGTGCAGCCCGGCGAGCGCGTGGCCGACCTGTGCGCCGCGCCCGGCGGCAAGACGGCGCAGCTCGCCGCCGCCGGCGCGCGCGTGACCGCGGTGGAGCGCGACCCGAAGCGGGCGGTGCGGCTGCGGGAAAACCTCGCGCGGTTGCACTTCGAGGTGGAGGTGGTGGAGGCCGACGCCGCCACCTGGATGCCCGACGAAGCCAATCGCCTTGCTGGCGAAGCCGGTGGCTTCGACGCCATCCTGCTCGATGCGCCCTGTTCCGCCACCGGCATCATCCGCCGCCACCCCGACATCCCGCATCTGAAGCGCCCCAAGGACCTGCCCGCCCTGGTGGAGGCGCAGGCCCGGCTGCTGGCGCAGGCGGCGCGGCTGCTGCGGCCGGGCGGGCGGCTGGTCTATGCCACCTGTTCCCTGCAGCCGGAGGAAGGCGAGGCGCATCTGGCCCGCGCCGAGCGCTTCGGCCTGGTGGCCGACCCCTTCGCACCCACCGAGCTGCCCGGCCTGCGCACCGCGCTGATCCGCGGCGGCACGCTGCACACGCGGCCCGACATGTGGGCCGAGCATGGCGGCCTGGACGGCTTCTTCGCGGCACGCTTCCGGCGTGCCTGAACCCGGCGCCTGAACCGGGCGCCTGAACTGGGCGCCTGATTGGTTCCGGAGAAATCCGTGCTACCAACACCTGAAATCCGGGTGTTGGACGAAAATGGCTGCTGCCGAACTGGACCGAATCGACCGCGAGATCCTGCGCCTCATCATGCAGGATTCCTCCCGCTCCCTCGCCGAGATCGCGCAGGAGGTCGGCCTCACCCCCACCCCCTGCTGGAAGCGCATCCGGCGGATGGAGGAGACAGGGGTCATCACCGGGCGCGTCGCGCTGGTGGACCCGGCCAAGGTCGGGCTGCCGATCTCGGTCTTCGTCGCGGTCGAGACCGGCGACCACTCCGCGGAGTGGATCGCCCGCTTCGCCGCCGCGGTGGACAGCCTGCCGGAGATCGTCGAGTGCTGGCGGCTCGGCGGCGACGTGGACTACCTGCTGCGCGTGGTGGTGCCGGACATGGCGGGCTACGATTCCTTCTACCGCCGCTTCGTCGCCGCCGTGCCCGCGCTGCGCAAGGTGACCGGGCGCTTCGCCATGGAACGGGTGAAAAGCACCACGGCCCTGCCCCTGTGATCCATGGCATTGTGATCGGGCCGGACCCGTTCGGAATGCGGTTCCAGCCGCCACGGGCGGTTTCCCCCCGCTCCGGCGGCGGCTAGAACCGCAGGGACATGTCCAGATCCCCCCGCATCGCCCCGTCGCTGCTCGCCGCCGACTTCACCCGGCTGGGCGAGGAAGTCGCCGCCATCGAGGCCGCCGGGGCCGACTGGCTCCACCTCGACATCATGGATGGGCATTTCGTGCCCAACATCTCCTTCGGCCCGGGGCTGGTGAAGTCGCTCCGCAAGCGGTCCGGGATGTTCTTCGACGTCCATTTGATGATCGCCCCGGCCGATCCCTACCTGGCCGCCTTCGCCGAGGCCGGCGCGGACCTGATCAGCCTGCACCCGGAGGCCGGGCCGCATCTGCACCGGTCGCTGCAGACCATCCGCGGCCTCGGCAAGCAGGCCGGCGTGGTGCTGAACCCCGGCACGCCGCTCGAAGCCGTGGCGCCGGTGCTGGACCTGTGCGACCTGGTGCTGGTGATGTCGGTGAACCCCGGCTTCGGCGGGCAGTCCTTCATCCGGTCGCAGTTGGCGCGCATCGCAACGCTGCGGGCCATGATCGCGGCCAGCGGGCGTGACATCGCCCTCGAGGTCGATGGCGGCGTCACCGCCGCGACTGCGCCGGATTGCCTGGCCGCCGGGGCGGATGTGCTGGTCGCCGGCACCGCGGTGTTCGGCACCGCGGACTACACCGCGGCCATCGCCGGGCTCAGGGCCATGAACAGGGAACAGGCCGCATGATCGGGGGGGTCCTGCGCGGCGCGCGCCGCATCATCGCCAACCTCAAGCCGATCAAGGTGCCGGACGGCCCGGCGCGATCCTTCCGCGACCTGTGGCCGGGCGATGCGGCGCGCGGGGCGCGGCTGCTGCGCGGCGAATTCGAGGCCTTCGGCACGACCCGCCCGCTGCGGCCGCAGGAGGATGAGGGCCAGCCGCGCAGCACCGACTGGATCGCCGCCAATTCCGGCGCGACCACGGCCAGCGCCTGGCACGCCGCCGCGCATGGCTTCGCCTGGCTGCGCGACCTGCGGGCGCTGGGCACCGATGCCGCGCGGATGCGGGGGCGGATACTGGCGGCCGATTGGCTCGCCTTCGGCAGCCACGACCCGCTGGCGGAGGCGCCGGAGGTGGCCGGTGCGCGCATCTCCGCCTGGCTTGGCCACTGGGACTTCCTGGCGGCGACGGCGGAGGACGAGTTCCGCAAGCAACTCATGCAGCGCCTCGCCCAGGATGCGCGCGGCGTGGTCGCCGGCCTGCCGGCGGAGGCCGCGCATCGCGGCGCGCTGGTGGCGCTGAAGGGCGGCATGGCCGGCGCCGTGGCCCTGGGCGAGGAAACCTGGCTCGCCCGCTGCGTCCGCTTCCTGCCGCAGGAGCTGGAACGCCAGTTCCGCCCGGATGGCGGCCATGTGGAACGCAGCCCGGCCATGCAGCTCGCCGCGCTGCAGGACCTGATCGAGATCCGCAACCTGCTGCATGGCGCGGGGGTGGAAGCACCGCCGCTGCTCGCCGCGACGCTGGACCGCGCCGCGCCGGCGCTGCGCATGCTGCGCCACGCCGATGGCGGCCTGGCGCTGTTCAACGGCACGCGGGACGAACAGGCCGCCTTCATCGACCTGGTGCTGACCCAGGGCCAGTCGCGCGGCCGGCCGCCGCCCTTCCTGCCGGATACCGGCTTCCACCGCCTGGCCGCCAGCCGCACGCTGGTGCTGATCGATTGCGGTGCCCCCGCACCCTCCCGGCGCGATGCCACCCCCGGCGGCCTGCCGCGCGGCGCCGACCGCAACGCCCATGCCGGCACCCTGTCCTTCGAGATGTCGGTCGGGCGCGAACGCCTGATCGTCAATTGCGGGGCCGCCCCGGCGGCGGAAGGCGAATGGCGCGACGCGCTGCGCGCCACCGCGGCGCATTCCACGCTGGTGCTGGCGGATACCAATTCCTCGGAACTCAGGCCGGAGGGTCTCGGCCGCCGCGTCGATGCCGTCACCACCGACCGGTTCGAGGAGGACGGCAAGCTGTGGCTGGATGCGACGCAGGATGGCTGGCAGCGCCAGTTCGGCGTCCGCCACCGGCGCCGCCTGTTCCTGTCGGATTCCGGCGACACGCTGATCGGCGAGGATCTGCTGGAGCCGGTGCGGGAGGTGAACGTGCCGGCCTTCGTGCTGCGCTTCCACCTGCATCCCTCCATCACCGCCAGCCTGCAGCAGGATGAGCAGGGGGCGCTGCTGCGGCTGTCCTCCGGCGTCGGCTGGCGGCTGCGCACCGGCCCCGGCATCCGCGTCGCGATCGAGGAGAGCATCTACCTGGGCGGCGAGGCCCGGCGCAGCAACCAGGTGGCCCTGCATGCGGAGGCCGGCACCACCGCGCTGCAATGGTCGCTCGCCCGCGTCGGCGTGCCGGCCCCCACCACGCCCGAATCCCAGCCGGAATAGGACGGGCGCCGCCTCCAGCACCTGCGCGCCATGAAGATCCTCGAGGTCACCAACGTCGATTTCTCGCTGGTGCATTTCCTGCTGCCGCTGATGCGCGCCCTGCGCGAGCGCGGGCATGAGGTGGTCGGCTGCTGCGCCGAGGGCCCGCTGCTGGAAGGCCCGCGCGCCGAGGGCTTCCGGATCGCCACCGTGCCGCTGGCCCGCAGCCTGAACCCGGTGCCGCAGGCCCGCGCGCTGGCCGCGCTGGTGGCGCTGATCCGGGCGGAGAAGCCGGACCTGGTGCATGCCCACATGCCGATCAGCGGCCTGCTGGCGCGCACCGCCGCGCGCATCGCCGGCGTGCCGCGCATCGCCTATACCTGCCACGGCTTCCTGTTCAACCAGCCCGGCCCCTGGTGGCGCGGCCGCCTCGCGCTCGGCCTGGAACGCGCCGCCGGCCGCATCACCGACACCTACATGACGGTCAGCGCCGAGGAGGCGGAGGATGCGCGGCGGCTCGGCATCCACCCGAACCCCGTCGCCGTCCTGAACGGCCGCGATTCCACGAAGTTTCGGCCCGATCCGGTGGCCCGTGCGCGGCTCCGGGCGGAACTCGGGGCGGGGGAGGCGGATTGCGTGGTGCTCGCCGTGTCCCGCCTGGTGCGCCACAAGGGTTTTCCCGAATTGCTGGCGGCCATGGCCGCGACGCCGCCGAACTGCGTGCTGTGGGTCGCGGGCCAGCGGCTGGCCAGCGACCATGGCGAGGACATGGAGCTGCATTTCGAGCGTGCCGCGGCTGTGCTCGGACGGCGCCTGGTCCGGCTCGGCTACCGCCGCGACGTGCCGGTGCTGATGGCGGCGGCCGATGTATTCTGCCTGCCCTCGCATTTCGAGGGCCTGCCGATGTCGATCATCGAGGCGATGCTGACCGGCCTTCCCGTGGTCGCCACCGACATCCGCGGCCCGCGCGAACAGGTGGCGCCGGAGGAGACCGGGCTGCTGGTGCCCGCCATGACGGTGGCGCCGCTGGCCACGGCGCTGTCCCGCCTGGCCACCGACCCGGCGCTGCGCCAGCGCATGGGCCAGGCCGGGCGGGCGCGCGGCCTGCTGCGTTTCGACGAGGCGAGGGTCCTGCGCAACACCCTGGATCTATTGGAGGCCGGCGGCACGGGCGCCTGAACTCCGGACGGTTCCACACGTTGGGCGCCGCGTGTCCGGAGTAGAGAGTCATGCAGCAATCCACCACCACCGTCGCAGCGACGGACAAGCTTCCCTCCCGCGTCTCCTGGGGCGCCATCCTGTCGGGTGCGCTCGTTGCCGTCGTGGTCGGCGCCATGTTCAACATCCTGGGCGTTGCGATCGGTGCCAGCACGGTCGACCTCGCGATCCCGGGCGAGACGCCGGAAGCCTCGACCTTCGGCATCGCCGGCGCCGCCTGGTTCCTGCTGTCCAACCTGCTCGGCCTGGCCTGCGGCGGCTATGTCGCGGCGCGGCTTTCCGGCACGGCGGATGATACCGACGGCGTGCTGCATGGCCTGTCGGTCTGGGCGATCGCCTTCCTGGTCTCCGGCGTGCTGCTCGGCAACGTGGTTGCCGGCACGGCGCGCGGCGTCGGCTCCGCCGTCAACAGCGTGGCCAGTGGCCTCGGCTCGGCCGCCGGCAGCCTGGGTTCGGCCGCCAGCGAGGCGGTGCCGGAGGTGAACCCGCAGGCGCTGACGGAACGCCTGCAGGCCAGCTTCCAGGGCGGCGGCGAGCCGGCGCAGATGACCCCGGACCAGCGCCGCGCCGAGATGGCGCGCATCGTCGGCGACCGGGTGACCAGCGGCGAGCTGGCGCAGCCCGCCCGCGACCGGCTGGCCAACCTGGCCGCGGCCGAATTCGGCATCGCGCCGGAACAGGCGCAGCAGCGCGTGCAGGAGCTTGAGGCCGAGGCGACCCGCGTGGCGAACGAGACGGAGCGGCAGGCCCGCGAGGCGGCGGATGCCGCGGCGCGCGGTGCGGCGATCGGCGCCTACTGGCTGTTCGCCACCTTGCTGCTGGGTGCGGCGGCGGCGGTGATCGGGGCCAAGGTCGGCACCCGCAAGACCATCCTGCTGTCGGCGAACCGCCGCTACGTCTGAGGCGGGACGGCCCCCGCCAGCTCGGCGGGGGCCGGATTCTAATGCCCGGCGCGCACCGCGCGAGCCGGTGCGCCCTTGCCGCCCAGGCGGCGGATGGCGACGCTGAGCAGGATGAGCAGGACGCCGCCGACAATCAGCGCGGCGCTCCAAAGCAGGGTGTGGGTCAGCGCCTCACCGGCCAGGCTGGGCCCGGCGGTGGCGAAGACGCCCAGCACCAGGGCCACCAGGAACCCGAAGACGCCGAGCGTGAGGCAGACCAGCGCCACGGCATCGGCGAAGGTTCCCGCCATGGCGGCGAGGGAGGAACGCGTGCTGTCCGCGTTTTCCTGCAGGGTGCGACCCACCAGGAACACGAACAGCAGCGTGATGGCAATCCAGAGCCACATCCCAGTCGTCCCTCGCCCCAACGCGGCGCCGCATCATGCGGACGCCGCGCTTTTGCAGCAAGCGCAACCGGGTGTGCAAGGCCTCAGTAGCGGTACTGCTCGCCCTTGAAGGGGCCCTGCTCCGGCACGCCGATGTAGCCGGCCTGCTGCGGGCTGAGCGTTGTCAGCTTGGCGCCGACCTTGGCGAGGTGCAGCGCCGCCACCTTCTCGTCCAGGTGCTTCGGCAGGACGTAGACCTTCTTCTCGTACTTGCCCGGGTTCGCCCACAGCTCGATCTGCGCCAGCGTCTGGTTGGTGAAGGACGCGGACATGACGAAGGAGGGGTGGCCGGTGGCGTTGCCCAGGTTCACCAGGCGGCCTTCGGACAGCAGGATGATGCGCTTGCCGGTCGGGAACTCGATCTCGTCGACCTGCGGCTTCACATTGTCCCACTTGTAGTTCTTCAGCGCCGCGACCTGGATCTCGCTGTCGAAGTGGCCGATGTTGCAGACGATGGCGCGGTGCTTCATGGCGCGCATGTGGTCGGCGGTGATGACGTCCACATTGCCCGTGGCGGTGACGAAGATGTCGGCCATCGGGGCGGCATCCTCCATCGTCACCACCTGGTAGCCCTCCATCGCCGCCTGCAGCGCGCAGATCGGGTCGACCTCGGACACCATCACGCGGCAGCCGGCGTTGCGCAGCGAGGCGGCGGAGCCCTTGCCCACGTCGCCGAAGCCCGCGACCATCGCGACCTTGCCGGCCATCATCACGTCGGTGCCACGGCGGATGGCGTCCACCAGCGACTCACGGCAGCCATACAGGTTGTCGAACTTCGACTTGGTGACGCTGTCGTTCACGTTGATCGCCGGGAACAGCAGCTTGCCTTCCTTGGCCATCACGTACAGGCGGTGGACGCCGGTGGTGGTCTCCTCGGAGACGCCGACGATGTTCTTCGCCAGTTCGGCGAACCAGCCGGGCTTCGTCTTCACCAGCTTCTTGATGAGGGCGAAGAAGACTTCCTCCTCCTCGTTGGTCGGCTTCTCGAGGAAGGCGACGTCGCCCTGTTCGGCGCGCAGGCCGTAATGCACCAGCAGCGTCATGTCGCCGCCATCGTCGAGCAGCACGTTCGGCGTGCCGCCATCGCCCCACTCCAGCGTCTTCTGCACATAGTCCCAGTATTCCGGCAGCGTCTCGCCCTTGATGGCGAAGACCGGCGTGCCGGCGGCGGCGATGGCGGCCGCGGCGTGGTCCTGGGTCGAGAAGATGTTGCAGGAGGACCAGCGGACATCGGCGCCGAGATGCTTCAGCGTCTCGATCAGCACCGCGGTCTGGATGGTCATGTGCAGGCAGCCGGCGACGCGGGCGCCCTTCAGCGGCTGCGTCGGGCCGTATTCGGCGCGGACGGCCATCAGGCCGGGCATCTCGTCCTCGGCCATGCTGATCTCCTTCCGGCCCCAGCCGGCGAGGGACATGTCCTTGACGATGAAGTCGGTGGTCTGGCCGTGGGCGTCGGGCATGGGAAATCCTTCGGTCGCGTCTGACTTGGCTGGCGCCGTGTAGCAGGGTGGCGGCATCAGGCCAAGCTGTAAGCGCGAAGCATAAGGATATCTTTATGTTTGGCGCCTACTTCAGCGGAAACCCCAGCGCCGTCAGCGCCTCCCGCATCCGGTGCCGGCCGCTCAAACCCGCCGCCGTGCCGACCCGCGAGATCATGCGCTGGCTCCAATCCTGCCGGCCCATGCCCTGCGCCTCGGAAAACGCACCGAGCGCGCCGTCGTAGCCCGCGATGCCCGCTGTCTCGCCAGCCACGCCGTACTGTTCCCGGTGCAGCACCAGCGCCTGCGGCAGCCGCGGCTTCACCGCGCCCTGCGCGGCGGGGTGGCCGACCGCCATGCCGAAGGCGGCGAAGGCGCCCGGCGGCAGGGCCAACTCCGCCGCCACCTTTTCCGGATGGTGCCGCAGCGCGCCGACATAGACCGTGCCGAGGCCGAGCGATTCCGCCGCCACCAGCGCGTTCTGCGCCGCCAGCGCCGCATCGACCAGCGCCACCATGAAGGATTCCAGGTAGTCCAGCCCCTCCATCCGCGTCTGGTGCGCCTCCCCCAGCCGGGTCAGGCGGGACAGGTCGGCGATCCAGCACAGGAACAGCGGCGCCTGGCGGATGAAGCCCTGCCGGGCCGCAAGGTCGGCCAGCCGGTTGCGCCGCGCCGCGTCCTGCACCGCGACGACGCTCCAGGCCTGGAGGTTGGAGGAGGTGGGGGCGGATTGCGCGGCGGCCACCAGCGTCTCCAGCGTGCCTTCCGCCAGTGGCGCATCCGTGAAGGCGCGGATGGAGCGGTGGCCGAGCAGGGTTTCGAGCACCGGGTTCGTCGCCTCCAGCGCCTGGTCGGGGCCGGCGCCTTCGCCGTAGCGGGCCTGCACGGAATCGGGCGTCTGCTGGTCCATGGGGCTGTCTCCGCTTGGTGCTGCATGCGCGTAACGCGAAGCGGCACCCACGGCAAACCCCGTTGATGCTGCGCTTGCGCGGGTCCATACCCGGCCCGAAATTGCTGCCAGGCCCCCTCGAAAATGCCCGACATGATCCCGGTGCGCCGCGCCCTGCTGTCCGTCTCCGACAAGACCGGCATCGTCGAATTCGCCCGCATGCTGGTGGCGCACGGCGCGGAGGTGCTGTCCACCGGCGGCACCGCGCAGGCGATCCGCGACGCCGGCATCCCGGTGAAGGACATCTCCGAATTCACCGGCTTCCCGGAAATCCTCGATGGCCGCGTGAAGACGCTGCTGCCGCAGGTGCATGGCGGCCTGCTCGGCCGGCGCGACCTGCCGGAGCACCTGGCGGAGATGGAACGCCACGCGATCACGCCGATCGACCTGGTGGCGGTCAATCTGTACCCGTTCGAGGCGACGGTCGCGAAGGGCGGCGCCTTCGCCGACTGCATCGAGAACATCGACATCGGCGGCCCCGCCATGATCCGCAGCGCCGCGAAGAATTTTGCCTCGGTCGTCGTGGTGACGGAACCGGCGCAGCTGATCGAGGTGCAGGGGGAACTCGCAGCCGGCGGCACCTCCATGGCGCTGCGCCGGCGCATGGCCCAGGCCGCCTATGCGCGCACGGCGGCCTATGACGCCGCCATCAGCACCTGGTTCGCCGGCCAGAACGGCGAGGCCTTCCCGCAGCGCCTGGCCACCGCCGGCCTGCTGCGCCAGACGCTGCGCTACGGTGAGAACCCGCACCAGCGTGCCGGCTTCTACTCGGATGGCACCCAGCGCCCCGGCGTCGCCACGGCGGCACAGATCCAGGGCAAGGAGCTGTCCTACAACAACCTGAACGACACCGACGCCGCCTTCGAATGCGTCGCGGAATTCGACGAACCCGCCATCGTCATCGTCAAGCACGCCAACCCCTGCGGCGTCGCCACCGCGGCCACCCTGGCGGAGGCCTGGGACCTGGCGTTGCGCTGCGACCCGGTCTCGGCCTTTGGCGGCATCGTCGCCGCGAACCGGCTGCTGGATGCGGCGGCGGCGGAACGCATCACGGCGATCTTCACGGAGGTCGTCGTGGCCCCGGATGCAGACGACGCCGCGCGCGCCATCTTCGCCCGCAAGAAGAATTTGCGCCTGTTGCTGACCGGGGCGCTGCCGGACCCGGCGGCGCCGGGCATGGTCTGGAAATCCGTCGCCGGCGGGTTCCTGGCGCAGTCGCGCGATGCCGGGCGGATCACGCTGCCGGACCTCAAGGTGGTGACGCAGCGGGCGCCGACGGACCGCGAATTGGCGGACCTGCTCTTCGCCTTCCGGGTCTGCAAGCATGTGAAGTCCAACGCCATCGTCTACGCCCGCGACCGGGCGACGGTCGGCATCGGCGCCGGGCAGATGAACCGCGTCGAATCCTCCCGCATCGCCGCCTGGAAGTCGGAAGCGGCGGCCAAGGCGGCGGGCCTCGACCGGCCGCTGGCGGAGGGCTCCGTCGTCGCATCCGACGCCTTCTTCCCCTTCGCCGACGGGCTGGAGACGGCGGCGGCGGCCGGTGCGACGGCGGTGATCCAGCCGGGCGGGTCGATGCGGGATGCGGAGGTGATCGCGGCGGCGGACAAGGCGGGCCTCGCCATGGTCTTCACCGGCATGCGGCATTTCCGCCATTGAGCCGGACCCTGGCATGAACCGCCTGCTGGAGGGCTACCGCCGCTTCCGCGCCGAGACCTGGCCGGAAGCCCGCGCGCGGTTCGAGGAACTGGCGGCGAGCGGCCAGCGGCCGCACACCCTGGTCATCGCCTGTTCCGACAGCCGGGTGGACCCGGCGGTGATCTTCGGCGCCGGGCCGGGCGAGCTGTTCGTGATCCGCAACGTCGCCAACCTGGTGCCGCCCTTCGCCCCGGACGGCGCCTATCACGGCACCAGCGCGGCGCTTGAATTCGGCGTGCGGGTCCTGCAGGTCTCGCAGATCCTGGTGATGGGCCACGCCATGTGCGGCGGCGTCACCGCGCTGCTGAACGGCGCCCCGCCGGAAGCCCGCGACTTCGTGCCGGCCTGGATGCGCATCGCCGCCGAGGCGCGGCGCCGCGTGCTGGAATGCACGCCGGTCGAGCTCGCACAGGAGGCCTGCGAGCTGGAGGCGGTGCGGCTTTCGCTCGCCAATCTGCGGACCTTCCCCTGGGTGGCGGAGGCCGAGGCGGCGGGAAGCCTGCAACTGCACGGCGCGCATTTCGCGGTGGCGACGGGGCGGCTGATGGTGCTCGGCGCGGATGGCGCGTTCGCCCAGGCATAGCCATCGGGGCATAGCCATCGGGGCATAGCCACCGGCCTCACGCGGATGCGATGATCCTGCATCCTGGACCCGATTCGCGGAGGGTTTTCGCCTGCCCGACTGGCTGCCCCCCGCGCTGATCGCCGGCGCCCTCGCCTTCGGCGCGATGCTGCTGGTCCTGGCGCTGCGCGGCCGGCGCGGGGAACAGCTGGCGCGGATCGGCGCGATGGTGGAGGCGCTGGCCGCGGCGCAGGACCGCCTGTCCAGCCTGCACGACGACCGGATGCGGGACCAGGAACGCGCGCTGGCGACGCGGCTGGATGCCGCCGCCGACCGCACCCAGGCCACCGCCCTGGCGATCCAGCAGCGGCTTTCGGTGATCGATGCCGCGCGCGCCAATATCGAGGCGCTGGGCGGGCAGGTGACGTCGCTGGCCGCCGTGCTCGGCAACAAGCAGGCACGCGGCGCTTTGGGGGAGGTGCAGTTGCGCGACCTGGTGGCCGACCGGCTGCCGGCTTCGGGCTATGCCTGGCAGCACACCCTGTCCAACGGCACGCGCTGCGACTGCCTGATCCGCCTGCCCTTCCCGCCCGGCCCGATCGCAGTGGACAGCAAGTTTCCCCTGGAAGCCTGGGCCGCGATGCAGGACGCGCCGGACCCGGCCGCGCGCAGCCTGGCCACCCGCCGCTTCACCCAGGACATCCGCAAACATGTCGCCGACATCTCGGGCAAGTACCTGATCCCCGGCGAGACGGCGGAAGGCGCGCTGATGTTCCTGCCGTCGGAGGCGGTGCACGCCACGCTGCATGCCGCGCATGGCGACCTGGTGGCGGAGGCGGCGCGGCGCGGCGTGCACATCGTCGGGCCGTCCAGCCTCTGGGCGGTGCTGAACACCATGCGCGGCCTGCTGCGCGATGCGCGGCTGCAGGACGAGGCACGGCGCATCCGGCACGAGGTCGAGGCACTGGCCGAGGACACCGCCCGCCTCGAACGCCGCGTCGCGGCGCTGCGCGGCCATTTCGCCAACATGCAGCAGGATGTGCGGGACATCGAGATCACGGCGGAGAAGATCGTCCGGCGTGGCGAGACGATCCGCGCATTGGATATCCCCGAGGACCGGAAGGCCGCCGAATGACCTTCCTCCAGATCCAATCGGCGCTCGGCCTGCTGGCGCTGGCGGCGCTGGCCTGGGGCCTCGGCGGCTTCTCGCGCCGCACCGGGTGGCGGGTGGTGGTCGCGGGGCTGGGTTTGCAGGTGGTGCTGGCCGCGGCGCTGCTGCACATCCCGCCGTTGCGCGCGGCCTTTTCCGCACTCGGCGCGGCGGTGAACGCGCTCGCCGCCGCGACCCGGGCCGGCACCTCGCTGGTCTTCGGCTATCTCGGCGGCGCGCCGCTGCCCTTCGCGGAGCCGTTTCCGGGTGCCGCCTTCATCCTGTTTTTCCAGGGCCTGCCGCTGGTGCTGGTGGTCGGCGCGCTGGCCGCGGTGCTGTACCATTGGCGCGTGGTGCCGGTGGTGGTGCAGGCGCTGGCGCGACTGCTGACGCGCGCCTTCGGACTCGGCGGCGCCGCCGGCTTCGCCACCGCCGCCAATGTCTTCGTCGGCATGGTGGAGGCGCCGCTGCTGGTGCGCCCCTGGCTGGCGCGGCTTTCGACCAGCGAGTTGTTCGTGGTGATGACGGCGGGCCTCGCCACCATCTCCGGCAACATGCTGGTGGTCTACGCGGTCCTCATCGCGCCGGTGGTGCCGGATGCGGCGGGGCAGTTGCTGACCGCCAGCCTGATCTCGGCGCCGGCCGCCGTGCTGGTGGCGCTGCTGATGCGGCCGCGCCTGGCGGGTGATCCGGACCCGATCGCCGAGGCCACCGCCGCGCCGCGCCTGTACGACAGCACGATGGAGGCGCTGGTGCGCGGCACCGGGGATGGGCTGGCGCTGCTGCTCGGCATCATGGCCACCCTCATCGTCTTCGTGGCGCTGGTCGCGCTGGCGAACATGGCGCTGGAGCCGCTGACGGGGCTGACCCTGCAACGCATCGCCGCGCTGCTGTTCTGGCCGCTGGCCTTCGCCATGGGCATCCCGGCGGAGAGTGCGGGCGTTGTCGCCGCCTCGCTCGGCACCAAGGTCGTGGTGAACGAGTTCGTCGCCTTCCTGGAACTGGCGCAATCCGGCGGGCTCGGGTTGAGCGAAAGGTCGCGGCTGATCCTGACCTATGCGCTGTGCGGCTTCACGAATTTCGGCTCCGTCGGCATCATGCTTGGCGGCATGGTGGCGATGTGCCCGGAACGGCGCGCCGACATCGTGAAGCTCGGCCTGCCCGCGCTGGTCTCGGCCAGCATTGCCTGCTGCATGACCGGCGCGGTTGTCGGCCTGCTGACACCACCCTGAGGAGGTTCGGGCCGCATGTTCGACATCATCGGTCCACCGGAGCCCGGCTCCACGCGGCCCTTCAGCCAGGCGACGCGGGCCGGCGGGCTGGTCTTCGTCTCGGGACATTCGGCGCCGCATGATCCGGCGCGCGGCATCCTGCGCGGTGCGACGGCGGCGGAGGAAGTGCGGAACGCGCTGGCGGAAGTGGCGCGCATCCTGGGGGAGGCCGGCAGCAGCCTGGACCGTGCGGTGCAGGTGACGATGCTGATCACCGACCCGGCCGACTATGCCGAATGCAACGCCGAATACGTGAAGCATTTCCCGGGCGGCCTGCCGGCGCGGCACACCGCCCGCTTCGGCGTGCCGACGGAAGCCCGCGTCGCCTTCGCCTGCATCGCCCTTTCGGGAGGCTGAGCCGCATGTCCCGCCTGATCCACCGCGAAATCCGCAAAGACCCGCCGCTCGCGCTGCGCGGGGAGGGGATGCTGCTGCATGATTCGAACGGCCGCAGCATCATCGATGGCTCCGGCGGCGCCGCCGTCGCCTGCCTCGGCCACGGCCATCCGCGCGTGCTCGACGCCATGCGGGCGCAGCTCGGGAAGCTGACCTACGCCCATACCTCGCTCTATTCGAACGAGAGCGCGGAGGCGCTGGCCGACCTGGTGCTGGGTGACGAGCCGGGCGGCCTGACGCACATGTACCTCTGCTCCTCCGGCTCCGAGGCGATGGAGGCGGCGCTGAAGCTGGCGCGGCAGTATTTTAGTGAAATTGGCCAGCCGAACAGGCAAAGGTTCATCGCGCGGCGGCAGAGCTATCACGGCAATACGCTGGGTGCGCTGGCGGCCGGTGGCAACGCCATGCGGCGGGCGATCTACCAGCCGATCCTGTCGGACGCCTTCAGCCATGTCGCGCCCTGCTACGCGTACCGGGAGCGCGCGGATGGCGAGACCGATTCCGACTACGTCGCGCGGCTGGCCGCGGAGCTGGAGGCGGAATTCCAGCGCCTCGGCCCGCAGAAGGTCATCGGCTTCATCGCGGAACCCGTGGTCGGCGCCACGCTCGGCTGCGTCACCGCGCTGCCGGGCTACTTCCCGGCGATGAAGGCGGTGTGCGATCGGCATGGTGCGCTGCTGATCCTGGACGAGGTGATGTGCGGCATGGGCCGCACCGGCACCCTGCACGCCTGGGAACAGGAAGGCGTGGCGCCGGATATCCAGGTGGTGGCGAAGGGCCTCGGCGGCGGCTACCAGCCGATCGGCGGCATTCTTGCGGGCCGCCGGATCATGGACGCGCTGCGCGATGGCACCGGCACGCTGATGCACGGCCACACCTACCAGGCGCATCCGCTGGCCGCCGCCGCGGCACTGGCGGTGCAGCGGGTGATCCGGGAGGATGGGCTGCTGGACAATGTGCGGGCGATGGGCGCGCTGCTGGAACAGCGCCTGGTGGAACGGCTCGGCAACCACCGGCATGTCGGCGACATCCGCGGCCGCGGCATGTTCTGGTGCGCCGAATTCGTCACCGACCGCGCCAGTCGCGCGCCCTTCGACCCGGCGCTGAAGCTGAACGACCGCATCAAGCACGCGGCCTACGACCGCGGCCTGGCCTGCTACGCCATGGGCGGCACCCTCGATGGCCGCCGCGGCGACCACGTGCTGCTGGCGCCGCCCTACATCGCGACGGCGGCGGATATCGAGGCCATCGTCGCCCGCTTCGGCGATGCCGTCGAAGCCGCGCTCGCCGAACTGCCGGTTACGTAATGAACCGATCCTTCCGTAACGCGTTTGAACCTCGGAGCGGGCCACAGGGCCTGCACGAGAAGGAGAGACGCAGATGGACAAGGATCGGATCAAGGGCGCCCTGAACGAAGCCAAGGGCGCTGTGAAGAAGACCGTCGGCGAGGCCACCGGCAATGAGCGCATGGAAGCCGAGGGCCACCTGGACACCGCCAAGGGCAAGGTCCAGGGCGGCGTCGGCAAGGCCAAGGACGCCACCCGCGACGCCATCGACGGCAAGGACCGCGTCTGAGCAAGGACCTCTCCCCCCGCTTGGGGGGAGAGGGTTGGGCGAGGGGGCCTAGGCCGCCAGCGCCAGCGCCTCGGCCGGGTCCACCCGGCCGTCATACAGCGCGCGGCCCAGTATGGCGCCCTCGATCCCCGCGCCGGCTACGCGCAGATCCCGGATATCCTGTACCGAGGCAACGCCGCCCGAGGCGATGACCGGAATCGCCACCGCCCGCGCCAGGGCCGCGGTGGCGGCCACATTGACGCCCGCCAGCATGCCGTCCCGGGCGATATCCGTGTAGATGATCGCGCAGGCACCGCTGTCGGCGAAACCCTGCGCCAGGTCCGTAGCCGTCGTGGCGCTGGTCTCGGCCCAACCCTCCGTCGCCACGAAGCCGTCCCGCGCATCGATGCCGAGCGCCACCCGCCCCGGGAAGGCGCGGCAGGCGGCGCGCGCGAAATCCGGGTCCTTCACCGCCGCCGAGCCCAGGATGATCCGCGTGACGCCGGCCGCGAGCCAGGCTTCCGCCGTCGCCATGTCCCGGATGCCGCCGCCGAGTTGCACCGAAAGTCCCGGCACCGCCGCGATGATGGCGCGCACCGCCGCCGCATTGGCCGGTCGGCCGGCGAAGGCGCCGTCGAGGTCCACCACATGCACCCAGCCGAAGCCGGCACGGGCGAAGTCGGCGGCCTGCGCGCCAGGATCCTCGTTGTAGATGGTGGCCTGCGCCATGTCGCCGCGCTTCAGCCGCACCACCTGCCCCGCCTTCAAATCGATGGCGGGATACAGCGTCAAGCTCATGCGAACATCCTTTAGAGCGCGATCGCCGAAGGCTGGAACGCCGGAGGCGTGAATCACGCGAAAAAACAAAGGCTCGGTCATGCGCCGCGCTTCTGTCAGCGCCTGACAGGCTCTAGCGCGCGCCGATCAGGCTATCGGTCTTCCGGCCGCGGCCGGGCTCCAGCAGCTTGTGGTAGAAATGACCGGCGACGGTGCGCCCGTCCACCCGCGCATAGCAGGGGTGGGTGCCCCAGCGGAGGTAGCCCAGCGCCTCGAACAGCGCGATGGCCTGCACCTGCGTCTCCCGCACGTCGAGGTTCAGCACGCGCAGCCCCGTGCTGGCGGCGTGTTCCTCGACGCGTTCCATCAGCTGCCGTGCCAGGCCGAAGCCGCGAGCATAGGGCGCGATGTAGGCGTGGACCAGTTGCGCCGCGAAGGCCTGCGCCTCGTTGTTGCGCGGCGGGCGGACCAGCTGCGCGCTGCCGACCACGGTGCCGTCCAGTCGCGCGATGAACAGCGTGCGGTCCGGCACCAGCAGCACGCCGCGGAAATGCCGCGCCAGAGCGGCGCGGTCCTGGCTGTTGACCCAGCCGAAGCCGCCACCCTCGATGATCGCGGCATTGGTCGCCTCGCACAGGTCATCGAGGTCGTGCGGGCTCAGCTCCGTCGCCTGCTCGACCGCCAGGTGATGCGTCCCGCCACGCGGCGTCGCGATCGGGATGTTCACGGCGTCCATCGCAGGAAGTTCGCCAGGATGCGCAGCCCGACCAGGCTGCTTTTCTCCACATGGAACTGCGTGCCGGCCAGGTTGTCGCGCCCGACGATGGCGGCCACCGGCGCGCCGTAGCGCGCGCTCGCCAGCAATTCTGCGGGTTTGCCGCCCGACAGCGCGTAGGAATGCACGAAATAGGCATGCGCGCCGGGCGCGACGCCCGCCAGAAGCGGGTGGTCCGGCTGTTCGGCGTGCAGCGCGTTCCAGCCCATCTGCGGCAGCGGCAGCTTGTGGCCGGCCTCATCCCGCGGATCCATCGGCGCGATCTCGCCCTCGATCCAGCCGAGTCCGGGCGTCACACCATGTTCCAGCCCGCGCTCGGCCATCAGTTGCATGCCGACGCAGATGCCGAGGAAAGGTTTCCGATCCTCGATCACACGGGATTGCAGGGCCTCGACCATGCCCGGCAGCGCATCCAGGCCGCGGCGGCAGGCGGCGAAGGCGCCCTGGCCGGGCAGCACGATGCGGTCCGCCGCCAGCACATCGGCGGCCTGCGTGGTGACGCGGATTTCGGCGTCGAGGCCCTGTTCCGCCACCACGCGCTCCAGCGCCCGCTGCACGGAAGCGAGGTTGCCGGACCCGGGATCGACGACCGCGATCTTCATCATCTGCCCCGACCGATTCAGCTCTCCGCGCCATTCGGCGCTACGACCATCGGGCGGGCTCACGGCGCCGTCCGCACCAGGTCGGGCCGCTGCTGCATCAGGCGGAACCAAGCGATCTCGCGGTCCGGCGCCGCCACCACGGCGGCCAGGGGCTGGCCGCGGCGGGCGAGCCGCGCGCGCAACCGGTCCCGCGCCTCGAAGCCGGCCAGCACATGCAGCGCCAGCACGGCGACGCCACCATAGGGGTCGGGCAGCAGCCAGCCGGCGGCGAGCGTCAGCGCCAGCAGCCCCAGCGCCTCCCACCACAGCCGGTTCCAGGCGAACCAGAGGAAGCCGAGGATGGCGGCGGCGAGCGAGAACCCCTCACGCACCAGCACGGGCGGGCGCGCCTTGGGCTCGGGCCAACCTTCCGGCCCGGGCGGCGGCGGTGGCTCGGCATGGACGGTGAAGAGCCGCATCTCAGCCCTCCAGGCTGCCCTTGGTGGACGGGATCACCCCCGAGGTCCGGGGGTCCTGCTCCACCGCCATGCGCAACGCACGCGCCACGGCCTTGAAGCAGGCCTCCGATACATGATGCGCGTTGGTACCGGTTTTCAACGTCACGTGCAGGGTGATGCCGGCGTTGTAGGCAAAGGCGCGGAAGAACTCCTCGACCAGCTCCGTGTCGAAGGTGCCGATCTTGGGGCGCTGGAAGGGCACGGACCAGGCGAGGAAGGGCCGGCCGGAAATGTCGATCGCGGCCTCCGCCAGCGCCTCGTCCATCGGCAGCAGGCACTGGCCGAAGCGGCGGATGCCGCGCTTGTCGCCGAGCGCCTGGCGCAGCGCCTGGCCGAGCACGATGCCGACATCCTCCACCGTGTGGTGATCGTCGATGTGCAGGTCGCCGCGGGCGGCCACCGTCAGGTCCATCAGCGCGTGGCGGGCCAGCGCCGTCAGCATGTGGTCGAAGAAGCCGACGCCGGTGGCCACCTGCGCCACGCCGGTGCCATCCAGCGCGAGCGTCAGGCGGATATCGGTCTCCGAGGTGGCGCGCGCCAGCGTGGCGCTGCGCCCCGCCGGCCTGTTCCCGTCCTGGTTGAGCTGTCCGTCCATGGCTGCTGAATACGCCGCAGGGCCGCGGTTGGCGAGGGGTTCCGCCGCGGCTCGTTCCGTCCACGCCGCGCACGACTTGCCACGCCAACCGCGTGACGCCACATGCGCCAGCATCATGACATCACCGACCAATGATCCCAGCCGCGACCCCCTGGGGTGGCACGGCACCACCATCCTCTGCGTCCGCAAGGACGGACGCGTCGCCATGGCCGGCGACGGGCAGGTCTCGCTCGGCCAGACCGTCGTCAAGGGCAACGCCCGCAAGGTGCGCCGCATCGCCCAGGGCCGCGTCCTGGCAGGTTTCGCCGGCGCCACGGCGGATGCCTTCACGCTGCTGGAGCGGCTGGAGGCGAAGCTCGAACGTTTTCCGGACCAGCTCGAACGCGCCTGCGTCGAGCTCGCCAAGGACTGGCGCACGGACCGCTACCTGCGGCGGCTGGAGGCGCTGCTGGCCGTCGCCGACGGCAAGCGCAGCCTGCTGCTGACCGGCCAGGGCGACGTGCTGGAACCGGAGGACGCCATCATCGGCATCGGCTCCGGCGGCAACTTCGCGCTCGCCGCGGCCCGCGCGCTGCTGCCGGTAGATGGGCTGTCCGCGGATGAGATCGCGCGGCGCTCCATGGCCATCGCCGCCGGCATCTGCGTCTACACCAATGGCAACATCGTCCTGGAGACCATCGAGCAGTGACCGAGACCGTGAACCTCTCCCCGCGGGAAATCGTCTCGGAGCTGGACCGCCACATCGTCGGCCAGAACGACGCCAAGCGCGCCGTCGCCATCGCCTTGCGCAACCGCTGGCGGCGCCAGCAGCTCGCGCCCGGACTGCGCGAGGAGGTGGTGCCGAAGAACATCCTGATGATCGGCCCGACGGGCTGCGGCAAGACCGAGATCGCCCGCCGCCTGGCCCGCCTGGCGAACGCGCCCTTCCTGAAGGTGGAGGCGACGAAGTTCACCGAGGTCGGCTATGTCGGCCGCGACGTCGAGAGCATCATCCGGGACCTCATCGAGGTCAGCATCACCCAGATGCGGGAGAATTCCCGCAAGGCGGTGCAGGCCAAGGCGGAACTCGCCGCCGAGGAACGGCTGGTGACGGCGCTGGTGGGCGAAGGCGCCTCCGGCGAGACCCGCATGAAGTTCCGCCGCATGCTGCGCGAAGGCAGCATGGAGGGCCGTGAGGTGGAGGTGCAGGTCACCGATGCCTCCGGCGGCATGCCCGTCGGCATGATGGACATGCCCGGCATGCCGCCGCAGATGGGCAACATGCAGGACATGCTCGGCAAGATGTTCGGCGGCCGCACCAAGCCGCGCAAGACCACGGTGGGCGAAGCCCGCGACCTGCTCATCAAGGACGAGGCCGACAAGCTTCTGGACCAGGAGAGCCTGACGCGCGAGGCGATCTCCAACGCCGAGAACAACGGCATCGTCTTCATCGACGAGATCGACAAGGTCTGCGCCCGCACCGGCGAGGGCGGCGTGCGCGGCGGCGACGTGTCCCGCGAAGGCGTGCAGCGCGACCTGCTGCCGCTGATCGAGGGCACGACGGTCACCACCAAGCACGGCCCGGTGAAGACCGACCACATCCTGTTCATCACCTCCGGCGCCTTCCATCAGGCGAAGCCCAGCGACCTGCTGCCCGAACTGCAGGGCCGCCTGCCGATCCGCGTGGAGCTTTCGGCCCTGACGCGGGAGGATTTCCGGCGGATCCTGACCGAGCCGGAGCATTCCCTGGTCAAGCAGTACATCGCGCTGCTGGGGACGGAGGGTGTCACGCTCGACATCACCGAGGGTGCGACGGACGCCATCGCCGACCTCGCCGCGGAGATCAACGCGACGGTGGAGAACATCGGCGCAAGGCGGCTGGCGACGGTGATGGAGCGGCTGCTGGACGAGATTTCGTTCACGGCCTCGGACCGGGGCGGGGAGAGCATTTCGGTGGATGCCGAGCTGGTGCGGACGCGGGTGGCGCCGCTGGCGGGGAATGCGGACCTGTCGAAGTTCATCCTGTAGCCACGGCTGTGGACACGGGCACCGGATGCGGGTTATAACCCGCGTGTCCACGGAGTGCGGAACATGGCTACCCTAAAGCTGCGCGCGATCGGCAACTCCGTCGGCATGGTCCTGCCGAAGGACCTGCTGGCGCGCATGAACCTCGCCGAGGGCGACACGGTGCAGGTGGTGGAAAGCGGTGACGGCCTGCTGCTGACCACCATGCCGCAGGAGACCGAGGCGCAGCTCGAGCTCGGCCGCGAGATGATGAAGCGCTATCGCGAAAGCTTCGCTGCCCTGGCGAAGTGAGGTGGACGAGCCACGCTGGCTCGACCGGCGCGCGCTGCTCTACCTGCATCGCGAAAGCCTGCGGCAGTTTGGGGGCGCGGAGGGGTTGCGCGACGAGGGCCTGCTGGACAGCGCCCTGGCCCGCCCACGCAACCGCTTCGCCTATGAGGGCGATGCCGACCTGTGCAACCTGGCGGCGGCCTATGCCCATGGCCTGGTCCGTAACCACCCCTTCGTGGACGGCAACAAGCGGGCGGCGCTGGCGGCGTCCGGCGTCTTCCTGATGGCGAACGGGCTGGACCTGACAGCACCGCCGGCGATGGTCACGGTGGCGGTGCTGGACCTCGCCGCCGATGACATGTCCGAGGCCGCCTTCGCGGATTGGCTGCGCGCCCATACCAAAACCCGCCCCTGACACCCCATATCATCGTCCATGTCCGTCACACTCGCCCCGCCCCCGCCCGACACCCTTCCCGAAGCCGCCCGCGCCGAACTGGCGCGCGCCGTGGCGCAGCTGGAGGATGTGTCGCTCGCCGCACGCTTCTCCTCCGCCCTCGGCACGCCGATCGAGGCGCTGAAGAGCCGGCTGCCGGCCAGCGCGCAGTCGCTGATGGAAGGCGCGGTGAAGCGTGCCCTGTCCAAGGCGATGCAGGCGGCGCTGCGGGCGCAGCCCTCGGCCAACCCGACGCCCTTCTCCACCGCCTGGTTCCACCGCGGCATGGCGGCCGCCACCGGCGCGGCGGGCGGCGCCTTCGGCCTGCCCGGGACTCTGATGGAACTGCCGGTCTCCACCACGCTGCTGCTGCGCCAGATCGCGGCGGTGGCGGAGGCGAATGGGGAGGATCTGGCGGACCCGCTGATCGGCGCCGAATGCCTGAAGGTCTTCGCCATCGGCGGCCGCGACACGCGGGATGACGGGGCGGAGGCCGGCTACTTCGCCGTCCGTATCGCGCTGGCCGAGGTGCTGAAGGGCGCCGCCACGCGCGGGGTGGTGGGCGGGCTGCTGCCCGGCTTCGTCGGCGCCATCGCGGCGCGCTTCGGCGGGCCGGTGGCACTGAAGCTCTCGGCACAGGCGGTGCCGGTGGTCGGCGCCGCGGCGGGGGCGGCGGTGAACATCGCCTTCCTCGAGCACTTCCGCAGCGTCGCAGAAGGCCACTTCACCGTGCGGCGGCTGGAACGGCTGCATGGCGCGGTGGCGGTGAAGGCGGCCTACCAGGAGCTGGCCGCCCAGCGCGACGCCCGCTTCATGGGTTAGACGTCCCGGCCGGAACCGGCCAGTCTCGGCGCCATGGCACGTGGTGCGGGATGGCAGGGGTTCGGACAGGCGCTCGGCGCGCCGGCGCTGGCGATGGGCGCCACCTTCCTGGCCTTCGGCGCCGCCGTCGCGGAGGCCGGGCTTTCGCTGCCCTGGGCCCTGCTATGCACCGGCGCGGTCTATGGCATGGCCGGGCAACTCGTGCTGTTGCAGGTCGCGGCGACCGGCGGCGCCGCCTTGCCGGCCACCATCGCGGCGACCGCGGCCAATGCGCGCTTCCTGCCGATGGCGGTCGCCATCGCGCCGCTGCTCGGCCGCCGCGCGCCGCGCTGGCTGGCGCTGCCCTTCATCGCCATCACGCCCTGGGCCGCCGGCATGCGCGCCCTGCCGGGGCTGGCTGAATCCGCGCGGCTGCCCTGGTTCCTCGGCTTCGCGCTGGCAAGCTGGTGCGCCGCGATGGCGGCCACCGCCGCCGGGCACGGGCTGGCACCGAACCTGCCGGTGGAGCTGCGTGCCGCGCTGCTGTTCGCCAACCCGCTCTACTTCGCCCTGCTGCTCGCCGCCGATTCGGCCCGGCCCGGAGTAGCCCCCGCCCTGCTGGCCGGCGTGCTGGCGGCGCCGCTGGCCTGGTGGGTCGGCGGCGCCTGGGGCCTGCCGGCGGCGGGGCTGGTCGGCGGCACGCTCGCCTTCCTCTGGACGCGACGGCGTTGAGCCAGGCCGACTGGGCGCTGGCGCTGACCGTGCTGGTCGGGTTGCTGCTGCGCGGCGCCGGGCTGTGGCTCGGCGGTGCGCTGCGGCCGGATCATCCGGTCATCGCCTGGGCCTCGGCGGTGTCCGTCGCCACGCTGGCCTGCTTCGTGACGCTGGCCATCGCCGCCCCGGCCGGGCTGCTGGCGACGGTGCCGCTGCCAGCCCGCCTGGCCGGGCTGGCCGGCGGCGCACTGGCGTGGCGCCTCTCGCGCGGAAGGCTGCTGCCGGCGATGCTCGGGGGGCTGGCGGCGCTTCTGCTGGCGCGGCTGGCTACCGGGTGAAGCGATACAGCGCCGCCGGGTTGTCCACCCGGATCGCCCGCCGCCTCGCCCCGTCCGGCGCCCATTCGGCCAGCAGGTCGAGCAGCGCGGCATCGTCCGGGATCGTCGTCGCGTTCGGGTGCGGCCAATTGGTGCCCCAGACCATGCGCTCCGGCGCCGCCGCCACCAGCGCGCGGGCCAGGTCGCCGGCCGCCGCGGGGTTTCGCTGGTCCAGGCTGTAGGGCGAGGACAGCTTCACCCAGCCGCGCCCCGCCTGCACCAGGTCCATCACCACCGCCCAGGCCGGATGCGCTGACCAGTCAGCCAGGGGCAGCTGCGCGAAATGGTCGAACATCACCGGGCAGGGCGCCGCGCGCAGCACATCCGCCAACTCGGCGATCAGGTCGGCGCTCGCGAAAATCTGCAGATGCCAGCCGAGCTCGGCCATGCGCCGGGCCAGCGGCGCCACATCCGCCGGGCGCAGCAGCGCGCTGGAGATGAGGTTGGCCCGCGCGCCCACCACGCCGGAATCGGCCATGGCGCGCAGATCGGCCAGCGGCGCATCCGGCGGCACCACCGCCACCATCCGCGCGCGGTCCGGCCCGGCTTCCCGCAGCGCCGCCAGGTGCAGCGCGTTGTCGAAGCCGTAGGTGGAAGGCTGCACCAGCACATGCCGGTCCACCCCCAGCCGCACCAGCAGCCGGGCATGGTCCGCGAGGCGCGCGCTGCCGTGCGGCCGGGCGCCCGGTGCAACCGGCGCCGCGGCGTCATAGACATGGTGGTGGCAATCCACCGCACCGGCCGGCACGGCCATGCGGGGTGGCGCCAGGCCGGCGGAGAAGGGGATGGTGGCGTTGTCGGGCATGGAAGCTAGATTACGCCTGCACCACCCAAGGAAGCGAGACACCGTGCTGCGGGTTTTCCTCACCCATACCCCCGAGATGCGCGGCGGCTACTACGCCGACGCCCCGCTCGCCGCTCTGCGCCAGGTGGCGGAGGTCACGCTGCACACCGGCGATGTTCCGCTGTCCGGCCGCGCCCTGGCCGAGGCCGCCGCCGGCTGCCACTGCATCGTGGCGGACCGCGCCACCCCCGGCACGCCCGAGACCTTTGCGCATGCGCCGGACCTGCTGGCCTTCCTGCGCGTCGCCGTCGATATCTCCACCATCGATGTGAAGGCCGCCTCCGCCGCCGGGGTGCTGGTGACGCAGGCGACGCCGGGTTTTGTGGACAGCGTGGCGGAACTCGCCATCGGCATGATGATCGACCTGGCGCGCGGCGTCTCGCCACTGGCCGGCGCCTATCACGCCGGGCAGCCGCCGGGCTCACGCATGGGCACGCAACTGTCCGGCAAGACGCTGGGGCTGATCGGCTGGGGCCGCATCGCGCAGCGCCTGGCGCCGCTGGCCCAGGCCTTCCGGATGCGGGTGCTGGCGCATGATCCCTACCACCCGCCGACGGGCGTGGAGGCAGCCCCGCTGGACCGCGTGCTGGCGGAGGCGGATTTCCTCGTCCCGCTCGCCCTGTCGACGCCGGAGACGCATCACCTGGTGAATGCTGCCGCCTTCGCCCGCATGAAGCCGGGCGCCTTCCTGGTGAACCTTTCGCGCGGCGAACTGGTGGATGAGGTGGCGCTGGCGGCAGCGCTCGAGTCCGGGCGGCTGGCCGGGGCGGCCATGGATGTCGGCAGCGCGCCGGACCAGCGGCCGGACCCGGCGCTGGCGGCGCGGCCCAATGTCGTCGCCACGCCGCATATCGGCGGCCTGACCCCGGAAGCCGCCGAGCACCAGGCGATGGACACCGTCCGCCAGGTCGCTGCCCTGGCGCGGGGGGAGATGCCGGATGGCGCGGTGAACGCCGAAAGCGCCAGCCGCTTCCAGGCCTGGAAGGATGGGCCCGGCTCGTGATGACAGGTCCCGCCGGGTGGAACCTGCACCCGCCACAGGCGGGTAAACGGCCGAATGGCCGTCGCGCCAATTGGCGCGTAGCCAAGCCGGCGGATGCCGGCGCCAGCGATTGAGGCGGTGATCGGTCACGATCACCGGGCTCCAGCATGAGCCTGCGGCGCGTCACGCCCTCCCCCGGCCGGCAGACCATCGCCGACCTGTCCTGGGCCTCGCTGCGGGTGCCGCGCTGCACGCTGACGGCGCGGCTGGCGATCCCGCGCGCGCTGGCGGCGCGCGCCGCGCTGCCCAGCCCGCGGCCACCCTGGACGGTGCTGTTCACCAAGGCCTTCGCCCTGGCCGCCGAGGCGCAGCCGGCGCTGCGGCGCCTGCACGCAACCCTGCCAACCCCGCGGCTGCTCGAGGCCCCGCACGCCACCGGCTGCGTGGTGCTGGAACGCATGCATGAGGGCCAGGCCATCCTGGCCATCGCTCGCTTCACGGACCCGCACAGCACGCCGATCCCGCGCCTGGCCGCGCTGCTGCGCCAGGCGAAGGAGGCGCCGCCCTCCGAATCCCGCCACCTGCACCGCCTGCTGCGCTTCGCCCGGCTGCCCTGGCCGCTGCGCCGGCTGATGCTGCGCTTCGCGCTCGCCACCGGCGCGCCGCTCGCCCGCTATGGCGGGACTTTCGCGATCTCCTCGCTCGGCGCGCAGCAGGCCGCCATCGTGGACAGCGTCAGCGTGCTGCCATCCTTCCTGTCCTACGGGCCGATCGCGGCCGATGGCGGGGTGGACCTGTTCCTGTCCTTCGACCATCGCGTGATGGACGGCGCCGATGGCGCGGCGGCGCTGCGCGGGCTGCAGGCGGCGATGGAGGGCCCGGTGGCAGCGGAGCTGGAAGCGCTTACGCCGCCCGGCTGAGCGTACCGCGGAACCACAGGCTCAAGCCCAGCACGCCGGCGGCGGCGACCAGCAGGGCGGCGGTGAAGCCGGCGGTCACGATCAGCGTGCCGAACAGCACGGCGCCGAGACTCTGGCCGAGGAACAGCGCCATGGCGAAGGCGGATACGGCGGTGCCGCGGGCTTCCGGCAGCGCCTCCGTCGAGCGCGCCTGCAAGACGCCGTGCAGCATGAAGAACAGCAGCCCCACCACCGCCTGCGCCAGCGCCACCACCCACCAGTTGGGCGCCAGCGCGAAGGCCGCCAGCGCCAGCGCGACGCCGCCGCCGCCCCACAGCACCATGCCGCGCTCGCCGAGCCGGGCGATCAGCCAGCCGGCGCTGCGGGTGTAGACCAGCGATCCGAGCCCGAAGCTCGCCACCACCAGGCCCGCCTCCGCGGCGGACAGATGAAAACGTTCGATCAGCATGGAGGCGATGAAGGGGAAGGCGCCGCCGAACAGCAGCATGCCGTTCAGCGCCGCCGCCAGCAGCAGCCGCCGCCCGGCCGGCTTCTCCAGGATGCGGAGGAAGCCGTACAGACCGATGCCGCGCGATTCGCTGGACTGCAACTGCCACAGCGCCCGCCCCTGCCAGGCGACGAACAGCACGGTGATGGCCGTCGCCATGACCCCGAGGCCGAGAAAGCTGACGCGCCAGCCGGCAAAATCCGCGACGATGCCGGAGAGCGGCCCGGCCAGCATCTGCGCCGCGACCATCCCGGTGAGGAATCGCCCGAGTACCGCCTGGCGCTGGCCATAGGGCACGCTGTCGCCGATATGCGCCATCAGCAGCGGCACCACCGCCGCCGCGGCCAGCCCGGCCAGCATGCGGATGACCAGCAGCGGCGAAAGCCCGCCGGCGAAGGCCGCGGCCAGCAGCGTCGCGGCATAGAGGCCGAGCGACAGCGCCACCACCCGCATCTTGCCCAGCCGGTCGCCGAGCGGCCCGATGACGAGCTGCGCCAGCCCGTAGGACAGCGCGAACACGCCGATCAGCGGCGCCACGGCGCCAAGTCCGGTATCGAATTCCCGCGCCAGCATCGGCAGCAGCGGGTCCAGCATCCGCATGCCGCAGCCGATGGTGAAGGCCGCGAGCGCCATCAGCCAGATCGGCGGGTTCACCCGCCGGGCCGGCAGGTCACGCGGCCGCCGCTTTCACCCGCCGCGCCCGCTCGCTATCCGTCTTCAACTGCCCGCAGGCCGCCGAGATGTCGCGCCCGCGCGGGCGGCGTACCGGGCTGGAATAGCCGGCGGCCTCGACGATGTCGGCGAAGGCGCGCACGGCGGCGCCGGTGCTGGTCTGGTAGGGGCTGCCGGGCCAGGGGTTGAACGGGATCAGGTTCACCTTGGCCGGCAGGCCGTTCAGCAGCCGCACCAGCTCATGCGCCTCCGCCGGGCTGTCGTTCACCCCGCGCAGCATGACGTATTCGAAGGTGATCCGCCGTGCGTTGCTGGCGCCGGGATAGCGGCGGCAGGCGGCCATCAGCTCCTCGATCGGGTATTTCCGGTTCAGCGGCACGATCTCGTTGCGCAGCTCGTTGGTCACCGCGTGCAGGGACACGGCCAGGTTGACGTTCAGCTCCGCCCCGCACCTGTCCATCATCGGCACCACGCCGCTGGTGGACAGGGTGATGCGCCGGCGGGACAGGGCGATGCCCTCATTGTCCATGACGATGCGCAGCGCCTTGGCGGTGTTCTCGTAGTTGTACAGCGGCTCGCCCATGCCCATCACGACGATGTTGGACAGATGCCGCGCCGTGCCGTCCTTCGGGCTCGGCCATTCGCCGTAGCTGTCGCGGGCCGCCATGAACTGGCCGACGATCTCCGCCGCGCCCAGGTTGCGCACCAGCTTCTGCGTGCCGGTGTGGCAGAAGGTGCAGGACAGGGTGCAGCCGACCTGGGTCGAGATGCAGACCGCGCCGCGATCCTCCCCGATCGAAGGGATGTACACGGTCTCCACCTGCTGGCCGTCGCGGTAGCGCAGCAGCCATTTCCGGGTGCCGTCCTGGCTGGTCTGAACCGTCGTCGCTTCCGGCCGCCCGACCACGAAGCGCTCGGCGAGCTTCGCCTGCATCGGCTTCGCGATGGAGGGCATCGCGGCGAAATCGGTGACGCCCTGGTGGTAGATCCAGTGCCAGAGCTGCTTGGCGCGGAACGGCTGCTCGCCGATCGCAACCATCTCCGCCGCCAGCTCCTCCCGCGTCAGGCCGACCAGGTCGCGGCGGCCATCGGGCAGGGTGGCGGGCGGCGGCGCGAAGATGGCCGACTTCGCCAGGATGCGGGCGCGCTCCGCCTCCGTCAGCTCGGCGGGGGTGGACTGGCTCACCGCGCCGGACATTCCCGGGAGATCGCCTCGTAGGCCGCGGTGAACCCGACCAGGGAGAAGGTGTCGCTGACCGGCGGGCGGCCGGTCGGGCCGGGGGTGCGCGCCACGGCATCGCGACCGGCGCGGAAGGCGCGGATCAGGCCATCGCCATTCTGGAAGAAGGCGCTGGACTGCACCACGCCGTAGCTGCGGAATTCGTTGCTGCCGACCGTCAGCACCGATTCGGCGCCGCGTGGCAGGGCATAGCCGACCGAGACCGCAACCTGGTCGCGCCCGCCCGGCCGGTGCGTCACCGTCAGGGTCACGTTCTGGCGATTGGGCGGCGCGGCTTCGCTGCTGGCGGCGCGGGTGAAGGCGTAGCAGACCTTCTGGCCGCCTTCCTGGTGCGTTGCCGCGGTCCAGTTCTGGTGGTTGCCCAGGCGCTGCGGCTGCGCGCGTTGCGCCTCCGCGGTGAGGGGAAGGACCAGCGCGGCGAGGAGGGGAAGGGCGATGCGGAGCATGATCTTTAGATACGGTGCTACCCGGCCAGGGGCAACCGCAAGGTTGCCGCTTCCGTCCAAGGCCGCAACCGCCAGCTTGCCGCTTCCCGGCTTCGCGCGCGTCACCTATGCAGGCCGGCGATGACCGACCAGACCGATGGGCACCTCGCCGCGCAATACGAAGCCTTCCCCTATCCGGCGCGCGATGCGCGGGAGGAGGCGAAGCGGCTGATCATCGGCAGCCCCTCCCACCTGCGGGAGATCGACCACTGGATCTTCGGCGGCCGCCGCCCGGCGTCGCAACCCCTGAGGGCGCTGATGGCCGGGGGCGGGTCGGGCGACGGCACCATCATGCTGGCGCAGCAGATGACGACGCTCGGGCGGCCCGGGCAGGTGACTTGGCTGGACCGTTCCGCCGCGGCGAAGCGCGTGGTGCAGGCGCGGGCCGCGGCGCGCGGGCTGGACAACATCCGGTTGGAGGAAGGCTCGCTGCTCGACCTCGCCGGGTCGGACCTCGGGCCCTTCGACTACATCGATTGCTGCGGCGTGCTGCACCACCTGCCGGACCCGGCGGCGGGGCTGGCGGCACTGGTTTCCGCCCTCGCGCCGGGGGGCGGCATCGGGCTCATGGTCTATGCGCCGCATGGCCGCACCGGCGTCTACATGATGCAGGACGCGCTGCGCCTGCTGGCGCCCGCGGATCAGCCGCCGGCGGCGCGGGTCGAGATCGCGAAGCGGCTGTGGAAGCAGGCGCCGGACACCGCCTGGCTCCGGAAGAATCTCTGGATCGACGACCACATCAAGGGCGGCGATGCCGGCCTGTATGACCTGCTGCTGAACCCGCGCGACCGCGCCTACACCGTGCCGCAACTGGCCGAGCTGGTGGCCGGCGCCGGGCTGCGCATCGCCTGCCTGGTGGAGCCGCTGCGCTACGACCCGGACAGCTACCTGTCCGACCCGAAGCTGCGCGCCCGCACCGCCGGCCTCGACCGCATCGCCCGCGCCGCGCTGGCGGAGGCGATCTGCGGCAACATGGGCATCCACATCGCCTACTGCGTCCGCGCCGAGGCGCCGGAGGTGGCGCCTCCGTGGGAGGATGACGCAAGTGTCCCGGTGCTGCGGGAGCTGGATGGCGCGGCGCTGGCCCGAGGCCTGCGCCCGGACGGCATCCTGCCCGTGGCCTTCGACGACCTGCGCGTGCCGGTGCCGCTGCCGCGGCTGGCCGCCGCCTTCCTGTCCCGCATCGATGGCACCACGCCCTGGGGCGCCATCATGCAGGCCGTGGTCGCCGCCGGTGCCAGCCCGGAGCAGGCCGCGCGCGACCGCGCCGCGCTGGTGCGCGCGCTGGAGCCGGTGAACCGGCTGCTGCTCGCGGCGCCGGGCTGAGCCGTGCAGCCGGCGGCCGTCGTCATCCTAGGCGCCGCCGTCCGCCCGGACGGCACGCCGAGCCCGGCGCTGCGCGCCCGCGTGCAGGCCGCCCGCGCCTGGGGCGAGCGGCAGACCCCGCCGGCGCTGTACGTCCCGACCGGTGCCATCGGCACGAACCCACCGGCCGAATGCGTCGCCATGGCGGCCGTGCTGATGCAGGCCGGGGTGCCGGAGGCGCGCATCCTGCAGGAGCCCACCGGCACGGACACCTTCTCCTCCGTGCTGGCCTGCATCCGCCTGCTGCGGGCGCGCGGCCATGCGGGGGAGGTGCGCGTCGCGACGCATGGCTACCACCTGCCGCGTGCGCTCGCGCTGTTCCGCCTGGCGGGCATCCCCGCCCGCGCCGTACCGCCCCCGGCCGGGCCGTCCGAGACCGGGCAGAAGCGGCAATGGTTCTGGCGGCTGCGCGAAGTTCCGGCGGTGCCCTACGATGCGGCGCTGATGGTCTGGGCGCGGCTGCGCGGGCGGATCTGACCCGGCGCCGGCGAATCGCCAGCGCCGCGGGCAGCACCTGCCTTAGCTTCCGGGTAACGGGACCGCGGGCACCCGGTGCGAAGGGCTGAGCCCGTGCAGGCTCAGCTTTCCTCCTCGCGGTCCGACTCGACCACCAGGTCGTCGCCGAGTTCCTCGTCCGCGTCCTCCAACTCCTCCGCGTCCTCGATGGTCTCGTCATCGGCGTCCGCGTCGACCTCGACGCCTTCCTCGGCATCCACCTCCGCCACCGCGGCGCGCTTCTTCACCCGCTCATCCGGCGGCGGCGCAGCGCGCTTCAGGCGCGGCTGCTCGGCCGGCTGTTCGGTGCCGCATTTCGGGCAGATGGCGGGGGCGCGCGCCAGGTCGTAGAACTTCGTGCCGCAGGACACGCAGACGCGCTTCAGTCCAAGTTCAGGCTTCGCCATGGGGAAGAAGAGCCTCGTGCCGGGCCCGGGCGGCGCGCAGGGAGTCCGCGGGCCGACGGGCGTAAAGGGTGCGCGCGATTGCCACTTGCCGGGCTGCATGTCAAACGCAGCGCCATGCATGCCCAGCCAGATTCAGCCCAGAAGCCGCTGCGCGCCGCAGCCCCCAGGTCGCCCCTGACCGGCACGGTTTCGGTGCCGGGCGACAAGTCCATCAGCCATCGCGCGCTGATGTTCGGCGCCCTCGCCACCGGCACCACCGCCATCTCCGGCCTGCTGGAAGGCGAGGACGTGCTGCGCACCGCCGCCGCGATGCGGGCGCTGGGGGCGACCGTGGACAATCTCGGCGGCGGGTCCTGGCAGGTGGCCGGGCGCGGGCTTGGCGGGCTGGTGGAACCGGCGGATGTGCTGGACATGGGCAATTCCGGCACCGCGGCGCGGCTGCTGTGCGGGCTGCTGGCCGGGCATCCGATCTTCGCCGTGATGACCGGCGATGCCTCGCTGCGTCGCCGCCCGATGCTGCGGGTCACGGACCCGCTGTCCGCCACCGGCGCCCGCTTCACCACGCGCGCCGGCGGCCGCCTGCCCTTGTCCGTGGAGGGTGCGGCGGACCCGCTGCCGCTGGACTACCGCGTGCCGGTGCCTTCCGCGCAGGTGAAGTCCGCCTGCCTGCTGGCCGGGCTGTGTGCCCGCGGCACCACAAGGGTCATCGAGCCCGAGGCGACGCGCGACCACACGGAGAACATGCTGCGGCATTTCGGCGCCGTGGTGCAGGTGGAAGCCGACGGCCACGGCCGGATCATCGAGCTGGTGGGCCAGCCGGAGCTGGTCGCCGCCCCGGTGGTGGTGCCGGGCGATCCGTCCTCCGCCGCCTTCCCGGCCGTCGCGGCGCTGCTGGTGCCGGGGTCCGTGGTGACCATCCGCGGCGTCGGGATGAACCCGCTGCGCGCCGGCATCTTCCTGACCCTGCGCGAGATGGGCGCCGACATCACGGAGGCGAATGCGCGCACCGAGGGCGGCGAGCCCGTGTCCGACCTGGTCGTGCGGGCCTCGGCGTTGCGTGGCATCGACGTGCCGGCGGCGCGGGCGCCTTCCATGATCGACGAGTATCCGGTGCTGGCGGTTGCCGCCGCCTGCGCCAGCGGCACCACGCGGATGCGCGGGCTGAAGGAATTGCGGGTCAAGGAAAGCGACCGCCTCGCCGCCACCGCGGCGCTGCTGGCTGCCAACGGCATCCGAGCGGAGATCGAGGGCGACGACCTGCTGGTGCACGGCACCGGCGCGCCGCCGGAAGGCGGCGGGCTGGTCGAGACGCATATGGACCACCGCATCGCCATGTCCGCGCTGGTGCTGGGCCTGGCCGCGCGGGCCCCGGTGCGGGTGGACGATGCCGGCTTCATCGAGACCTCCTTCCCCGGCTTCGCCGACCTGATCAACGGGCTGGCCGGCAATGGCGGACCGGGATCCGGGCCGATCTCGGCGGCATGAGCGGCACGCGGCTGGTGATTGCCGTCGATGGCCCGGCGGCGGCCGGCAAGGGGACGCTGGCGCGGCGGCTGGCACAGGAATTCGGCCTCGCCTACCTCGATACCGGCCTGCTGTACCGCGCCGTCGGTCGCCGCGTGCTGGACCGTGGCGGCGATCCGCGCGACCCCTTCCTCGCCGAACAGGAAGCCCGCGCGCTGACGGCGGCCGATTTCAGCCGCGACGACCTGCGTGGACCGGAGGCCGACAGCG
Organism: Falsiroseomonas sp. E2-1-a20; assembly: GCF_051433195.1. Classification (NCBI taxonomy): domain Bacteria; kingdom Pseudomonadati; phylum Pseudomonadota; class Alphaproteobacteria; order Acetobacterales; family Roseomonadaceae; genus Falsiroseomonas; species Falsiroseomonas sp. E2-1-a20. Next base: position 102,324 of record NZ_JBHMFT010000004.1, on the reverse strand, counting down.
CCGCCAGCGCAGTCGCCGCGATTCCCGCCGTGCGTGCCGCGCTGCTGGACTGGCAGCGGGAATTCGGTCGCCGGCACGGCGCCGTGCTGGATGGCCGTGATATCGGCACCGTCGTGTTCCCGGACGCGCAGGTGAAGCTGTTCGTCAGCGCCAGCCCGGAGGAACGCGCGCGCCGCCGCTGGACGGAAATGCAGGGCCGGGGCCAGGACATGCCGCTCGAACAGGTGGAGGCCGAGATGCGCGCCCGCGACGCGCAGGACAGCGCCCGCAGCGTGGCGCCGCTACGGCCTGCCGCCGATGCCGCGCTGCTGGACACCACCAGCCTGGATGCGGAGGAAGCCTTCGCCGCCGCCCTCGCGCTGATCCGGCTTCGTCTCAAGGCAGGGGAATCCGCTTGACTCCGCGGGGCTGACGGGCCTACGCGCTGCCCGTGATCCGCATGTCCCTCCAGGGCGGCGGTGCCCTGGCCCGGGGGAATGGCGGCGGAACGGTTGGCTTCGGCCACCTGCCGCAGGCCGCCGTCAAGCCGGGGCCGGATTGGGTGCTCCGTCATGCACCTTGAGCCTGGGCCGGATACGCTTCCGCAGCCGATCCCCGAAGGGACGGCCAGCCAGCATTTCCGGCCACGCCGTGTCCATGGCCGCGTGCCGTGGGGGCGCATTCCACATGCCCCGCGATCGGGGCATCCGATTGGGAAACAACCGTTACATGGCAAGCGCCACCGCTTTTGCTGATCCCGGCGAGGATTTCGCCGCCCTGCTCGACGCGACGCTGGGTGAGAACACCTCGTTCCACGGCTCCGTCATCTCCGGCAAGGTCATCCGCATCGACGACGACTTCGCCGTCGTCGACGTCGGCCTGAAGTCCGAAGGCCGCGTCCCGCTCAAGGAATTCGCCCCGCAGGGGCAGACGCCGGAAATCAAGGTCGGCGACATCATCGAGCTGTTCGTCGAACGCTACGAGGACCGCGACGGCGCGATCATCCTGTCGCGTGAGAAGGCCCGCCGCGAGGAGGCCTGGACCAACCTCGAGAAGTCGTTCACCGCGCAGCAGCGCGTCAACGGCGTGATCTTCGGGCGCGTCAAGGGCGGCTTCACCGTCGACCTCGGCGGCGCCGTGGCCTTCCTGCCGGGCAGCCAGGTGGACATCCGCCCGGTGCGCGACGTGACCCCGCTGATGGGCAGCCCGCAGCCCTTCCAGATCCTCAAGATGGACCGCGCCCGCGGCAACATCGTGGTCAGCCGCCGTGCGGTGCTGGAGGAGACGCGCGCCGAACAGCGCAGCGAGCTGATCCAGGGCCTCAAGGAAGGCATGGTGCTCGACGGCGTGGTGAAGAACATCACCGACTACGGCGCCTTCGTGGACCTCGGCGGCGTCGACGGCCTGCTGCACGTGACGGACATCGCCTGGCGCCGGATCAACCACCCAAGCGAGGCGCTGACCATCGGCCAGGCCGTCAAGGTGCAGGTCATCCGCTTCAACCCGGAAACCCAGCGCATCAGCCTCGGCATGAAGCAGCTGATGTCCGACCCCTGGGAAGGTGTCGCCATCAAGTACCCGGTGAACGGCAAGTTCAGCGGCCGCGTGACGAACATCACCGACTACGGCGCCTTCGTGGAGCTGGAGCCGGGCGTCGAGGGCCTCGTGCACGTCAGCGAGATGTCCTGGACCAAGAAGAACGTCCACCCGGGCAAGATCGTCGCCACTTCGCAGGAAGTCGACGTGCTGATCCTGGACGTGGACGGCCCCAAGCGCCGGATTTCCCTGGGCCTCAAGCAGGCGCAGGGCAATCCGTGGGCGCTGTTCGCGGAGGCCAACCCGCCCGGCACCGTCATCGAGGGCGAGATCCGCAACATCACCGAATTCGGGCTGTTCGTCGGCCTGGGTCCGGACCTGGATGGCATGGTCCACATGTCCGACCTCTCCTGGGATCTCCCGGGCGAGCAGGCGATGGCCAACTTCGAGAAGGGCACCAACGTCAAGGCCAAGGTGCTCGACGTCGACGTGGAGAAGGAGCGCATCTCCCTCGGCATCAAGCAGCTCGAGGCCGACCCGGCCGCCGAAGTGCTGGACCGGATCAAGAAGGGCGATGTCGTCACCTGCACCGTGACGAAGATCGAGCCGAACGGCATCGAGGTGAAGGTCGACGAGGTCCTGATCGGCTTCATCCGCCGCGCCGAGCTGGCCCGTGACCGTGGCGACCAGCGCCCCGACCGCTTCGCCGTGGGCGAGAAGGTCGATGCGAAGATCACCGCCGTCGACCGCGCCGGCCGCCGCCTGGCCCTGACCATCAAGGGCAAGGAAGTGGAGGAGGAGCGCGAGGCGGTCCGTGAATACGGCACCACCGACAGCGGCGCCTCGCTCGGCGACATCCTGGGCGCGGCGATCCGCCGGCGCGCCCAGACCGGCGAGGAATAGTAGAAGCCCTCTCCCCCCTTTTTGGGGGGGAGGGTTGGGTGAGGGGGGCCAGCACGCCTTCCGAGTTCAAGAAACGGCCGCCGGGAGCAATCCCGGCGGCCGTTTCGCTGTCAGCCGCGCCATGGTCATCCGGCCCGCCGCACCCTATCTCCGGACCATGCCGCTCGATGCCGATCTCCTCCTCGACCGCCGCCGCCTGAAGCGCCGGCTTTCCCTCTGGCGTGGCGCGGCGGTGCTGGCGCTCGCCCTCGTCGTACTGGGCTTCGCACTGCGCGACGACCGGGCCGGGGAGATCGTGCCGGGCCTCGGCCGCGCGCATGTCGCCCGGCTGAACGTGCAGGGCTTCATCGGCGACGACCGCAAGCTGCTGGAAACCCTGGACCGGCTGCGACGCGATTCCACCGTCCGCGCGGTGCTGGTCGCCATCGACAGCCCCGGCGGCAGCGTCGCGGGCGGGGAGGCGCTGCACAACGCGCTGGCCCGCATGGTCGCGGTGAAGCCGGTGGTGGCGGTAATGTCCGGCACCGCGGCCTCCGCCGGCTACATGGTGGCACTGCCGGCGCAGCGGATCTTCGCCCGCAACTCCACCGTCACGGGCTCCATCGGCGTCATCCTGCAGAGCTTCGATGCCTCCGAACTGCTGGAATGGCTCGGCGTGACGCCGGAGACGATCGCCTCCGGCCGCTTCAAGGACCAGCCCAGCCCGTTCCGGGCGCTGAGCGAGGACGGCCGCGCGGAGCTGGCCCGCGTGGTGCAGGACCTGCACGAGCAGTTCATCGCCATGGTCGCGGCCGGCCGCCGCATGCCGCCCGAACAGGTCCGCGCCCTGGCCGATGGCCGCGTCTTCACGGGGCGGGAGGCGCTGGCACTCGGCCTGGTGGATGCCATCGGCGGAGAGGCCGAGGCGCGCGCCTGGCTGGCGGAAACCCATGGCGTGCCGGGCGGCCTGCCGGCGCGGGACATCGAGATCCGGGGCCTGGCGGAACGGACCTTCGGTTCATTCGTCGGCATGTTTGCAAAAAGCCTTGCCGATGAATGGGTTGGCGTTGACCGCGTGCGCGCGCTTTGGCAGCCTTCGCTCCGGTAAAACGGGGCGGCGTACCAGGATGACCAGGTCGGAACTCATCGCGCAGCTTGCCGCGGCCAATCCGCATCTGCGCCAGCCCGATGTCGAGCTGATCGTGACCACCATCTTCGACGAGATCATCGGTGCGCTCGCGCGCGGGGATCGCGTGGAGTTGCGCGGCTTCGGCGCCTTCTCGACCAAGCGGCGCGACCCGCGCACCGGGCGCAACCCGCGCACCGGCACGGCGGTGGCGGTGGACGGCAAGGCGGTGCCCTATTTCAAGCCGGGCAAGGAACTGCGCGAACGGGTGAATGGCGGCCCCCTGCAGGACCCGCCGCGGCGACCACGCGCCAAGGTTACGGCTTGAAGCTTCCGGCTTGAAGCTTCCGGCTTGAAGCTTCCGTCTGGCGCCCGGGGCTTGTAGGACAGGCACGACGATCGGAGAGGCTCCCATGCGCTGGCTGTTGTTCCTGCCGCTGCTCATCATCCTGGCCGTGTTCGCGCTGTCCAACATGCAGGAGGTGCAGCTCCGCATGTGGCCGTTCGACATCGGCTGGGCCGCCCCGCTCGGTGTCGCCGTGCTGGTGCTGTCGGGCCTCGGCTTCGTGATCGGCGCGGTGCTGGTCTGGGCCTCCGGCCTGCCGGCGCGTCGCCATGCGCGGCAGGTGGAACAGGCGGCCAGGCTGGTCGAGGCGGAACTGGCCACGCTGAAGGCGAAGGAGCTGCGCCGCCGCCAGGAAGGCGAGCCGCCGACACCGACGCGCATCACGCTGCCCCACCAGGCCTGACCTCGTGCGAAGCTGCGGGCTGTGCGTGGCGCTGGATGCGCCGGACCTTGGCACGGCCGAGGCCTGGGCGGCCGCCGTCGCGCCGCATGCCGGCCTGCTGAAGGTGGGGCTGGAGCTGTTCTCGGCGGAGGGCGGGGCCGCGGTGCGGCGCATCGCGGCGCACCGGCCGGTGTTCCTGGACGTGAAGCTGCACGACATTCCGAACACGGTGGCGGGCGCCATCCGATCCCTGGCTCCGCTCGGCCCGGCCTGGATCACCCTCCACGCCGCCGGCGGTGCGGCCATGGTGGCAGCGGCGCGGGAGGCGGCGGAGGCCTTTGGCGCCGGGCGGCCGCGCATCCTGGCGGTGACGGTGCTGACCAGCCTGGATGCCTCGGCCCTGGCCGATACAGGCGTATCGGGCGGGCCGGTGCAGCAGGTGCTGCGACTGGCGCGACTTGCCATGGCGGCGGGGGCGGATGGGCTGGTGTGCTCGCCGCGGGAGGTCACCGCGATCCGTGACCAGCTCGGCGATGCGCCGGTGCTGGTGGTGCCGGGGGTGCGGCCGGTGGGCAGCGCCGCGGGCGATCAGGCCCGCACCGCGACGCCGGAGCAGGTGGCGCGGGACGGTGCTGACTGGATCGTGGTCGGCCGCCCGATCACCCAGGCCGCGGACCCCGGCGCGGCGGCCCGCGCCATCGCCCAGGCGCTGTAGGCCATGCTGGTGAAGATCTGCGGCATCAGCGACGCGGCCGGACTGCGCGCGGCGGCGGAGGCCGGGGCGGACATGGTCGGGCTGGTGTTCTTCCCGCCCTCGCCCCGCGCGGTGACGCCGGCGCAGGCGGGCGCGGTCTCGGCGACGGTGCCGGCCGCGGGGCTGGGCGGGCCACGGCGGGTCGGGCTGTTCGTCGATGCCTCGGATGAGTTGATCGCGGCGGTGCTGGCGGCCGTGCCGCTGGATGTCCTGCAACTGCATGGCGAGGAGACGCCGGAACGCTGCGCCGAGGTTCGGCAAAAATTCGGTCGGCCGGTGATGAAGGCGCTGGGCATCGCCTCGGCGGCGGATTTTGCCGCCGTCGATCGCTACGCGCCCGTCGTCGACCACTTCCTGCTGGACGCCAAGGCCCCGCCCGGCGCGCCGCTGCCCGGCGGCAATGCCGCGCCCTTCGACTGGACGCTGACCGCCGGCCGCGCCATCCCGCGCCCCTGGCTGCTGGCCGGGGGGCTGACGCCCGGCAATGTGGCGCAGGCCATCGCCGCGAGTGGCGCGCCGGGTGTCGATGTCTCCTCCGGCGTCGAAGTTTCCCGAGGTGTGAAGGATGCCTCCCGGATCGCTGCCTTCGTGGCGGCCGCGAAGCCGGCGTGATCCGCGCCGCGACGCCGGAAGATGCGGCGGCGATCGGCACCCTGCACGCCCAGGCCTGGACCGAGACCTATCCCGGCCTGGTGCCGGAGGCGCTGTTTGCCGAGATGACGGATGCGGCCCGCCGCCGCGCCGCCTGGGCGCACAATCTGGCGCAGCCGCTGATGCCGGGCGGCACGCTGATGGCCGAGGATGCCGGCGACCTCCTCGGCTTCGTCACGGTCTGCGCGGCGCGGGATGCGGCGCTCGGCGCCTCGGGCGAGGTCGCCGGGCTGTACCTGCTGCGGCGGGCCCAGGGCCAAGGCCTCGGGCGGGCGCTTCTGGCGGCGGGGGCGGCGCTGCTGCGGCAGGCAGGGCATGGGTCGGCCGGGGCCTGGGCGCTGGATTCCAATGCCCGCGCGCAGGGCTTCTACGCCGCGACGGGCGCGGTGGCCGGCACCCGGCAGGTCGGCTGGCATGGCGAGGTGGCCGTCGCCGAGACGGCCTGGGTCTGGGCAGACCTCCGCATCGTGACCACCTGACGCGGCTGCGCTATCAAGGCGCCACGTCCAGGATTTTGCCCGTGAACAAGCCCCTGTCTTCCTCCGATCGGCCTAACTCCTTCCGCAATGGCCCCGACCCGCGCGGCCGCTTCGGCCCCTTCGGCGGCCGCTTCGTGGCGGAGACGCTGATGCCGCTGATCCTCGAGGTCGAGGCGGCCTATGAGGCGTCGAAGACGGATGCGGCGTTCCAGGCGGAATGGCGCCGGCTGCTGACGCACTATGTCGGCCGGCCCTCGCCCTTGTGGTTCGCGGAGCGCTTCACCCAGCATCTCCGCAAGGATGCAGCGCCGGGCATGGGCGCCAAGGTGTATTTCAAGCGGGACGAGCTGAACCACACTGGCGCGCACAAGATCAACGCCGTGCTCGGGCAGATCCTGCTGGCGAAGAAGATGGGCAAGACGCGCATCATCGCGGAGACCGGCGCCGGCCAGCATGGCGTCGCCACCGCCACCGCCTGCGCGCTGATGGACCTGCCCTGCGTGGTCTACATGGGTGCCACCGACGTCGAACGGCAGCAGCCCAACGTGTTCCGCATGAAGCTGCTGGGCGCGGAAGTGGTGCCGGTGACCTCCGGCGCCGCGACGCTGAAGGATGCGATGAACGAGGGGCTGCGGGACTGGGTCGCGAATGTCAGCGACACGTACTACTGCATCGGCACCGTCGCCGGCCCGCACCCCTATCCCGCCATGGTGCGCGACTTCCAGTCCGTGATCGGCATCGAGGCGCGCGCGCAGATGCAGGAAGCCGAGGGCCGCCTGCCGGATGTGCTGGTGGCCGCGGTGGGCGGTGGCAGCAACGCCATGGGTCTGTTCTTCCCGTTCCTCGACGATGCCGATGTGGCGATGGTCGGCGTGGAAGCCGCCGGGCGCGGCCTCGATTCGGGCGAACATGCCGCGGCGCTGTCGCGCGGCCGCCCGGGCGTGCTGCACGGCAACCGCACCTACCTGCTGCAGGATGGCGACGGGCAGATCACGGAGGCGCATTCGATTTCCGCAGGCCTCGATTACCCCGGCGTCGGGCCGGAGCATTCCTGGCTGCATGAGTTGGGCCGCGTGCAGTATGTCGGCGTGACGGATGACGAGGCGCTGGAGGCGTTCCAGCTCTGCTCGAAGCTGGAGGGCATCATCCCGGCGCTGGAGCCGGCGCATGCGCTGGCCGAGGTGATGAAGATGGCGCCGAAGATGCCGGCGGACAGAATCATACTGATGAATCTGTGCGGCCGTGGCGACAAGGACATCTTCACCGTCGCGAAGCACCTGGGCGAGAACATCTGACATGTCGCGGATCGCCCAAAAATTCGCGGCGCTGAAGGCCGAGGGCCGCGGTGCGCTGATCCCGTTCCTGGAGGCGTTCGATCCGGACCGGGATACCGCCATGGCGATCCTGCGTGGCATGCCGGGGGCGGGCGCCGACCTCATCGAGATCGGCATGCCCTTCACCGACCCGATGGCGGATGGCCCGACCGTGCAGAAGGCCGGCCAGCGCGGGCTGAAGGCCGGTGCGAGCCTCGCCGGCACACTCGGCATGGTGGCGGAGTTCCGCGAGGGCGATGCGGACACGCCCGTCATCCTGATGGGCTACTTCAATCCCATCCTGTCCTACGGCGTGCCCCGCTTCTGCGTGGACGCCGCGGCGGCCGGGGTCGATGGGCTGATCGTGGTGGACGTGCCGCCGGAGGAAGCCGACGAGATCGCGCCGGATGCGACGGCGAATGGGCTGGACCTGATCCGGCTGGTGGCGCCGACCACGGCGGAAGACCGCCTGCCGAAGGTGCTCTCGGCCACCACCGGCTTCGTCTACTACGTCGCGATCACCGGCATCACCGGCACGCGCAGCGCCAGCACGGATGACCTGGCCGCCGCCATCCCGCGCGTCCGCAAACATACGGACCTGCCGATCGCCATCGGCTTCGGCGTGCGCACGCCGAAACAGGCCGGCGAGGCCGCGCGCATCGGCGATGCCGCGGTGGTCGCCTCCGCCCTGCTCGACGGGATGCTGGCGACCCTCGATGCCGAGGGCCGCGCGACGCCGGCGACGGTGCCGACCGTGCTGGACCAGGTGCGGGAATTGGCGGAGGCTGTGCGAAGGGGGTAGCGCGCCATGGACGGGATCAACGATCCAAAAGCCCTGTTGCAGTCGCTGTATGCCGAGATGGCGCCGCAGCACCTGTTCCCGCTGTGGGAAGTGCTGCACGCGCTGGTGACGCCGACCCCGTCCTCCCCGGTGCGGCCGCATCTCTGGCACTACGACACCGCGCGCGACCACCTGCTGCGCGCCGGCGACCTGATCACCGCGGAACAGGCGGAACGCCGCGTGCTGATCCTGGAGAATCCGGGGCTGCCCGGCACGTCCTCCGTCACCACCAGCCTCTATGCCGGCCTGCAGTTGATCCTGCCGGGGGAGGTCGCGCCCTGCCACCGCCACACGCAATGCGCGCTGCGCTTCGTGATGGAGGGCGACGGCGCCTTCACGGCATTGGACGGCGAGAAGGCGGTGATGCGGCCCTTCGACCTGGTGCTGACGCCGAACTGGCAGTGGCACGACCACGGCAATACCAGCGACGCGCCGATGATCTGGCTCGATGGGCTGGACATCCCGACGGTGCGCCACTTCGCCGCCAGCTTCGCCGAACGCCTGCCGGATGGCGCCATGGCGCATCCCGAAACCGCACCGGCCGGCGACACCGCCGCGCGCTACGGCCGCAACCTGCGGCCCTTCGGCGGCAGCCTGGGGGCGCGGCGGCCGGACCGCCTGCCGCTGTTCCACTACCCCTACGCGGAATGGCGCGACAGCCTGGCTGTCATGGCGCGCTGCGGCGACCCGGACCCGCATCTCGGCTACGCGCTGGAATTCGTGAACCCCGCGGATGGCGGCCCGGTGATGCCGACCATCGCCGCCCATGTCCGCCTGCTGCCCGCCGGTTTCTCGACGATGCCGCGCCGCGCGACGGATGCGATGGTGCTGGTGGTGGTGGAGGGCACCGGCACCGCGTCCATCGAGGGCATCCGCCACGACCTGGTCCCGCGCGATTTGCTGGTGGTGCCGTCCTGGTCGGACCTGACGCTGACCGCCGCTTCGGAGCTGGTACTGTTCGGCTATTCCGACGCGGCGGCGCAGCAGAAGCTGGGACTCTGGCGGGAAGCGCGGCTGTAGCGCCGCCGCGATTCACGGGATCTTCAGGAGAGTCCAGCAAAACACGTCCTCTGGCTTCGAAATCCCGGAGGGCGCGTGTCTGTCTCAATCCTGAAGACGTTTGGCATCCAGGGCCGCGGCCTGCCGGACGAGCCGGAGGTGGAAGCGCCTGACGCCGCCACCGTCTGGTCCGCCGGGCCGCAGGGCGCGACCCACGGCGCCGACATCCTGGTGCAGTTCAGCCCGGGCCTCGCGCCGGCGCTGCTCGACCAAGCCCTGGGCGGCATAGCACCCACGGCCATCGAGACCATTCGCGGCGACCTGCCCGGGCAGGATGACGGGCTGCTGCTGCGGCTGACGCTGCCGCCGGAGCTCGGCATCGCCGAGGCCACGGCGCTGCTCTCCGCCCAGCCGGGGGTGGTCTTCGCGGAGCAGGATTGGCAGGTCTCGGTCGAGGCGGTTGCCAATGATGCGAGCTACGCCAACGGTTCCCTGTGGGGGATGTATGGCGACGAGACGGCGCGGAAGAACGCCTTCGGCAGCCAGGCCGGGGAGGTCTGGGCGGATGGCGAGACCGGATCGACCAAGGTCGTGGTCGGCGTGCTCGACAGCGGCATCAACTACACCCATGCCGATCTGTACCTGAACGTCTGGATCAACCAGAACGAGATCCCGGTCACCTTCCGCAGCAGTCTGGCGGATGGCGACGGCGACGGCCTGATCACCTTCCGCGACCTGAACCTGGCGGCCAACAAAAGCTTCGTCACCGATATCAACCGCAACGGCCGGATCGATGCGGGCGACCTGCTGAAGGACAAGCGCTGGGCCAACGGCAACGACCAGGACGGCAACGGCTACAAGGACGACCTGTTCGGCTGGGACTTCGTCAACAACGACAACGACCCGTTCGACGACAACGGCCACGGCACGCATGTCAGCGGCACCATCGGCGCGGTCGGAGGCAACGGCATCGGCGTCGCCGGCATGGCGTGGGAGGTGCAGATCCTGGCGCTGAAATTCCTCGACGCCCGGGGCAGCGGCGCGATCTCCAACGCGGTGAAGGCGCTGGACTACTACACCGCCGCGGGAAAGGCTGCGGTCGGGCAGGATTTCGTCGCGACCAACAATTCCTGGGGCGGCGGCGGCTATTCCGCCGCCATGCAGGGCGCCATCGACCGCACCGCCGCGGCCGGCAACCTGTTCATCGCCGCCGCCGGCAACAGCAGGCAGAACACCGACACCACGGGCAACTTCCCCTCCAACTACAGCACGCTGGGCAGTGTCGGGCATGAGGCGGTGGTCTCGGTCGCGGCCCTCACCAGCTCCGGCGGGCTGGCCTCCTTCTCCAACTACGGGGCGACCACCGTGGACCTGGCGGCGCCCGGCGCCTCCATCCTGTCGACCACCGCCAATGGCGGCTACGGCACGATGAGCGGCACCTCGATGGCCGCGCCGCATGTCACCGGGGCGATCGCGCTGTATGCGGCCGCCAACCCGGATGACAGCGCCGCCGAGATCCGCGCGGCGCTGCTCGGCTCCGTCACCACGACCAAGGCGCTGGCCGGCAAGACGGCGACCGGCGGACGGCTCGACGCCGATGCGATGCTGGCGGCGGGCGGTGGGGGCGGCGCGGGCGACAAGCCGCCGGCACCGCCCCCACCACCGCCGCCCGTTCCGGTGGTCAGGGACTTCTACGGCACGACGGCCAGCGACACGATCACCGGAACCTCGCGCGGCGAGATCCTGAGCGGCGTGCCGCAATCCGGCAGCTTCCTGGGCCGCGGCACCATCGACGTGCTGAAGGGCCTGGGCGGCAACGACATCTTCGTGCTCGGCGACAAGCGCGGCGTCTTCTACGACGACGGCAACGCGAAGAAATCCGGCATGGCGGATTATGCGCGGATCATGGATTTCCAGCGCGGCGACAGGATCCAGCTTTCCGACGACATCGGCACCTACTTCCTGCGCAGCGCCAAGGTGGATGGCTTCAACGGAGTCAGCATCCTGGCCGACACCGACCGCAACGGGCGCTACACCAGCGCGGACGAGCTGGTCGGCCACATCGTCGGCAGCGTGACCCTGTCCAACGCGGACTTCGTCTTCGCCTGAGGCGCCAGGCGCCCTGCGGCCGCGTGGGCGGGACGAACCCGCGCGGATCGCAGGCGTTACGGCTTCTCATCGAGGGGAGCCATCTCATGCAGAACCACAGCGACCACCAGAAGCCGGTCAGCGACCAGGACCGCGCCGTGATGGATACCTTCCCGGCCAGCGACCCGGTGTCCGATACCGGCACGAAGGGCCCGCGCGCCGTGCCGGCGGGGGAGGATCATCCCTCGAAGCAGGTGCCCGATGCCGTGTCGCTGTCGCGGCACTTCAAGGACCACGAAGCCGCCAAGCTGGCGCTGGAAAGCCTTGTGCGCAGCGTGCCGCTCGACCGCAGCGCGACCGAACTGTCCGGCGCGGAACTGCGACTCAGCGTGCCGCGCGACGATGCGAAGCGGATCGAGGCGATGCTGCAGAAGGCCTGAACGCACGGCCGTTCCAGACCGCCCGGATCAGTCGCTTTCGCCGCGGGCCAGGTCCCGCGCCGGGCGTGGTTGCCGCTCGCCCCGGCGCTTCGGCCAGCCTTCGCGTTGTGCGCCGCGCAGCCCGTCCAGCTCCTCGGTCTGGTCGTGGAACAGCATGACCTGGGTCGGGTAGGGCATGTCGATCCCATCCCGGTCCATGGCCTGCTTCACCGCCTGCAACACGGCGGAGCGCGCCAGCACCACGTCGATCCGGCGCGGATGCGTCCACCAGCGGATGCGGAGGTTGACGCTGGAGCCTGCGAGTTCCCAGACCAGCACCTCCGGCGCCGGGTCGGCCTCGATCTCCGGCAGGTCCCGGATGGCGGCCAGGATGCCAGTGCGGGCGGCCTCGATGTCGTCGCCGTAGCCGATGCCAAGGTCGTATTCGTCGCGCCGCCGCGCATGCGCCGTGTTGACCATGACCGGGTTCGAATAGACATCGGCATTCGGGATGATGGCGTCGCGGCCATCATAGGTGCGGATCACCGTGGCGCGGGTCTCGATGCGCTGCACCGTGCCCTCGTAGCCGCGGACGATGATCTGGTCGCCCGGGCGGAAGGGCTGGCGCAGCAGCAGCAGCACCCCGGCCAGCCAGTTCTGCAGGATATCCTTGAAGGCGAAGCCGATGGCGACGGAGCCGACGCCGAGTCCCGCCACCAGGTCGCCCGGCCGCAGGGACGGCATGACGATCGTCAGGCCGATCAGCACGCCGATGAAGATGACCACCCATTTGAGGAAGGCGCCGAGCACCTCGCCCAGGTTTGCCCGGTCGCGCCGACGCGCCCACCGGCCAAATCCCTTCGCGACCAGCCAGGCGAGGCCGATGAAGATGGCGACGACGATCAGGGCAACGCCGATGTTGGGCAGCAGGTACTGGAACCCCGCCGACCAGGCCTCGATCTTGTCCTGGATGATCGCGGAGCCGACCTCGATGGTGCGGGTCGCCGTCTCGCCGGTGGTCAGGGACGGTGCTTCGGGGCTGATCGTCTGGGCCGCCGCCTGCATGCACCTGTCCCGATCCGGTTCCGATCCCTGGTCTGGAACGCGGCGTGGCGGCCTGCGGTTGCGCTGCCGGGTTCAGCCCGGAACCGGCAGGCCCTTGCTGGTGGAGTATTCAAAGTGCAGCGCCTCCCCCGGGAAGACCCTCGGGTGGATGGCATGCGCGGCCATCGCGGCCTCCGAAAACCCCTGCAGGATCAGCTTCAGCTTGCCGGGATAGGTCGCGATGTCGCCGATGGCGTGCACGCCGGGGATGTTGGTCTCGCAGGTGGCGGGCGTCACCTGGATGTGGCTGCGGTCCAGGCCCAGGCCCCAATCCGCGATCGGGCCCAACTCCATCGACAGGCCGAAGAAGGCCAGCAGGTGGTCCGCCGGCACCGTCTTCGTCTCGCCCTTCAGCGTCGCCAGGGTCACGCCGGTCATCGCGCCACCGGTGCCTTCCAGCGCGTGCAGCTGGTAGGGGATGGCGAGTTCCAGTTCCCCAAGGTCGGCGGCGCGCTTCAACTGCGCGGCGCTTTCCGGGGCGCAGCGGAACTTGTCGCGGCGGTGCACCACCGTCACATGGGCGGCGATCTGCTTCAGGCTGAGCGCCCAATCCACGGCGCTGTCGCCGCCACCGGCGATGACGACGCGCTTGCCGCGAAACTCCTCGCGCCGGCTGACCAGGTAGCGCACGGCGCCGCTGGCCTCGAATTCCGGCAGGCGGTCCAGCGGCGGGCGGTTCGGGCCGAAGGCGCCGGCGCCGGCGGCCAGGATCACGGCCTTGCAGGTGATGCTGTCGCCGTCGCTGGTGCCCAGCACCAGCTTCTCGCCCTCCCGCCGCAGCGACTCGACGCGGCGGCCGAGCATCAGGTGCGGGTGGAAGGGGGCGGCCTGCTTGTGCAGGGCGGAGATCAGGTCGGCGCCGGCAATTTCGGGATGCGCCGGGATATCGAAGATCGGCTTTTCCGGATACAGCGCGCTGCACTGCCCGCCGATCTCGCCCAGCGCATCCACCACCACGGTCTTCATCCGCAGCATGCCGCATTCGAACACGGCGAAGAGCCCGACCGGACCCGCGCCGATGATCGCCACATCCGTCTCGACAACCGCCGACATGCCGCGTCCTTTCGCCGTTGGCGGCTGCTTGGACCAAGCGCCTGCCAGGATCAAGCGGTCGGCTTGTGCGATGCGGCACCGTGGGGGCAGATTGCCGCCGCGCATGACCCTCATCCTCCCCTTGCCCGACGAGGCCGCGACGGCGGCGCTGGCCGCGCACCTTGCCGCCCGCGCGCGTCCCGGCGATGCGCTGCTGCTGGAGGGACCGCTGGGTGCCGGCAAGTCCAGCTTCTGCCGCGCCTTCCTGCGCGCCGCCGCGCATGATCCGGCGCTGGAGGTGCCGTCGCCCACCTTCACCCTGGTGCAGTCCTACGACCTGCCCGCCGGCCCCGCCTTCCACTTCGACCTGTGGCGCCTGGATGGCCCGGCGGGGCTGGACGAGCTGGGGTGGGAGGAGGCGCGGGACGGCATCGTGCTGGTCGAATGGCCGGACCGACTCGGCACGTTGCGGCCGGCCGATGCGCTGACCCTCGCGCTGGCCCCCGGCCCGACGGAGACCTCCCGCGTCGCGACCCTCACCGGCTGGGCCGGACGGCTGGAGGGACTCGGGGCATGAGGGCGGAGGCGGTGGCCTTCCTGGCCGACCACGGCTTCGCCACCGCCGAGCGGCAGGCGCTGCCGGCCGATGCCTCCTTCCGCAGCTACACGCGGCTGGTCGGTGGGCCGCGCCCGGCGCTGCTGATGGATGCGCCGCCGCCGCAGGAGGATCTCGGGCCGTTCCTCCGCATCGGTGCGCATCTGCGCGCGGCGGGGCTTTCGGCACCGGAGATCCTCGCCGCCGACCCGCGCCAAGGCTTTGCGATCATCGAGGATTTCGGCGCGCGCACCACGGCGCAGCTACTCGATGCCGGCGAGGACCCGGCGCCGCACTACCTGGCCGCCACCGCGGCGCTGGCGCGCCTGCATGCGGTGCCGCCGCCGCCCGGCCTGCCCGCCTGGGGTGCCGCCCGCATGGCCGATACCGCGGCGGCGACTTTTCTTGAGTGGTGGTGGCCGGCCGCGTTTGGCGAGCCGCCGTCCGAGGCAGCGCGCGACGGGTTCGGCCAGGCGATCCACGCCATGCTGGCGCCCTTCGCCGCCTCCGGCTTCGTGCATCGCGACTTCTTCCCGGCCAATCTGATGCCGCTGCCGGGCCGCGCGCCGCCGGCCGATGTCGGGCTGCTGGATTTCCAGGACGCGGCGCTCGGCCACCCCGCCTACGACCTGGTCTCGCTGGTCGAGGATGCGCGGCGGGACGTGGACCCGGCGGTGCGGGAGGCCTGCATCGCGCGCTACCTGGACCTCCGGCCGGAGCTGGACCCGGCGGCATATCGCGCCGCGATGGCGGCGATGGCGGCGCAGCGGCATCTGCGCGTCGGCTGCCTCTGGGTGCGGCTGGCGCGGCGGGACGGCAAGCCGCACTACCTGCAACACGGCCCGCGCTGCTGGGCGCTGCTGGCCCGCGCGCTGGAGCACGAGGCGACGGCGCCGCTGCGCGAATTCCTCGATGCGCATGTGCCGGCAAGCCTTCGCCGCAACCCGGAGACCCCATGATCCCGCTCACCCACGCCATGGTGCTGGCCGCGGGCCTCGGCACCCGGATGCGGCCGCTGACGGACGAGACGCCGAAGCCGCTGCTGCCGCTGGAGGGGCGTTCCCTGTTGCACCATGCGCTGGACCGGCTGCGCGATGCCGGCGTGCGGCACCATGTCATCAACGCCCATTGGTTCGCCGACCAGGTCGCGGCCGCGGTGGCCGCGCACGATGCGCCAGGGCGCGTCGTGCTGCGGGAGGAGACGCTGCTGGAGACAGGCGGCGGCGTCAGGGCCGCGCTGCCGCATCTGGGCCAGGACCCCTTCGCCGTGGTCAATGGCGACGCCTTCTGGCTCGATGGCCCGACGCCCGCGCTGCAACGCCTGGCCGCCGCCTTCGACCCGGCGCGGATGGACGCCCTGCTGCTGCTGGTGCGGACCAGCCAGGTGGATGGCGAGGTCGGGCGCGGCGACTTCCTGCTCGACCCGCATGGCCGGGCGCGGCGGCTGAAGGAACGTGAGATCTCGCCCTATCTGTTCGGCGGCGTCCAGGTGCTGGCGCCGGGGCTCTTCGAGGGCACGCCCGAGGGACCGTTCAGCCTGAACCTGGTCTATGACCGCGCCATTGCCGCCGGGCGGCTGTACGGCCTGGTGCATGACGGGGCGTGGTTCCACCTGTCCACGCCGCGCGACCTGGACCGGGCGGAGACCATGCTGCGGGCGGGGATGCTGACGGCGCTGTTCTGAGCCCTGGACCAGGCCGCCCTCACGCCCTAGCCTGCGAACGCATCATGAACCTCTACGATATCCCGGCGCATCTTCCCTTCCTGGAATGCCTCGCATCCGGGGTGTTCCGGCAGTTCCGCGACCAGCCGCCGGAAGCCCTGTCCCGCGCCACCATCCTGCTGCCGACGCGGCGTTCCGCCCGCGGCCTGCGCGACGCCTTCCTGACCGCCGCGGAGGGTCGCGCGCTGCTGCTGCCGCGGATGCGGGCGCTGGCCGGCCTGTCGACGGAGGATGCCGACGAACTGGCGCTGCCCACGCTGCTGGAATTGCCGCCCGCGGTGCCGGCGCTGACCCGGCAGGCGGTGCTGACAAGCCTCGTGCTGCGCCTGCCGCCGCGGCATGGCGGCCCGGCGAATCCGGAACAGGCCTGGGGCCTGGCGGCCGAACTCGCCCGGATCTTCGACGAGATTGCGCTGGAGGAGCCGGACACGGAACTGCTGGCTTCGGGTTCGCCGGCGGATTTCGCGGAGACCTGGCTCGGGCGGCTCGAAACCCTGGTGCCGGAATCGCAGGCCGCCCACTGGCAGATCACCACCACCTTCCTGCGCGGCGTCGCCACCGCCTGGGCCGGCTGGCTGGAAGACCAGGGGATGCTCGATATCGGCCTGCGCCGGGTGCTGGCGCTGCGGGAGCAGACGAAGGCCTGGCAGGACAACCCGCCGGAGGACCCGGTGGTGGCCGCCGGCATCGGCGTCGGTGGCACCATCCCGGCGGCGGTCGAACTGCTGCGCGTGGTGGCGCGGCTGCCGCAGGGCGCGGTGGTGCTGCACGGGCTGGACCGCGCCGCGCTGGCGGAGATCTGGGCCGCGGTCTGCGACGCGCCGACGCATCCCTTCTGCAGCCAGGGCCGCCTGCTGCACGCCATGGGCGCGGAGTTCCGCGAGGTCGGTCGCTGGCCCGGCTGCGAGCACGTGCCGCCCGGCGGCGTGCCGAAGGCGCGACCCGAATTGCTGGAAATGTCGCTGCGGCCGCCGGAGGGCATGGCGCCGTGGACCCTGCCGGATGCCGCGCGCTGGGCGACCGGGCTGGAAGGGCTGCGCCTGCTCGCCGCCCCGGATGCGCAGACGGAAGCCGCGGCCATCGCGCTGCTGCTGCGGGAGGCGCTGGAACAGCCCGGCGCGCGGGCCGCCCTCGTCACCCCGGACCGCGACCTGGCGCGCCGCGTCTCGGCGGAGCTGGTGCGGCATGGCATCCGGGCCGATGACAGCGCCGGCCAGCCGCTGGCGCAGACCCCCACCGGCATCTTCCTGCGGCTGCTGGCGCGCTGCGTGGCGGAGGATTTCGCGCCGGTCCCGCTGCTGGCCCTGGCGAAGCATCCGCTGGCGGCGGCCGGCATGGCGCGGCCGGAGTTTCTCGCGGCGGTGCGGCTGCTGGAACGCCGCGTGCTGCGCGGGCCACGGCCGCAGGGCGGGCTGGCCGGGCTCGCCGCCGCCATCGCGGCTCTGCCGGAGACGGAGGGCAAGCCGGTGCTGCTGGCCCTGCATGCGGCACTGGCCTCGGCGCTGACCGGGGCGCTCGGCGATTTCAGCACCCGCCACGGCGCCGCCTGCCCGCCGGCGGACCTGCTGGCGGCGCATCTCGCCGCCGCCGAGGCGCTGGCCACCACCGCCGACCAGCCCGGCGGCCTGCGGCTGTACGCGGCCGACGAGGGCGAGGTGCTGGCCAGCCACATGGCGGACCTCGCACCGGCCATGGCCCTGATGCCGCCGATCGACCCGGCCTCCTGGCCCGCCTTGTTCGAGGCCAGCCTGGACGGCGTGGTGACGCGCCAGGTGCGGCTGCACGAGGCGGCGCATCCGCGGGTCGAAATCCTCGGCCTGCTGGAAGCCCGGCTGCTGTCCTTCGACCGCGTGGTGCTCGGCGCGCTGGACGAGACGGTGTGGCCGCTGGCGACCGACCCCGGCCCCTGGATGAGCCGCCCGATGCGGGCACAGTTCGGCCTGCCGGAACCCGAGGCGCGCATCGGCCGGGTCTGCACCGACTTCTTCCTGTTCGCGTGCGCCGCCCCCGATGCCGTATTCTCGCGCGCCAGCCGCCGGGGCGGAGCGCCCACCGTGCCGGCGCGCTGGCTGACACGGCTGGAGACCTTCCTGAACGGGCAGGGCCTGGCGCTGCCGGACAGCGACGCGGCGCGGATGGCGGCGGCGCTCGACATGCCGGACCGGGTGACGCCCGTCGCCCGCCCGGCGCCGCGCCCGACCCGCGCGCAGCGGCCGCGCGAGATCTCGGTGACCGAGGTCGCCGACCTGCTGGCCGACCCCTACGCCTTCCACGCCAGGCGCATCCTGAAGCTGCGCCGCCTGGACCCGCTGGATGCCGATGTCGGGGCGCTGGACTACGGCATCATCGTGCATGGCGCGCTGGCCGGCTTCATCGCCGAATTGTCGGCCGTTCCGGGCGGCTGGCCCGGGGAGGACGCGGCGCTGGAGGCCTGGGGCCGGGCCGCCGCCGAGGCGCTGGCCGCACAGGGGCCGCGTCCCGCGCTGGCCGCCTTCTGGCGCCCACGCCTCGCCCGCATCGGTGCTTTCGTGGTGGCGCAGGAAGGCGAGATGCGGGCCACCGGGCAGATCGCGCAGAGCTTCACCGAAACCGATGGCCGGCTCGACCTGGTGCGGCCGGGCGGGACCGTGACGCTGAAGGCGCGGGCGGACCGGATCGACCGGCTGGGCGACGGCACGCTGGCGATCCTCGACTACAAGACCGGCACGCTGCCGCGCCCGGACGAACTGGGGGTTGGCCGCGCCCCGCAATTGCCGCTGGAAGCCGCCATCGCCGCCGCCGGCGCCTTCGCCGGCGTGCCGCCCGCGACCGTGCGGGCGCTGACCTACTGGAAGCTGTCCGGCGGCGAGACTGCGGGCGAGGTGCGCGGCATGGTCTCCGAGCCGGCGGAGGTTTCCGAACTGGCCTCGATGGCGCTGGATCGCCTCGGCCTGCTGGTGGACCGGTTCCTGCTCGGCGACGCCGCCTTCACCGCCCGGCCGCATCCCGGCCGCAAGACCCGGGGCAGCGACTACGACCACCTGTCGCGCATCGCCGAATGGGCGGATGCGGAGGAGGATGAGGCATGAACTTGATCCTCACGCCGCGGCAGGAAGCGGAATACGAGCAGGGCCGCGCCTCGGACCCCCTGGCCTCCGCCTGGGTCGGCGCCTCGGCCGGGTCGGGCAAGACCAAGGTGCTGACCGACCGCGTGCTGCGGCTGCTGCTGGCGCCCGGGACAAGGCCGGGCTCCATCCTGTGCCTGACCTTCACCAAGGCCGCGGCGGCCGAGATGGCGACGCGGCTGGCGCGCGACCTCGGCCGCTGGGCGGTGGAGCCGGAACCGGCGCTGGCGGCGCGGCTTTCGGCCCTGCTGGGGCGGGTGCCGGAAAGGCGGGACCTGGATGCGGCCCGAAACCTGTTCTGCCGGGTGCTGGACCATCCCGGGGGCATGCGGATCAGCACCATCCACGCCTTCTGCCAGTCCCTGCTGCGCGCCTTCCCGCTGGAAGCCGGCCTCGCCCCGCAATTCGGGGTCATCGAGGATGCCGATGCCGTGGCGCTGCTGGCCGAGGCGCGCGAATCGGTCCTGTCCGGCCCGGCTCAGGCTACGGCGCTGGAGGCGCTCGCCAGCCTGGTGCCGCCGGATGCCTTCGCCAAGCTGGTGCGCGCGCTGGACCATGACCGGGAAAGGCTGTCGGAAGCGCTGCGCGGCACCGGGTCGCTGGCGGCGCTGTGCCAGGCCATCGGCCGGCATCTCGATCTGCCGGACGACGCGCAGGAGGATTCGCTGCTGCTGGCCGGCGCGCACTCCGTGCATGACCAGGCGGTGGTCGCGGCGCGGCTGCTGGAGGCCAGCCGCAACGCCAATGACCGGACGCGCGGCGCCCGCCTGATGGCCTGGCTGGAACTGGCGCCGGCGCAGCGCGCCGCGCGCTGGGGCGAATGGGCGGATTGCCTGCTGACGCAGGAAGGCACGCCACGGGCGCGGATGGCGACCAAGGATGTCGGCCCGCGCCAGGCGGAATGCGCCGAGATCCTGCGGCAGGAGGGCGAGCGCGTGGCCGGCGTGGAAGGCAGCCGCCGCGCCAGCCGCCTGCTGGCTGCGACCCGCGCCCTGCTCGGCCTGGGCGCCCCGGTGCTGGAGGGCTACCGCGCCCGCAAGCGCGCCCGCGGGCTGCTGGACTATGACGACCTGATCCTGTCCGCCCGGCAGGTGCTGCGCGACCCCGGCAGCGCCTGGGTCCTGTTCAAGCTGGATGGCGGCCTGGACCACGTGCTGCTGGACGAGGCGCAGGACAGCAACCCGGCGCAATGGGGCATCGCCGCCGCGCTGACCGAGGAATTCTTCGCCGGCTCCGGCGTCGACCGGAAGGGCGCCGCGCCGCGCACCATCTTCGCGGTGGGCGACGTCAAGCAATCCATCTACCGCTTCCAGGGCGCCGATGCCGCCGGCTTCACCCGCTGGAAGGGGCATTTCGCCGAACGCATCTCGGCGCTGGAGGAGACGCTGCGCGACGTGCAGCTCCAGGTCTCCTTCCGCTCCACCGCGCCGGTGCTGGCGCTGGTCGATGCGGTGTTCGCCGAAGGGGCGGCGCGGGATGGCGTGGTGGGCCCGGGTGAGGTGCTGCGGCATCGGCCGGACCGCGTCGGGCAGGCGGGCTGCGTCGAGCTGTGGCCGATGCTGGAAGCCGCCGAGACCGAGCCGCCGCCCCCCTGGGAGGTGCCGGAGGCGCCCTCCGCCGCCACCGGCGCCGATGCGCTGCTGGCGGAGGCGCTGGCGGCGCGCATCGCGCATTGGCTGGACAACGGGGAGATGCTGCCCGCGCGCGGCCGGCCGATGCGGGCGGGCGATATCCTGGTGCTGGTCCGCAAGCGCACCGGCGGGCTGCTGCCGCGGCTGGTGCGGGCGCTGAAGGCGCGCGGCGTGAAGGTGGGCGGCACCGACCGCATCCGCCTGGTCGAACAGATCGCGGTGCAGGACCTGCTGGCGCTGGCCGACGCGCTACTGCTGCCGGAGGACGACCTGCAACTGGCGGCGGCGCTGAAATCGCCGCTGGTCGGGCTGGATGACGACCAGTTGCTGGCGCTGGCTGCCGACCGCCGCGGGCCGCTCTGGGGCCGGCTGGCGGAGGCGCGCGGACAGGACACGCAGGAAGGACGCGCGGCGGACTGGCTGGCCGGGCTGATGGCGCGCGCGGACATCGCCCCGCCGCACACGCTGTTCGCGGAAATCCTCGGTGAACACAGGGGACGGGAAAAACTGCTGGCGCGGCTGGGGCCCGATGCGGCGGACCCGGTGGATGAGTTCCTCAACGCCGCGCTGGACTATGGCCGCCGCCACCCGCCCAGCCTGCAGGGCTTCACCGCCTGGCTGCGCCGCGGCGGGGCGGAGGTGAAGCGGGACCAGGAAGGCGCCGGCGACGCCGTGCGCATCATGACCGTGCACGGCGCCAAGGGGTTGCAGGCGCCGGTGGTGATCCTGCCGGACACCGTCGCCACCGGCCGCGACGGGGCGGAGGTGCGCTGGTACCAGCCGGCGGAGGGCCCGCCCTTGCCGCTCTGGGCGCCGAACAAGGACCACCACGCCCCGGCCTACAGCGCGCTGCTGGCCGAGGAGAAGGCGGCGCGGGCGGCCGAGGAACATCGCCTGCTGTATGTCGCGCTGACCCGCGCGGAGGACCGCCTGCTGGTCTGCGGCTGGCAGCGCAGGCGTCCCAAGGCGCGGGACTGGCCGGAGGCCTGCTGGTACGACCTGATCGCCCAGGGCTTCGGCCGGCTCGGCTGCGAGGAAGGCGAATTCGGCGGCTTCGGCGCCCCGGCGGATTGCCGCTTCGCCACCACGAGCTTCGCCCGCCTGGAAACGCCGCAGGAGGACGCACCGCGCCCCGATGGACGCGACTCGCCGCCCGCCGCCGCGGCGGACCTGCCGGATTGGGTGCGCCGCCCGGCGCCCGCGGAACACGCGGAGGATGCGCTCGCCCCCTCCGCCGTGCCGGGCGAGAACGAGGCGCCGGCCGCGGCCCCGCATGGCATGTCCGATCCCACCGGCCGCCGCTTCCGGCGCGGCCGGCTGGTGCACGCCCTGCTGCAACACCTGCCGGACCGGCCGCCGGCCACGCGGGAAGCCGCCGCGCGGGCCTTCCTCGCCCGGCGCGGGCATGACCTGCCCGAGGACGAACAGCGGGAGACGCTGGCGGAAATCCTGGCGCTGCTGGACGCGCCGGCCTTCGCCGCCGCCTTCGGCCCGGGCAGCCTGGCGGAGGCGCCGATCGCCGGGCGCATTGGCGACCGCCTGGTCAGCGGCCAGGTGGACCGGCTGCTGGTGACGCCCGGCCGGGTGCTGGTGCTGGACTACAAGACCAACCGCCCGCCGCCGGCCGAGGTCTCGGCCGTGCCGGCGCTGTATCTGCGGCAGATGGCGGCCTACCGCGCCGTGCTGTCCGGTGCCTTTCCGGGCCGGAGGGTGGACTGCGCCCTGGTCTGGACCTTCGGCGCGCGCCTCATGCCGCTTCCGGAAGACCTTCTTGACCTGCATGCGCCGCGTGCATGACGGACCGGAAGACAGGGCTTGCTTGACCCGGACCCGCACCGCCACGATCTTGCCTTCAACTGCGCCGGCCCTTCCATCTGCCCCCCACGGCCGGCGCCCGGAGACCCGCGATGAGCGAACTCACCAAGGCTGTCACCGATGACAGCTTCAAGCAGGATGTGCTGGAGGCTTCCGGCCCCGTCCTGGTCGATTTCTGGGCGGAATGGTGTGGCCCCTGCCGGATGGTCGCGCCGATCCTGGACGAGATCGCCAAGGAATACGAAGGCAAGCTGACCATTGCCAAGGTCAACATCGACGACAACCCGATGACGCCGAACGACTACGCGGTGCGCGGCATCCCGACGATGATCCTGTTCAAGGACGGCAAGCCGGTGGACACCAAGGTCGGCGCCCTGCCGCGCAGCGCGCTGAAGGACTGGGTGGCCGGGAACCTGGCGTAATGCCGGCCTATGCCGGCGCGAGCGCCTTCGCGCCGGCATAGCCCTGCGGATGCGCCACCCGCCAGTCCCAGGCGGTGCGCACGATGTCGTCCAGCGCTGGAAAGCGCGGCGTCCAGCCGGTCTCGGCGCGCAGCAGGGCGGAGGAGGCGACCAGCACGGCCGGGTCGCCCTGGCGCCGCGGGCCCAGCTCATGCGGCACCGGGCGACCGCCGACGCGCTCCACCGCCTGCATGACCTCCCGCACCGAATAGCCGGTGCCGTTGCCGAGGTTGTAGCGCACCGACCGCGTGTCCAGCAGCGGCAGCACGCGCAAATGGGCGTCCGCCAGGTCCGTCACATGCACGTAGTCCCGCACGCCGGTGCCGTCCGGCGTCGGGTAGTCCGTGCCGAACACCATCAGCGGCGGCCGCTTGCCCAGCGCGGCATCGATCGCCAGCGGCAGCAGGTGGGTCTCGGGGTCGTGATCCTCCCCGGCACGGCCCTCGGGGTCGGCGCCGGCGGCATTGAAGTAGCGCAGCGAGGCGTAGCGTAGCCCGTGGATGCGCTCGGCCCAGGCCAGCGCCTGTTCGCACATCAGCTTGCTTTCACCGTAGGGCGAGACCGGCGCGTGGCCCTGCTGCTCGTCGATCGGGATGCGCTCGGGGAAGCCGAACAGCGCGGCGGTGGAGGACATCACCAGCTTCCGGCAGCCGGATTTCACCGTCGCATCGGCGACGGCGGCCAGGGTGTTCAGGTTCTCCGCCATGTAGCGCAGCGGCTCGCGCATGCTGTCGCCGACCAGCGACAGCGCGGCGAAATGCAGCACGGCATCGAAGGGCCCGCGGGCGAAGGCCTCGGCCAGCACGGCGCGGTCGTCGCAACGCCCGGACACCAGCGCGACGCCCTGCGGCACCGCCGCGCGATGGCCCTTCGAGAGGTCATCGAGCACCACGACATCCTCGCCCCGATCACGCAGGGCGAGCACGGTGTGGCTGCCAACGTAGCCGGCCCCGCCGGTCACCAGGTATCGGCCCAAATCGATTCTCCCGCCACGGCTGCATGCGGCCGATGCGCCAACAACTGCGCAACCGGGCCGAGGGCAGTGAAGCCGAACAACTCGTCCAGAATATGGTGTTGTTTCGGCGCATCCGCCTGCGTGATCAACGCCGTGCCGCTGGCGCGGTTGCTGGCCACCGTGGCATCCATCGGGGCAGTCAAGCCGGCGCGGGCCGGCCGCCGAAGATGGCGGTGCCGACGCGGACGTGCGTTGCGCCTTCCGCGATCGCCGCCTCGAAGTCGTTGCTCATGCCCATGGACAGGATGCCGAGGCCGTGCCGGCCGGCGAGGTCCGCCAGGCGGGCGAAATGCGGCCGCGGGTCGTCCTCGGCGGGCGGGATGCACATCAGCCCGGCGATGGGCAGGCCAAGATCCTCGCGGCAGAGGCGGATGAAGGCATCGGCCTCCGCCGTCGGGACGCCGGCCTTCTGCGGCTCGTCGCCGATATTGACCTGGACCAGCAGGCGGGGCTGGCGGCCCTCGCGGGCCATGGCATCGCGCAGCGCCGTGGCCAGCTTCGGGCGGTCCAGGCTCTCGATCACGTCGGCGACCCGCACGGCGTCGCGCGCCTTGTTGGTCTGCAGGGCGCCGATCAGGTGCAGGCGAAGGTCCGGATGGTCCGCGCGCAGGGCGGTGAATTTCTGCTCGGCCTCCTGCACCCGGTTCTCGCCGAAGGTGGCCTGGCCGCAGGCCAGCGCGGCCCGGACGGCCTCCGCCGGATGGGTCTTGGACACGGCGACGAGGGTGACCGATTCGGGGGGGCGGTTGGCGCGCAGGCAGGCCTCAGCGATCCTGTCGCGGATGCGGCCGAGCTGGCTGGCGATATGGGGGAAATCCTGGGGCATGGCGCGGACGCTAGAGGCATGGTCCCGCCGGCTCAAGCCGGTGCCGCTGCCGCAACGGAGGCCGGTGGCGCGCGGGGCGCGGCTGTGGCTGGTCTCGGACCCGGTGCGGCTGCCGGACCCCTGCGCCGCGGCGGCCCGGCTGCCGCGCGGGTCCGGCGTGCTGGCGCGCGGTGCCACGCCCGCGGTGCTGGCGCGGCTGGCGGCCCTGGCCCGGCGGCGCGGGCTGCTTCTGCTGGTCGGCGGCGATGCGCGCGCGGCGCTGCGCTGGCGCTGCGGGCTGCACCTGCCGGATCGGGCCGTGGGGACGCAGGTGCTGGCCTGGCTGGCGGCGCGGCGGGGCGGCGCGCCCTGGGCCGTGCTGTCCCTGGCGGTGCATGGGCGGGCGGCGGTGGCGCGGGCGCGGCGGCTGCGGGCGGATCTCGGCTTCGTCTCGCCGGCCTTCGCGACGGCGAGCCACCCGGGCGCGCCGGCCCTCGGCCCGCTGCGCTGGTCGGCCCTGGCGCGGCGCCTGGGCCGGCCGGCCGTGGCCCTCGGCGGTGTCACGGCCGCCACCGCGGGACGCCTGACATGGCGTGGCGCCGGGCGGGCGGCGGGTCTTGCCGCCATCGGCGGGCTGGCGGCGCGGCGCGCCTGAATGGGCGGCGCGGCGCGCCTGAATGGGCGGCGCGGCGCGCCTGAATGGGCGGCGCGGCGCGCCTGAATGGGCGGCGCGGCGCGCCTGAATGGGCGGCGCGGCGCGCCTGAACGGCCGGTTCAGAATTGATACGCGTCCCGCGCATGCGGCTCACAAGCCGGGACCCGTCCCACACGGCGTTGTGTCCCGCGCGCAACACTGTCTCAAGGAAGTCGCGACGCTCGGCTTTGGCCGGTTGCCCGGAGCGTAACCACCGGACCATTATCCGCCCGGGCTCGACTGCTGCCAGGGGGGAACCTGGTAGCGGCGTCCTGCCGAGGGGGGCAGGCGGGTCGTCGCATGCCGGGGGCCACCCGGTGCAGGAGGAGGTTTTTGAATATGCGCAAGATTCTGCTGGGCACCACTGCGGTGGTTGGCGCCGCGCTGCTGGGCATGACGGGCGCCCAGGCGCAGACGGCTCCGACGGTTCGCGTGGGCGGCTACTTCGAGTTCACCGGCGGCTACGTCAACGACGACAACGACAGCAGCGCCATCACCCTGACGGCCCCGGGCCGCCCGAACGAGACGGTCAGCCGCGACAAGTTCGATTTCCGCTCCGACATGGAAATCAGCATCATCGTGCGCGGCAAGGCGGCCAATGGCCTGTCCTACGGCGCCGAGATCGAGCTGCAGATGGACGCGAACAACACGTCCTCGACCGCCATCGACACCGACGAGATGTGGGGCTTCATCTCCTCCCCGACCCTCGGCACCCTGCAGTTCGGTGACCAGGACAGCGCCGCCGACCAGCTGAAGGTCGCCGCCCCGGGCGTCACGAACCTCGGCGAATCGGGTGGCTGGGACGAGTTCATCGCGCCGGGCGCCGATGGCACGCGCTACATCCTGTCGACGATCAACGACGGCAGCGACTCGACCAAGATCATCTACCTGTCCCCGCAGTTCTTCGGCTTCGACTTCGGCGTGAGCTACGCGGCGAACCAGTACGAGGGCGAGAACTTCCTCGTCGGCGGTTCCAGCACCGTTCTGCAGCGCGACCCGAACGCCGGCTCGATCCGCAACGAACTGTCCGGCGCCATCCGCTACCGCGGCAGCTTCGGCAACGTCGGCGTGGCCGCGGCCTTCTCCGCGATGCGCGGCAATGCGCCCGACAGCCACAGCGCTGCCGTGCAGCTGCAGGACCCGAACGCCTACCAGGCCGGCCTGAACCTGTCCGCCTTCGGCGTCACCGTCGGTGGCCACTACATGTGGGGCAAGTACGCGGGCGCCTCCTTCGGCCGCGCCGGCATCCGCGATGGCCTGGGCAACTCGTCCAACTGGACGCTCGGCGCCACCTACCGCGCCGGTGCGATCGCGGTCGGCGCCTTCTACTCGCTCGGCCAGCGTGACAACGGCAACAACCTGTCCGATCGTGAGCAGCGCGCCATCGGCGTCGGTGCGGTCTACACCATCGCGCCGGGCCTCGAGGCGTTCGCGAACTACACGAACATCTCGGACGAGAACATCGCCAACAACGCCCAGAACCCGACCTCGATCGTGACCCGCAACCGCGACATCGACGTGTTCATCCTGGGCACGCGCCTGGCCTTCTGATCCCGCAAGGATCATCGCGACGAAGGGGGCGGCGGGGAAACCCGCCGCCCCTTTTTCTTAGGGTGCTATCCCGCGTTACAGACCCGCACTTTGCGCGGCGGCGCCGTGGCGCTAAACATCGCGCCAGGAAGGGCCCCGCCGGGCCGGGATGGAGAGCATGCGCCTGACGCAATGGATGATGGTGGCCCTCACGGGCACCGTGCTGGCCGGCTGCGGCTCGCTGGGCGACAATGTGCGGACGCCGGGGCTCGATGAATACAGCTCCGACCGCCGTCGCGACCAGGTGCGCGGGCGGCTCGGCGGCACCGATGGCATCCTGATCTTCGGCACGGACCGAAGCCAGCAGCGTCCCGGCGCCGGCCAGGATGGCGGCGGCATCGGCGTCAATGCCTATCTGTGGCGCGCGTCGCTGGATACGCTGTCCTTCATGCCGCTGTCCTCCGCCGACCCCTTCGGCGGCGTGCTGATCACCGACTGGTATTCGCCGCCCGGCAGCCAGGGCGAGCGCTTCCGCGCCACCGCCTATGTGCTCGGCCGCCAGCTGCGCTCCGACGGCGTGCGCATCGCCCTGTTCCGGCAGGAACTGCGCGGCAATGCCTGGGTCGACGTGCCGGTCGCCGCCAGCACCGCGGCGGAACTCGAGGACCAGGTGCTGAACCGGGCGCGGGAGCTGCGGGCGCAGTCTGTGGCCGCCTCCGGCTGAGGGGCCGCCTCCGGCTGAGGGGCCGCCTCCGGCTGAAGCGCCGCCTCCGGCTGAGGGGCCGCCCTTCCCAGGGGGGCCGGGGAGGATTATGCCTGTGGCTCAACCCCAGGCCATGCACCGCAGCACGATGAACGAGATTTCCCCGGCCCACCCCGCTGGCCAGGACCCTGCCCAGAGCCAGCCGGCGCGGCACGACTTCGCCGCGGCCGAGCCACGCTGGCAGGCCGAATGGGACCGCCGCGGCTGCTTCAGCGTGCCCGACGTGCCGCCGCCGGGGGCGCGGAAATACTACGTGCTGGAGATGTTTCCCTACCCCTCCGGCAAGATCCACATGGGGCACGTCCGCAACTACACGCTGGGCGACGTGGTGGCGCGCTACAAGCGCGCCCGCGGCCACCTGGTGCTGCACCCGATGGGCTGGGATGCCTTCGGCCTGCCGGCGGAGAATGCGGCGCGGGAGCGTGGCGTGCATCCCGGCCAATGGACCTACGACAACATCGCCAACATGCGCACCGAGCTGAAGCGCATGGGCCTGTCGCTCGACTGGTCCCGTGAATTCGCCACCTGCGACGTGGGCTACTACGGCCAGCAGCAGAAGCTGTTCCTGGATTTCTGGAAGGCCGGCCTGGTCGAGCGCAAGGAAAGCTGGGTGAACTGGGACCCGGTGGACGGGACCGTGCTGGCGAACGAGCAGGTGATCGACGGCCGCGGCTGGCGCTCCGGCGCGCTGGTCGAGAAGAAGAAGCTGTCCCAGTGGTTCCTGGCCATCACCAAATACGCGCCGGACCTGCTGGAGGCGCTGGGTGGGCTGGACCGCTGGCCCGAGCGCGTGAAGCTGATGCAGTCCAACTGGATCGGCCGCAGCGAAGGCGCGCGGGTGCGCTTCCGGATGGCGCAGCCAGTGGCGGATATCGTGGAGGCGAAGGTGTTTACCACCCGCCCGGACACGCTGTTCGGCATGAGCTTCCTGGCGGTTGCCGCGGAACACCCGCTGGCCGCCGCCGCAGCCGCCGCCAACCCGGACGCGGCCGAATTCGTCGCCGAATGCCGCCGCATGGGCACCAGCGAGGCCGCCATCGAACAGGCGGAAAAGCGCGGCTTCGACACCGGCTTCCGCGTGGTGCATCCCTTCACCGGCGAGACCTTCCCGGTCTGGATCGCCAACTTCGTGCTGATGGAATACGGCACCGGCGCGATCTTCGGCTGCCCCGGGCATGACGAGCGGGATTTCGAATTCGCCCGCAAATACGGGCTGACCATCAAGCCGGTGGTGCTGCCGCCGGGGGCCGACCCGGCCGGCTTCGCGCTGGGTGATGCCGCCTATACCGATGACGGCACCATCTTCAACTCGGACTTCCTGGACGGGCTGCCAGTGCCGGCGGCGAAGCGCGCGGTGATCGCGCGGCTGGAGGAAGCCGGCCAGGGCACCGGGGTGGTGAACTGGCGCCTGCGCGACTGGGGCGTGTCCCGCCAGCGCTACTGGGGCTGCCCGATCCCGGTCATCCATTGCGACGATTGCGGCGCGCTGCCGGTGCCGGCGGACCAGCTTCCGGTGGAACTGCCGCAGGATGTGGACTTCTCCCGCCCCGGCAACCCGCTGGACCACCACCCGACCTGGAAGCACGTGGCCTGCCCGAGTTGCGGCAAGCCGGCGCGGCGGGAGACCGATACCTGCGACACCTTCGTCGACAGCTCCTGGTACTTTGCCCGCTTCTGTTCACCGCATGCGGCCGAGCCGGTCACGCAGGACGCGGTGAATGCCTGGCTGCCGGTGGACCAGTATATCGGCGGCATCGAGCATGCGATCCTGCACCTGCTCTACAGCCGGTTCTTCACGCGCGCGATGCAGGCCACCGGGCATCTGGCCGTGGCTGAGCCCTTCGCCGGGCTGTTCACCCAGGGCATGGTGCAGCACGAAAGCTACAAGGGCCCGGATGGCCGCTGGCTGTACCCTGAGGAGGTGGAGTTCTCACTCGCCGCCGATGGCACGCGCAGCGCCACGCTGAAGGGCGGCAACGCCCCGGTGACCATCGGGCGCGTCGAGGCGATGTCCAAGTCGAAGCGCAACACCGTCGATCCCGGTGCGATCATCGGGCGCTATGGGGCGGATACGGCGCGCTGGTTCATCCTGTCCGACAACCCGCCGGAGCGGGACATGGAATGGACGGAATCCGGCGTCGCCGGCGCCTTCCGCTTCACCCAGCGGGTCTTCCGGCTGGCCGCGAACGCGCTGCCGATGCTGCCCGCGGCCGGAGCACCCCCGGGCCAGGCGACGGGGGCGGCGAAGAAGCTGCGGCAGGTGACGCATCGCAGCATCGTCGCGGTGACGGAAGCGCTGGACAGCTTCGCCTTCAACGTCGCCGTCGCGCGCATCCATGAATTCGCCAATGCGATCGGGGAGGCCGAGGCGGCTTCCGGCGCGGAGGGCATGGGCCCCGCGCGGCGGGAGGCGCTGGAGATGCTGGCGCGCCTGTCCGCGCCCATGATGCCGCATCTGGCGGAGGAGCTTTACGCGCTGCTCAACCCGGGCGCCTCGGCACTGGTTGCGGAGCTGCCCTGGCCGGAGGCCGAGCCGGACCTGGTGCGGGCGGAGACGATGACGCTTGCGGTGCAGGTGCTCGGCAAGCTGCGCGCCACCATCGAGGTTCCGGTGCAGGCGGCGGAGGCCGACATCTTCGCCCTGGCCGAGGGCGACGAGAACGTGCAGCGTGCGCTGGGCGGCAAGCCGGTGAAGAAGCGGATTCATGTTCCGGGGCGGGTGGTCAATTTCGTCGTCTGAACCTTTGGGGCGTCGCGGGCTGCTCGCCCGGACGGGCCTCCTGGCCGGAGCCTTGGGCCTTGGCGCCTGCGGTTTCCGGCCGCTGTATGGCAGCGGAGGCACGCCGCCCGGAACGCCGGCGGTGCGGGCGCAGCTGCAGGGCGTGCGGGTGGAGGTGCTGCAGGAGCGCTTCGGCCAGTTGCTGCGCCGCGCCCTGTACCAGCGGATGGGCCAGGATGTCGGCGGCCCGGGTGCGGGCGAGGTGCGCTACCAGTTGCGGGTGGCGCCGGTCCTGCAGCAGGAGGCCGTTGGCATCCAGCGCGACGGCACGTCCTCCCGCGTCCGCACCATCGGCACGGTGAACTGGCTGCTGGCACAGCCGGGGCCGCCGCCGGTGACGCTGGCCTCGGGTGTCGAGCGGAGCATCGAGGCCTACAACATCCCGCCGAGCCAGTTCTTCGCCTCCGACAGCAGCCGCGAATTCGCCGAGCAGCGCCTGGCGGAGACGCTGGCGGACCTGACGGTGACGCGGCTGGCGATCTTCTTCCGGCAGCCCGACACGGGGCTGGTGGCGCCGGCCGACCCGTCGCCGCCGGTCGTGCCTCTGCCTGGCGCCGATCTCACGCCAGTCGACCCCGCGGCGCGCGGCCTGCCGCCGGGGCTCGGCACGCGCTTCCGGTAGCGGTGCCGCGGAACGGCAATGGCGAAGCTCGAAGCGTCCCGTGTCGCGGCGTTCCTGGGCAATCCGGGCTCCGCACGCGCCGTGCTTCTGTACGGGGATGACCCGGGGCTGGTGCGGGAACGGGCGGAATCCCTGGTGCGTGCGGTGCTGGGCGGTGCCCTGTCCGACCCGTTCAGGCTTGCGGAGCTGACGCGCGATGAGGCCGCGCGCGGTGGCGCCCTGGCCGGGGAGGCAGCGGCCCTGGCGATGACCGGCGGTCGCCGCGTGGTCCGGCTGCGCGAGGCGACCGATGCGCATGCGGCGCCATTGCAGGAGGTGCTGGCCAGCAACAGCGAGGCCCTGGTGGTGCTGGAGGCGGGGGAGATCACGGCCCGCTCCAAGCTGCGCGCCCTGGCCGAGGCGGCGCCTTCCGCCGTGGTCATCGCCTGCTGGCGGGAGAAGCCGGAGGCGCTGGCGGCGACCATCGGCGGGTTGCTGCGCGAACAGGGCGTGCAGGCGGACCCGACCGTCCTGCAATGGCTGGCCGCGCGCCTTGGCGAGGACCGGATGCTGCTGCGCCGGGCGGTGGAGGTGCTGGCGCTGCATGCCGGCCCGGGCGGGCGCGTGGACGAGGCGGTGGCGCTCGCCTGCGTGGCGGAGGGCCTGACGGCGGACCTGGACGTGGCGCTGATGGCGGCCACGGCCGGCGACGCGGCGGCGGCAGACCAGGCGCTGGATGCAGCCTTCGCGGAGGGCGCCAACGCCGTGATGGTGGTACGATCCGCGCTGCGGCATGTGCAGCGCCTGCAGGAAGCCTCGGCCGCCGGTGGCGATGCGGGGGTGCTGCGGCCACCGGTGTTCTTCAAGCACCAGTCGGCGTTCTCCCGCGCCCTGCGGCTATGGCCGCTGCCGGCGCTGGAGGCGCAGGGGGCGGCGCTGCTGGAGGCCGAGCGCCGCACCAAGACGACGGCGTTCCGCGACGTGAACGAGGCGCTGGCGCGGGCCAGTATCGCTGCCCTGGCGCGGCAGGCCGCGGGCTTTGCCCGGCGCTGACGCGCCAGCCGGTTTCAGCCGCCGCCCGACAGCAGCCGGACCAGGCCATCCAGTTGATCCAGATCGCGATACCGGATCGTGACCTCGCCGCCCCGGGCCTGGTGCCGCACCGCGACCTTGAGGCCGAGGCGCTCGGTCAGGTCCCGCTCCAGCGCGCGGGTCTCCGGGTCCTGCGGCCGGGGCGGAGGCGAGGAGGCCTTGGGCGTGGCGGCGGCCAGCGCTTCCGTCTGCCGCACGTTCAGCCCCCGCGCCACGACCTGGGCCGCGAGCCGGCCCGGATCCTGCGAGCCGATCAGGGCGCGGGCATGGCCGGCGGAGAGGGCGCCGTCGCGCAGCAGGTCCCGCACCGGGGCGGGCAGGCCCAGCAGCCTGAGGGTGTTGGCGACATGGCTGCGGCTTTTGCCGACGGATTGGCCGAGGCTTTCCTGCGTCAGGCCGAATTCCTCGAGCAGGCGCTTGTAGCCCTCGGCTTCCTCCAGCGCGTTCAAATCCTGGCGCTGGAGATTCTCGACCAGGCCAGCGGCCATCGCCTCCCGGTCGCCGAAGTCGCGGATGACGACGGGCACCTCATGCAGTTGCGCGGCCTGGGCGGCACGCCAGCGACGCTCGCCGCCGATGATCTCGTAGCTGCCAGGGCTGCCCTGTTTCGGGCGGGCCAGGATCGGCTGCAGGATGCCGTGCTCGCGGATCGAGGCGGCCAGTTCCTCCAGGCCGGTGCGATCCATGCCGCCGCGGGGCTGGAACGGGCCGGGCTCCAGCGCCTCGATCGGCAGGCTGCGCAGCGCCTCCGAAAGGCTGGCGGCGGGCGCATCCGGGATCAGGGCCGAGAGGCCGCGGCCGAGGCGGGAGGTGGGTTTGCGGGTGGTGCTGCTCATGTGGCGCGCTGCGGCGCACGCTCCCGCTTCAGGAATTCGGCGGCCAGCTTGACGTAGGCCTGGGCGCCCGGCGAGCGGAAATCATACAGCAGGACGGGCAGGCCGTGGGAGGGGGCCTCGCTCACGCGGACGTTCCGGGGAATGGCGGTTTCATAGACCTTGTCCTTGAAGAAGCCGCGGACGTCGCTGGCCACGAGTTCCGAGAGGTTGTTGCGGCGGTCCATCATGGTCAGCACGATGCCGTCCAGGCGCAGGCGGGGGTTCAGCGAACGCCGCACCCGCTCGATGGTGCGGGTGATCTGGCTGATGCCCTCCAGCGCGAAAAACTCGGTCTGCAGGGGCACCAGCACGCCGTCGGCCGCAACCAGCGCATTGAGGGTGATGAGGCCGAGCGAGGGGGGGCAGTCGAAGAAGACGTAGTCGAAATCGGCCAAGGCCTCCCGCGCCTCGGACAGCGCAAGGGTGAGACGGCGTTCGCGATCCTCGAGTCCGACCAGTTCGATCTCGGCGCCGGCGAGGTCCGGGTCGGCGGGCAGGATGAACAGGTTGGGGATCTGCGTGGGGCGCAGCAATTCGCCGAGCGGGCGACCTTCCACCAGCAGGGCATAGCTGCCGGCGGCGCGGTCCTGCCGGCTGATGCCGAGCCCGGTCGAGGCATTGCCCTGCGGGTCCAGGTCGAGCAGCAGCACCTTGCGGTCCGTCGCGAGGGCGGTCGCCAGGTTGATGGCGGTCGTCGTCTTGCCGACGCCGCCCTTCTGGTTGGCGAAGGCCAGCACCCGGGGATGACGGTCAGGCTTGCGGCTGGACATGACGCATGCCGGACAGGCGGAAGATGGTGGAAGCAGGGTCGGTCTGGCTGGGAAAGCGTTCGACCCGGCAGGACCAATTGGCCATGGCATCCGCCAATTCCTGCTCCGCAGTGCGGCCCTTGGGGAATATGGCGGTGCCGCCGGGTGCCAGAAGGCGCTGCGCGTGCGGCAGCAGGCTGGCCAGCGGCGCCAGGGCCCGCGCGGTCAGGATGTCGATGGGGGGCAGTTGGACATCCTCGATTCGTTCGGCGTGTACGTTCACTTTCGGCAGGGCCAGCCGCGCCACGGCCTCGACCAGGAAGGCCGCCTTGCGGCGATCGGCCTCGACGAGATGCGTCTCCAGCCCTGTCACCATCGCCAGGACCAGGCCGGGCAGGCCCGCGCCTGATCCGAGATCGGCCAATACGCCTTCGGCAGGCAGCAGCGGCGCAAGTTGCAGGCAGTCAGCGACATGCCGCTGCCGCAGCACCTCCACAGGCGCCTTGGCGACCAGGTTGATCCGGCCGTTCCAGCGCAGCAGCAGGTCCAGATAGGCCTCCAGCCGCGCCTCGGCTGCCGCGTCCAATTGGAGCCGCGCTGGCGAAGCTGTGGCGGTGGAGGGGGGGAGGTGTTTCACGTGAAACACCTATACCGGCTCCGGCTGGCTGCGTCGAAGGTGGATGGCAAGGGCAGCCACGGCAGCCGGCGTTATGCCGGGCACGCGGCTGGCGCTACCGAGGTTGTCCGGGTTCGCCCTGCCAAGCCGTTGCTGCATCTCCGCGGACAACCCGGGAACGCCACGATAATCGAGATCCGCCGGCACGGCGACGCCATCCTCCCGCGCCAGCATCCGCCGCTCCGAATCCTGCCGCCGCAGGTGCGGGGCGTAGAAGGCTTCCGCCTCCACCTGCGTCGCCACCGCCGGTGCCAGGTCAGCGAGCCATGGAAACGCTTTGGCGGCCATGCTGGCCGTGACATCGGGCAGGGCCAGCACTTCGAGCACCGTGCGCCGGCGCCCATCCTGGCGGATCGGGATGCCAGCCTCGGCCAGCGCGTAGGGCGTCGCCTCATCCGTCGCGGCGCGTGCGAGGCTGGCTGCAACCTGGTTGCCGAAGTCCACCTGCCGTGCCGCGCGCGCCGACCCGATGCAGCCCCAGGCAAGGCCGCGCTGCGTCAGCCTGAGGCCCGCATTGTCGGCCCGCAGACTGAGCCGATGTTCGGAGCGTGCGGTCAGCATGCGGTAGGGCTCGGTCACCCCGTGACTTACGAGGTCGTCGAGCATGACGCCGATATAGGCCTCGCCGCGTCCGGGCACGCGGTCGGGCTCAGTGCCGCCGGCCCGCTGAGCTGCGTTAAGCCCCGCCATCAGCCCTTGTGCCGCCGCTTCCTCATAACCCGTCGTGCCGTTGATCTGGCCCGCCAGGAACAAGCCCTGAGCCGCACGGACTTCCAGGGTGCGGCGCAGGGCGCGCGGGTCGACATGGTCATACTCGATGGCATAGCCAGGTCGCAGGATCCGCGCGCGGGCGAGACCGGGGATGGAAGCGATCAGCGCCGCCTGAATCTCCTCCGG
Source organism: Falsiroseomonas sp. E2-1-a20 (assembly GCF_051433195.1). Lineage (NCBI taxonomy): Bacteria > Pseudomonadati > Pseudomonadota > Alphaproteobacteria > Acetobacterales > Roseomonadaceae > Falsiroseomonas > Falsiroseomonas sp. E2-1-a20. The sequence goes on along the minus strand of NZ_JBHMFT010000004.1, from coordinate 66,588 downwards.
CAGGCTGGTCGAGATGCCGTTCGGATAGACCGTGTCGTCGTCCAGCCCCTCCGGCTCCAGGAACACCTGGTGGCGTTCGCGGTCCGCGAAGCGCACGACCTTGTCCTCGATGGACGGGCAATAGCGCGGACCGACACCCTGGATTCGGCCGGCATAGACCGCGGTGCGGTCGAGATTGGCGCGGATCAACGCATGGGTCGCCGGCGTGGTCCAGGTGATGCGGCACAGCACCTGCGGGTTGCCCAGGCGCTCCGTCATCCAGGACATCGGCTCCGGCGGGTCGTCACCCGGCTGCGGTTCGAGCGCCTCCCAGTCGATGGTGCGCCCGTCCAACCGGGGCGGCGTCCCGGTTTTCAGCCGGGCGAGCGGCAGGCCCAGGCGATCCAGCGTGCGGGCGAGGCCAATCGAAGGCGCCTCTCCGGCGCGGCCGGCAGGACGCCTGGTCTCGCCCAGGTGAATTTCGCCGCGCAGGAAGGTGCCGGTGGTGAGCACGACGGCGCCACAGGCGATGCGGCGGCCGGAGGCGCAGAGGACAGCCCGGACACGGCCGGCCGCATCCACCTCCAGATCCTCGGCCGACTCCGCGGCCAGCGTCAGGTTGGGTGTCGCCGCCAGCAGGGCCTGCATGGCTTCGCGGTACAGACGCCGGTCCGCCTGGATGCGAGGCCCGCGCACGGCGGGCCCCTTGCTGCGGTTCAGCACCTTGGCATGAATGGCCGCCGCATCGGCCGCGCGTGCCATCAGCCCATCCAGTGCGTCGACCTCCCGCACCAGATGGCCCTTGCCGATGCCGCCGATGGCGGGGTTGCAGGACATCTCCCCGATCGTGTCGAGGCGATGGGTCAGCAGCAGGGTCCGCGCGCCGCAGCGGGCCGCGGCGGCCGCAGCCTCGCACCCGGCGTGGCCGCCGCCCACCACCACCACGTCGTAGCTCTCGTTGATCGCCATGGGTGCGGTATAGGCCCTCTACTTGCCGATGCAGAAGTCCCGGAACACGGCATCCAGCACCTGTTCCACCTCCACACGCCCGGTGAGGCGCCCGAGCTCGGCGAGGGCTGCCCGATAGCCCTCCGCCACAACCTCCGGCAGCGCGGCCTCCCGCGCCTCATCCAGTCGGGCCAGCGCCTGATCGAGCGCCGCGCGATGCCTGGCGCGGGTCAGCGCCGGTGCGTCGGCTGTGAAAGCCAGGCGACGCACCAGATCCTCAAGGGCCGTGCGCAGCGCCTGTAGCCCGGCACCGGTTACGGCGCTGGTTGGCAGGACGAGGTGGTTCTGGAGGATGGGAGGCGGCGCCAGATCGGCCTTGGTGCCCACCACCACGGCGTGCTCGGCGTTCGCCAGCAGGGCGAGCGTCTCCGCGTCCGGCGCGGCATCGGCTGCAAAGGCCGCGAGCACGATATCCGCCGCGTCGGCGCGTCGCGCCGCCCGCCGCACCCCTTCCTGCTCGACCGCGTCAAGCGTGGTCCGAAGACCGGCGGTGTCGGCCAGCAGGACCGGGACGCCTGCCAATTCCAGCCGGCACTCCACCACGTCGCGGGTCGTGCCGGGCGTCGGCGACACGATGGCCGCATCCCGCTCGACCAACGCATTCAGCAGCGAGGATTTTCCGGCATTCGGCGCGCCGATGATGGCAATGGAAACGCCGTCCCGCAGGCGCTGACCGCGCCCCTGATCAGCCAGATGCGCGGCGATCTCCGCCCGCAGCTGCTCCGCGGCCTCCCGCGCCCGGGCGGGCAGGTCGCTGGGCAGGTCGTCCATCTCGAATTCGATGGCGGCTTCCTGCTGGGCCAGGATGCGGGTCAGTCGCGAGGTCCAGCCGCCATAGAGACTCGCCAACGCGCCGCCCGCCTGGCGGAGGGCCTGGCGGCGCTGCGCTTCGGTCTCGGCTTCGATCAGGTCGGCCACCGCCTCGGCCTGCGTCAGGTCAATGCGGCCATGCAGGAAGGCACGCCGGGTGAACTCGCCCGCTTCCGCCGGCCTGCACCCGAGCGCCAGCAGCGCCGCCTCGACACGGGCCACCACGGCCCGCCCGCCATGCAGGTGAAGCTCCGCCGCATCCTCGCCGGTGTAGCTCCCGGGCCCCGGGAACCACAGCACCAGCGCCTCGTCCATCACCTGCCCATCATCGGGTGCGCGCAAGCGCCGCAGGCTGGCGTAGCGCGGCTGCGGCAGTCGTCCCGCAAGCCGCGTCAGCACCTGGGCTGTACGCGGTCCCGAGAGCCTTAGAACCGCAACGGCCGCCAGCCCTGCGCCGGATGCTCGCGCGAAGACCGTATCCATCAGGGATGACATCGGCTGCCCTGGCGACGCGGGTGTTTCACGTGAAACAGTACGTCCGCCTCAACTCTTCGGCGGCGGCACGTCCCGTTCCGTCAGCATCAGGCGCCGCGCCCGGCCGCCATCGACCAGATGCGCCCGGAGGATTTCGTCCACATCGTCGCGCGTCTTCGGGCTGTACCAGACGCCCTCCGGGTAGATCACCAGGGCCGGCCCGAACTCGCAACGGTCCAGGCAGCCGGCCTGGTTGATGCGCACGCCCGCCAGCCCAAGCTCCTTCGCCCGCGCCTTCATGTAGTCGCGCAAGGCCTCGCTGCCGCGTGCGGCGCAGGAGCCGCGACGGTGCCCGTCCGGCCGCCGGTTGCAGCAGACGAAGACATGGGCCCGGAAAAAGGGCGGAGGATCGGCGGCATCAGCCGCCGGATCGGCTACGGCATCGGTCAAGCAAGCCTCCGCTCATCCAGGCACTGCCCTGCATGTAGCGAGGCATCCCGGCCCCGACCAGGGCCGATGCGACACCCTCCGACAAGACCTGGCTTGACGGCACCCCGAAGAGTGTGGCGCATGGCGATCCCCCGGACGGATCGCATGCCACAACTCTCCTGCCTCACCCCGATTGGCGACCTCACCATCTCCGCCGAGGACGGCGCGATCGTGGCCCTCGACTGGGGTCGCGGCCGGGACCAGGAGGAAACGCCGCTGCTGCGGGAAGCGGCCACGCAGTTGCAGGACTATTTCGACGGCCTGCGCACCGGCTTCGACCTGCCGCTGGCCCCTCACGGCTCGCCCTTCCAGCAGCGGGTCTGGGCGGCGTTGCGTGACATTCCGGCCGGGGAAACCCGCTCCTACGGCGACCTGGCCCGGCTGCTCCAATCATCGGCTCGTGCCATCGGGCAGGCCAATGGTCGCAACCCCATCCCTATCATCATTCCCTGCCACCGGGTCGTCGCCTCCGGCGGCCGGATCGGTGGTTATTCCGGTGGCGACGGCGCCAGCACAAAGCGCATCCTGCTCGGCATCGAGCAACGCGGGCACGCCGCCCTTTTCCTCCCCCAAGATCCAGGGACCACATCCCCATGAACCACGCCATCCGCGTCCACGAATATGGCGGCCCCGAGAAGATGGTGTGGGAGGAAATCCCGCTGCCATCGCCGAAACCGGGCGAGGCCCTGGTCCGTCACCAGGCCGTCGGGCTGAACTACATCGACGTCTATTTCCGCACCGGCCTCTACAAGGCGCCCTCACTGCCCGCGACCATCGGGATGGAGGCCGCGGGCGTGGTGGAGGCCGTGGGCGAGGGTGTCACCCATGTCGCCCCCGGCGACCGCGTCGCCTACGCCACCGCCCCGATCGGCGCCTATGCGGAGGCCCGCACCATCAAGGCCGACCGCCTGGTGAAGGTGCCGGATGCCATCGCCCCGGAACAGGCGGCTGCCATGATGCTGCAGGGCATGACGGCGGGCTTCCTGCTGACCCGCACCTACAAGGTCCAGCCCGGCCAGACCATCCTGGTGCATGCCGCGGCCGGCGGCGTCGGCCTCATCATGACGCAATGGGCCAAGCACCTCGGCTGCACCGTCATCGGCTGCGTCAGCACGGAGGAAAAGGCGGCGCTGGCCAAGGCGCATGGCGCCGACCACACCGTCATCGGCCTGGAGTCCCTGCCGGCACGGGTGAAGGAGATCACCGGGGGCGCCATGCTGCCCGTGGTCTATGACAGCGTCGGCCGCGACAGCTTCACCACCTCGCTCGATTGCCTGGCGCCCTACGGGATGATGGTGTCCTACGGCAACGCCTCGGGCCCGGTCACCACCGATATCGGCATCCTGGCCGCCAAGGGATCCCTGTACCTGACGCGCCCTACGCTCGCGACCTACACCGCGAAGCGCGAGGATCTGGAAGCGCATGCCGCCGCGTTGTTCGACGTGGTCGCCAAGGGCGCGGTGAAGATCCGCGTCAACCAGAGCTTTGCGCTGAAGGACGCGGCCGAGGCGCACACGGCCCTGGAAGCCCGTAAGACGACAGGCAGCACCGTTCTGATCCCGTGAGGTCACGCTACGGCGCCGGGACAACCGGCGCCGCCTGCTACCGCGGCATCAGGTAGCGATAGCGATACAGTTCGGTCAGCCCCAGCCGCGCATTCATCGCCAGCGACGCCAGGTTGGTGCAGGACACCTGCGCATAGGCCCAGCGGGCACCCTGGCCCGCCGCCCAGGCGCCGGCCGCCGCCATCACCCGCTGGCCCAGGCCGCGCCGGCGGAACTCCGGGCGCACCGCCAGGTCGAACAGCCCGGCCAGCTTGCCATCCGCCGTCACGAAGGCGCTCGCGGCCGGCATCCCGTCCTCATGCAGCAGGACCCAGGCGGCCGGCACGCCCAGCAGCCCGGCCATGCCCGCCTTCTCGGCCCGCCGCGCCTCGGACTGATGCTCCGCGGTCGCCACCACCGCGAGCCAGCGTGGCTCCGGCCCCGCCAGCATTTCGGCCGCGGGGTCAGGCCGGGCGAAGCCGGACAGCCGCCCGCAGATCACCTGGCTTTCGTCCCGCGCCGTGTAGCCCCTTGCCGCCAGCAGCGCCTCCAGCCCCTCCGGGTCCAGCGCGGTGGATCGGAATCGGCAGGGAAGGCCCGCCCGGGCATAGAAGGCCTCGATCCGGTCCACCCGCTGCGCCAGCGCCGGGTCCGGTCGCGGGTCCAGCCCGCAGGCCGCATTGGCGCGCCCGGTGCCGCCCAGGAACCGCCGCGCCACGAAGCCGCCGTCGAAGGCCAGCACCGGCGCCGGCACCGCGGTCAGCGTGGCGCGCTCCACCGCCAGGATGTCCGGGCGCGCCATGCTCACGCCTCGGCCGCCAGCCGGGCCATCGCCTCGCGGTAGGTCGCCTCGAACAACGCATCCAGCGCCAGGTTGGCGCCCTTCAAGCCGGAAGCCACGCGCCCGGCCCAGCCGACATACTCCACCCGCCGCGCATGGTCCCAATTGGCCGGCGGGCTGGCCGAGATGGCGCGCAGGTTCGAAATCTTGTCGGCCAGCTTGAGCATCTTCGCGCCAGCGGTCTTACCCTGTGCATGCCGCACCTGAAGCGCCTTGCGCGCCTCCTTCGGCAGCGACTTGTCATCCGTCGCCTCCGCCACCAGCCCGGCCACCGCCTCGCCAAATTCGGCCACTAGCCGCGCGTGCGTGATCGGCTCCGGATCGGAGTCGCTGTCCTCGACCGTGTCGTGCAGCAGGCCGGCGAGGATTGCATCCTCCGGCGCGCCATGCGCCGCCAGGATCTCGGCCACCTCCAGCACATGGTTCACATAGGGCTCGGCGGCGGAGCCCTTGCGGCGATGCCCGGCATGCACCCGGGCAGCGAACAGCGCCGCGCGCATCAGGCGGGCGGAGGGGGAGGTCTCGGTATCCATGGCAGCGTCCGGATCGGGGGGTCGGGGGGCAGGGTGCGCCCGGGCCGTCCGATCCAGCGGGATCCAGCCGGCCGGCGCGAAGGCCGGTGGCGCGGGGGCACCTGGCCGCCCGCGCCGTGGCGATCAGGTATTCATGGCGTCGAAGAAGTCCTGGTTGGTCTTGCTGTACTTCAGCTTGTCCAGCAGGAATTCCATGGAATCCTGCGTCCCCATCGGGTTCAGGATGCGCCGCAGGACCCACATCTTGGACAGCGTGGCGCGGTCCACCAGCAGTTCCTCCTTGCGGGTGCCGGACTTGGTGATGTCGATCGCGGGGAAGGTGCGCTTGTCGGACAGCTTGCGGTCGAGGATGAGCTCGGAATTGCCGGTGCCCTTGAACTCCTCGAAGATCACCTCGTCCATGCGGCTGCCGGTGTCGATCAGCGCGGTGGCGATGATGGTCAGGCTGCCGCCTTCCTCGATGTTGCGCGCCGCGCCGAAGAAGCGCTTCGGGCGCTGCAGGGCATTGGCGTCCACGCCGCCGGTCAGCACCTTGCCCGAGGACGGCACCACGGAGTTGTAGGCGCGGCCCAGGCGCGTGATGCTGTCGAGCAGGATCACCACGTCCCGCTTGTGCTCGACCAGGCGCTTGGCCTTCTCCAGCACCATCTCCGTCACCTGCACGTGGCGCGTCGCCGGCTCGTCGAAGGTGGAGGCAACCACCTCGCCGCGCACGGTGCGGGCCATGTCGGTGACTTCTTCCGGCCGTTCGTCGATCAGCAGGACGATCAGGAAGACGTCGGGGTGGTTGGCGGTGATCGACTTGGCGATGTTCTGCAGCATCACCGTCTTGCCGGTGCGCGGCGGCGCCACGACCAGGGCGCGCTGGCCCATGCCGATCGGGGCCACCAGGTCGATGATGCGGTGCGTGTAGTCCTTGGTCGGACCCTTCGCCACCGCCTCGGCGTCCGGGTTTTCCATCTTCAGCCGCCGCGTCGGATACAGCGGGGTCAGGTTGTCGAAGTTGATCCGGTGGCGGAGCGCCTCCGGCGGCTCGAAGTTGATGGTGTCGACCTTGAGCAGCGCGAAGTAGCGCTCGCCATCCTTCGGCGCGCGGATCTGGCCTTCCACCGTGTCGCCGGTGCGCAGGCCGAAGCGCCGCACCTGCGCCGGGGAGACGTAGATGTCGTCCGGACCCGGCAGGTAGTTGGCCTGCGGGCTGCGCAGGAAGCCGAAGCCGTCCGGCAGGATTTCGAGGGTGCCGTCGCCGTAGATCGCCTGCTCGTTCTCCGCCAACGTCTTCAGGATGGCGAACATGATGTCCTGCTTGCGCAGCGACGACGCGTTTTCCACCTGCAGCGATTCGGCGAAGGCGAGGAGGTCGGCCGGGGCTTTGGCCTTGAGTTCGGATAGATGCATGTGCGGACGCGTCCGTCGTGCGCGAGGAAGGGGATCAGGCGGACCTGGAGTCTCGGTCTCGGCCATGGAAGCTGCCGTGAGAGTGGCAACCGGGCCCGATGGCCTGTCCCGCGCCGCGATCCCGTTGCACGGGCTGGGTTGCAGCGACCAGGAGAACTGAGGGAGGATTTCGACCGTGCCGCGGGACGCGACACTTGGCCATCTGTCGGAACGACCGCACAACTTTATGGGCAGGCGTCGGTGCCGTCAATCGTCATATGGCGGTTGTCCGCCCGCTTTCCAGCCGGTTTGCGCCGAACCCTGTCAGAACGGCTTCACGATCACCATCACGACGATCACGATCATGAGCAGCGTCGGCACCTCGTTCAGCCAGCGCCAGGCCTTCTCCGTCCGCGGCCGCCCATCCGCCTCGAAGCGCTTGCGGGCGGCGCCCAGCATGCCGTGGAAGCCGCTCATCACCAGAACCGCGGTCAGCTTCAGGTGCCACCACCCGGCGGTCCAATCCACCGCACCCGGGGTCAGCACCAGCAGGAGGCCGAACACCCAGGTGGCAATCATCGCCGGGTTCATGATGGCCTTCAGCAGCCGCCGTTCCATCACCTTGAACAGCTCGGACCGCGCATCCGCCACCGGCACCTGCATGTGGTAGATGAACAGCCGCGGCAGGTAGAACAGCCCCGCCATCCAGGCAATCACCGAGATCAGGTGCAGCGACTTGGTCCACAGGTAGAACGGCGCCAGGAATTCCACCGTCACGCCACCACCTCCGCCAGGCCGAGCAGCCCCGGCAGGTCGCGCATGTCGTGGAACGGCTGCGCGCCCACCGCCGCCAGCGTCGCCGGGTCGGTCGCATGGGCGAAGCCGAGCACCCGGCAGCCTGCCGCCACGCCCGCACGGCTGCCGGTGACGCTGTCCTCGACCACCACGCAACGCGCCGGGTCGGCGCCGCAGGACGCCGCGGCGGCGCGGTACATGTCGGGCGCCGGCTTCGGCGCCGCGACATCGTCATAGGAGAAGGTCCGGCCCCGGAACAGCTCGGTCAGCCCGAGGCCGTGCAGCTTGGTGGTCAGTTCGAGGCGGGAGGAATTGCTCGCCACCGCCACCGGGATGCCCGCCGCGACGATCGCCCGCACGGCGTCCAGCGCGCCGGGCACCGGCACCACCTGCTCATGCAGGGCGCGCAACACGCGGGCGATGACGCCCTCCACGAAATCCGCCGGCACGCTGCCCGGCCCCAGCCGCGCCTCGACCAGCGGCACGATGTTGCGCCAGGACAGGCCGATGAAGCGGCGCTCCGCCTCCGCCGCGTCCATGGGCCAGCCGAGGGCCGAGATTTCCTCCGCGATGATCCGGTTGTGCAGCGCCTCGCTGTCCGCCAGCACGCCGTCGCAGTCGAACAGCACGGCCCGGGGCCGGAGGATCACCGGCTTCACGCGGGCTCCTTGGCCCGTGCGCCGGCATTCACGTCGCGCAGGATGACATGGGAGCAGTTGCCGAATTGCTGCGGACATTGCCGCGGCCCGGCGAAGGAGCACAAATGCCGGCCCGTGCCGCGCGCATGCCGCACCAGCCCGGCCAGGGCGGCGATGAAGCCGGGGTCGGAATTCTGCGCCGGCGCCCGGAAATAGCCGGGCACGCCGAGCTTCTCGGCCTCCTCCCGGTACTCCACGTCGAGCTCCACCAGCGTCTCCGAATGCTCCGACGTGAAGGCGATCGGCACCACCAGCACCGCCACCTTGTCGTGCCCGGCCCGCTCCAGCTCATCCTCGGTGGAGGGGCTGATCCACTTCTGGGGCGTGACGCGGGACTGGTAGCAGACAACATGGTCGAGGCCGGGGAGGTCCAGCCGCTCCACCACCCGCGCCACCGTCTGCTCGACCTGCCACTGGTAGGGGTCGCCGGCCTTGACGATGGTCTCCGGCAGGCCGTGCGCGCTGAACAGGATGCGCAGCGGAATGGCCGGGTCGAGTTCCGCCCGCGCCTTGTCCCAGGCGCCGCGCACCTGTGCCGCGGTGGCGGCGGAGAAGTCCGGAAAGGAGTGGAAGCAGCACAGCGTCGTGGTCGGCGCGCGCAGCCCCACCCGCTTCGCCGCCTTGTCCCAGGCCAGCGCGCTGCTGCCCGTGGTGGTGGTCGAGAATTGCGGATACAGCGGCAGCAGCAGCACCTCGTCCGGGCCCCAGGCCTTCACGGCGCCGGCGGTCTCCTCGCTCATCGGGTGCCAGTAGCGCATGGCGGTGAAGCACTTCGCCTCCACCTCGCCCTCCGCGTTCAGCACCGCCTCCAGCGCCTCGCCCTGGGCTATGGTGAGCTCGAGCAGCGGCGACTTGCCGCCGAGGATGGCGTAGTTCTCGGTCGCCGGCTTGGTGCGCCGCCAGGCGATCAGCCGGCCCAGCCAGGGCCGCACGAAGCCCGGCACCCGCAGGATCGCCGGGTCGGTGAACAAATTGACCAGGAAAGGGCGGATGCTCTCCGGCGCGTCCGGCCCGCCCAGGTTGAGCAGCACGACCGCAAGCCGCTTTCGGCTCGGGGCGGCGCGGGCGGCGGGTGGGATTCGAGCTTCAAGGTCCATCACCGACCCGACATGCCACGTCGCGGCCCGGGGTCAAGGGTGGGCGGGGTGGCAGGGCACGATTCATCTGCCGCGTCAGCCCGCGGCGGCCCGCCCGCCGCCGGTGCCGCGGGCCGCCACCTGGCCCTGCAGCCGTGCCAATTCCTCGGCCAGCGGGCGGAAGACCTGGCGGCGGCCATGCAACGGGGTCAGCTCGAACAGCCCGTTCTCGCAGTAGCGGTCCTCATCCCAGCCGAAGTGGGAGATCACCGGGTACAGGCAGACCCCTTCGACCTGCACGCCGAGCTGGGAGGCCGCCAGGGCTTCCTCCGTCACGTAGCGCAGCCAGGTGGGGCGCGGCGCGCCCTCGATGCTGGTCTCGGCCACGAAGATGCGGCGCGGCGCGTAGCGCGCGGCGGTCTCGGCCAGCAATTCCCGGAACGGGCGGTAGCGGGCGGCGTCGAAGACGCTCAGCGGCTCGGCGTGGTTCAGCCACTGGTTGTTCCAGTAGTAGTTCACGCCGACCACATCCAGCAGGTCCTCCGCCCCGCCGAGCTCCGGCGCCTCCCGCCCCGCCAGCATGTCCCAGGCCTGCCACTGGCTGGCATTGTGGGCGCGCACCTCCGCGGCCTCGCCGGGGTGGCGCGGGACGATGTGGATCACCGGGTCGATCGCCGCGAAGCGCGCGCCCGGCGCCACCTCCCGCACCGCCCGCGTCGCCGCCGCCGCGGCGCGGATCAGGTTGCGCTTGAGGTCCATGCCCCGGCCGGTCGCGTGCGGCGAGGACCGCGCCATGTCGCCGCCCGAAAATGCGATGAACGACATCTCGTTGATCGGGCAGGCGAAGGGCGCCCGCCCGGTTTCCTCCACATGCAGCCGGGCGAAGGCGGCGGAGAAGCGGGCGAAGCGGTCGACGAAGGCGGGCGAAAACGCATCCAGGTCGTCCGGCCAGCCATAGTGGCAGAGGTCCCACATCACCTGCGTCCGCGTCGCTTCCGCCGCGCGCAGCATCGGCAGCAGCGAGTTCCAGTCGTAGCGCCCCGGCGAGGTCTCGATCAGGTGCCAGCGCAGCCCGTCGCGGGCGGTGCGGATGCCGTGTTCGGCGAGCTGGCAGTAATCCTCCAGCGCCAGCAGATCGTGCCGGGTGGAGGCGATCATGTCGAGGCGCCGGCGCGACATGTTGCGATGGGTCGAGCATTCGAAGCCGGCCAGGAAGAAGGACTGGAACAGGGGGGCGGGGGTGATCACGCGGGACTCCGTCGTGCAGCGGGATGCCCAGCCAACGCCGACCGGCGCCGTTGGTCGCTCGGCAACGCGAAAATCAGCCGGGCCCCGGCCTCACTCGGCGGCGGGCAGCCACACCCGGAAGGTCGAGCCGACGCCCTCCTCGCTCTCGATCAGCAGCAGGCCGCGATGGCGGTTGACGATGTGCTTGACGATGGCGAGGCCGAGCCCGGTGCCGCCCGCATTCCGGCCACGCCCGCGATCGACGCGGTAGAAGCGCTCGGTCAGCCGCGGCAGATGCTGGCGGGGGATGCCGGGGCCATCGTCGCTGACGGCCAGCACCACGCCGGGCCGCGCCGGCCAGCGCGAATCGGGCACATCCTGTGCCCGCGCCAGGGTCAGCCGGATGGTGCCACCCTCCCGCCCGTAGCGCGCCGCATTCTCCAGCAGGTTGCGCAGCACCTGTGCGAGCTGCCCGGCCTCCGCGGGGGCGGCAACCAGGCCCTCCGGCGCCTGCACCGCGACGCGGGCGCCGCGTGCCGCCAGCACCGGCTCCAGCGCCTCCAGCTCCGCCGCCACCAGCGCGCCGAGGTCGACGCGGCCGGTGGGCGGCTGGTGCTCCGTGATCTCGATGCGGGACAGGCCGAGCAGGTCGTCGATCAGGCGCCGCATGCGGTCCGCCTGTTCCGCCATGATGCCGAGGAAGCGGGCGCTGGCCTCCCGGTCATCCTCGGCCGGGCCACGCAGCGTCTCGATGAAGCCGATCAGGCTGGCGAGCGGGGTGCGCAGCTCGTGGCTGGCATTGGCGACGAAATCGGCGCGCATCCGTTCCACCGCGCGGTCCCGCGTGCGGTCGGACAGCAGCAGCAGCAGGCGGCCGCCATCGGCCAGTGGCGGGTCCATCGGCACGGCGTGGACGCGCAATTCGCGCTGCACCGGCACCGGCAGGGCGATGTCGGCGCGCTGCGCGGTGCCTGTTCCCAGCGCGGCGGAGACCGCCTCGGCCAGGGCAGGGTGGCGCAGCAGCGCGGCCAGGTCGCCGCCGCCGGCCGGCACGGCACCGAACAGCGCCCGCGCCTCCGCATTGGCGCGCAGCGCGGCGCCGCCGGAATCCAGCACCACCAGCGGGTCCGGCAGGATCTCGATGATCGCGGCGTCCGATTGCCGCAGGCGGGAGACCTGTTCGGTGCGGGCCTGCAGGGCGCGGGCGACACGGCGCGCGGTTTCCGCCACATCCTCCACGGACGGCAGCAGCAGCGGCCCGGCGAGTTCCGGCACCGTGCCTTCTCCATCCACCGCCTGGCGCAGCGCCGCGCCGAGGCTGCGCAGATTGCCGAGCCAGATGCGCGCCACCGTCAGCGCACCGGCCACCGTGGCGCCCAGCGCCAGCAGCCCCGGCACCGGGTCCACGGCGCCGCCCAGCAGCAACAGCAGCAGGGCAAAGGCCGGCACGCCGCCGACCAGCGCCGTGGCCGCCAGCCAGCGACGAGGCGGAGCCGCCGTGTCCGGCATCGCCCGACCCGCCCCTGGCCCGCCCGGGCTCAGGAGCCTGGCGCGCCCGGCGCCGGGGCCTGCTCGATCACCTGCGGCTCACTGCCCGGGGACACGGCATAGACCGCGAGGCCGCGCAGGGTCTGGCCATCCGGCAGCAGCCGAAGCGGGCCATCGGCGCCGGCGAAGTCCTCCCCGCCCGGCACCTGGCCCGGCAGCGCGCCGCTGCGCAGCGAGCGGGTGGCGATGGCCGCGGCGTCATAGGCGGTGGCGGCGACGCGCGGCGGGGTTTCGCGGAAGGCGTCGCGGTAGCGGGCCTCGAAGCGGGCGCGGGCGCGGCCATCCGGGCCGGCGAACCAGGCCCCCTCCAGCGCCGGCTCCCGGCCCAGGGCCGTGTCGTTCAGCCACAGCGCCGTGCCCAGCAGCCGCGGGGCCTGCCCGCTTGCCTGATCCCCGCCTGCTTGCGCTTCCGCCACCCAGGTGGCGGCGAAGCGGCGGGCGCGGTCGCCGGCCTCGCCGATCAGCACCGCATCGGCGCGACCGCCGCTGATCCGCGCGCCGGAGGCTGCCATGCCCGGATCGGAATTGGCCGGGTGCAGCGCGATGCTGGGCGGCGGCAGGCCGAGATCGCCGGTCGCACCGCGCAGCGCCTCCGCCAGCGCCCGGCCGAAATCATTGTCCGGCGCGCCGAGCGCGAAGCGCTGCGCGCCCTGCGCCGCCGCCGCCGCGACCACGCGGCGCACCTGCTGGCGCGGCGTGATGCCGAGCACCCAGACGCCGCCGCCGGCGCGCTGCGAGTCGTTGGTGAAGGCCAGCACCGGCACGCCCGCCGCACGCGCCGGTTCGGCCACGGCGGCGGCCTCCGCGCTGGTCAGCGGGCCGATCAGCACCCGCGCGCCATCGGCAATCGCCGACCGTGCGGCATCCCGCGCCCCGGCGGGGGTGCCGCCGGTGTCGCGTGGGGCCAGTTCGATGCCGGATTGCGATTCATCGAACAGCGCCATGTAGCCGGCATTCAGCATCGCCTGGCCGAGGGGCGCCTGCGGCCCGGTGAGTGGCAGCAGCATCGCCGCGCGCAACGGGCCAACCGGACCCGGCATCATCGGCGGCATACCGCCGATCGGCGGGGCGACGCCGATGAAGGAGGGCCGCGGGGCTTGCGGCGCGCAGGCTGCAAGGCCCAGAAGGGCGCTCAGCAGAACCCCGAGACCGGCGCTTCCGAAGCGGCGCCGGGCGAGGGGCAACCGGCGGGGCGTGGAAATTGGCAAGCGGCGACCCTCCTGAACGGGCGGCGGCGCCTCGGGAGGCCCCGCTTGGGCTGTCCCTGGTGGCGACACCGATCGGCAATCTCGGCGACCTGTCGCCCCGGGCTCTCGCGGTGCTCGGCGCGGTGGATGCCGTGCTGTGCGAGGATACCAGGGTAACAGGCCTCATGTTGCAGCGTTATGGCGTCTCCGCGACGCTGGTGCCACTGCATGACCACAACGAAGCGGAGATGATACCTCGGGTACTGGCCCGCATCGAGGCGGGGCAGCGGCTGGCGCTGGCCTCCGATGCCGGGACGCCGCTGGTCTCCGACCCCGGATACCGGCTGGTGCGCGCCGCCATCGAGGCCGGCGTGCCCGTCACCGCCGTGCCGGGGCCGAATGCGGCGGTGGTGGCGCTGACCCTGTCCGGCCTGCCGCCTCACCCCTTCGTGTTCCTGGGCTTCCTGCCGCCGAAGGATGGCCCGCGCGCGGCGGCCATCGCGCGCCACCGGGCCGCGGAGCGCGCCGGCCTGTCCGCCACGCTGGTGCTGCACGAGGCGCCGCACCGGCTGGCGGAAGCGCTGGCAGCGCTGGCGGAGGGGCTGGGCGGCGATCGGCCCGCCGCGGTGGCGCGCGAATTGACCAAGCGGTTCGAGGAAGTTCGGCGCGGCACACTGGCTGCGTTGGCCGCGCATTATGCCACCGAGCCGGCGCGCGGCGAGATCTGCGTCTGCGTCGGCCCGGCACCGGAGGAGCCCACCGCCGCCGCCGATCTCGATACGCAGCTGCGGGCCGCGATGGCGAGCCAGAGCCTGCGCGACGCCGCCGCGATGGTGGCCGCCGCGACCGGGCTGCCGCGCAAGCAGGTCTATGCGCGGGCGCTGGAACTGGCGGCTGGCTGACTCAGCCGGTTGGCTTGTGCAGCAGCGCGGAGCCGGGCGGCAGCTCGTTCGCGAACTGGGTGAGGACATTCACCGCGCGCCGATCGGTGCCGAGCGCCAGGCCGGTGACCGGCACGCGACAAGCCACCGCATAGGCGGCCGGCAGGTCCTGGTTCGTCACCACCGCCGCACAGCGCGCCACCAGCGACTTCATCCGCGCTGGCGTGAGCTGGCGGCGGCGCCAGGTCGGATCGGCGAGTTCAGGTAGCAGCAGCGGCGCGCCGGGCAGCAGATCCTCCAGGAAAGCGCGGCTGCCGGTGAGGTCGTCCATCGGGCCGTCCGGGGGTTCCATCGGCAGCGGCAGCACCGGCCAGCCCTGCATCGGCGCCAGCACGGCGCGCAACTCCGCCTGCCGCGCGGTCCAGGCGGCGCGCATCTGTGGCCCGCCGAGGACGGAAAGGCCCAGCAGCCTGCCGCCCGGCAACAGCGGCAGCAGCGCCGGGTCGGGCGGGCCGAGCCGCTCCGGATACGGGTCGATGTGGAACATGCGGGCGACGCGCCAGACCAGCAGCGCGTTGGCCGTGTGGTGGTCGCGCAGCTCCAGCGGCCGGGCCGCCTCCAGCACCGCGACGCCCGCCGGCGGATCGCGCCGGGCCGCGCCGCGCTCGACCCCGAAGCGCAGCACCTCGAAGCTGGCGCCGGCGGCTACGGCGCGCGCGGCCAGCGCCAGCGCCTGTTCCAGCGCCGCACGTTCCTGGAAGGCACCGGCCAGCACCACGCGGCCGACGCCGAGCGCCGCGGGATCGGCATCCGGGGCCGCGACCTCGAAACCTGGCGGCGCAACAGGGGCGCTGGTGGCCAGCAGCGGCGGGGCCGTTCCGGCCAGCAGGCGCGGCAGGTCGCCGAGCAGGGCGCGGGAGCGCAGGTCGCGGAACGGGCGCTCCGCCAGGATCAGGGTCCGCATCAGGCGGTGAGCAGCCCGAGGCAGCGCGACCCAGGCGGCAGCCGGTGCTGCATGCCGACGAAGGTCCGGCGCAGGCTGTTGTCCTCCAGCGGGTGCAGGCCGATGACGCGCACCCCGCTGCCGATGGCGTGGACCAGGTTGTGCTTGCGCTGCGTCACCAGCGTGTCCAGCCGCGCGACCAGACCCTTCAGCCGGCGCGGCGTCAGGTGGGCGCGCCAGTGGCCGCGGTCCAGCAGCGCGGGGGCGGCGATGCGGTGGCCGGGCAGGAAGTCGCGGATGAAGGCCAGCGCGCCTTCCATGTCATCCTCCGCCGCGCTGTCCACATGCACGGTGCTGACGATCGGCACCACCTGGTGGTCGGCGAACTCCGCCAGCATGTCGCGCACCAGCGCCGCCTCCTGCGCCAGGCAGGCGCGCATGTTCGGCATCGGGATGATCGACACGCCGAGCAGCGGCACGCCGCGCGGCAGCAG
Organism: Falsiroseomonas sp. E2-1-a20; assembly: GCF_051433195.1. Taxonomy (NCBI): domain Bacteria; kingdom Pseudomonadati; phylum Pseudomonadota; class Alphaproteobacteria; order Acetobacterales; family Roseomonadaceae; genus Falsiroseomonas; species Falsiroseomonas sp. E2-1-a20. Next base: position 50,684 of record NZ_JBHMFT010000004.1, on the reverse strand, counting down.
CGCATCCGCCAGGCTGAAATCGGGCGCGATGTCGGCCTCGGGGAAGAAGGAGATGCGCGGCAGCCGGCCGAACCCTGCCTCGGCCACGCGCTCCACGCCCAGGTAGTCGCGCACCGTAAAGCTGGCGAGGCGTTCGATCACGCCGCGCGCCGTGGCATCGAGCCAACCGAGGTCGTTCAGCAGCCAGGCGACGCCGAGATTGTGGAAATGGATGTCCGCGCCCTGCGCCTCGGCCTGCGCCAGCCAGGGCATCCAGTTGCGGAAGGCATCCGGCACGCCGAACATGCCGCCGCCGAACACCACGCGCCCCGGCCGCAGCGCCAGCATCTGCGCCGCATCGCCGAAGCAGCCATCGAGGCCCGGCACGCAGCGCAGCGTCCATTCCGGCGCGACGGAGAAGGCGTGGCTCCGCGCGCCCGGGAAGGCCTTTAGCGCCTCGATCAGGCAGAGCTCGTCGCCAAGGTTGCCGTAGCCATAGGCGCCGAGGAACACGGTGGTGGTCATGGCGCTATCTGACCAGCAGCGGCAGCAGCGCGTCCAGCCGCAACAGGCCGTCCGGCGTGGCGGCGAGCCGGCCGTCCGGGCGCCATTCCAGCAGGCCCTCGGCGGCGAGGCTTTCGAGCGCGCCGGGTTCGACACAGTCCTCGAAGGCCAGGCCGCTGCGGCGGGCGATGCGGGCGGGGTCGACGCCCTCATGCAGGCGCAGGCCCATCAGCAGCGCCTCCCGCGCCCGATCACGCGGCGACAGTGCCTCCTCCTCCACCACCGCATGGCCGTCGCGCTGCACGCGGGCAAGCCATTCCTCCGGCGCCCGGTGGCGCCGGGCGGCCATCAGCCTTCCGTCCGGCAGGGTGAGGCGCTGATGGGCGCCGGCGCCGATGCCGAGGTAGTCGCCGTAGCGCCAATAGGCGAGGTTGTGGCGGCTCTCGGCGCCGGGCCTGGCGTAGTTCGATATCTCGTAGGGCCGCAGGCCGAAGCCGGCGGCTTCCTCGGCGGTCGCGGTGTAGAGCCGCGCCGCGTCATCGCCCTCCGGCAGCCGGAACGCGCCGCGGCCGAACAGGGTGGCGAACTGCGTGCCGGGCTCGATGGTAAGCTGGTAGAGCGAGAGATGATCCGCCGCCAGCGCCAGCGCCTGGCGCAGCTCCGCCCGCCAGGCCGCCTCGGCCTGGCCCGGCCGGGCGTAGATCAGGTCGAAGGACACGCGCGGGAAGGTTTGGCGGGCGTGTTCCAGTGCGGTGATGGCCTCCTGGGTGTCGTGCTTGCGACCAAGGAAGGCCAGCGCCTCCGCATCCAGTGCCTGCACGCCGAGCGAGACGCGGTTCACGCCGGCGGCGCGGAAATCCCGCAGCTTCGCCAGTTCGACACTGGTCGGGTTGGCTTCCAGCGTGATCTCGATGTCGGGCGCCAGGTCGAACAGCCGCGCCGCGTCCTCGACCAGCGCGGCGGCTGTGGAGGGAGCCATCAGGCTGGGCGTGCCGCCGCCGAAGAAGAGGCTGGCCAGGGTGCGGCGCCCGGCCTGGTTGGCGCGGCCTGCCTCCCGCGCCAGTTCGGCTCGCAGCGCGACGGCGAAGGCCGCCTGGTCCACCTTGTCCCGCACATGGCTGTTGAAGTCGCAATAGGGGCACTTGGCGGCGCAGAAGGGCCAGTGGATGTAGAGGGCCAGGGTTTCCATCGGCGGGGGATATGGCGATGTCGGGCGGGTCTGTCGAACGGGTGCGCGCGGCGCTGGCGGCGGCCGGGCATGCGGATACCATCTCCGCCTTTCCGGACGGCACGCGCAGCGCGGCGGAGGCCGCGGCGGCGGTGGGCTGCGACGTGGCGCAGATCGCCAAGTCCATCGTGTTCCGCGCCGCTGCCCGACCGGCGGAGGGCGATGCCCGGAGCCGTGAATCGGCCAGCATGATGCCTGAGAGGCCGGTGCTGGTTGTTGCCTCCGGCGCCAACCGCGTCGACATGGCGAAGGTCGCGGCGGCGCTGATGTTTCACGTGAAACGCGCGGATGGCGCCTGGGTGCGGGAGGTGACGGGCTTCGCCATCGGCGGCGTCGCCCCACTCGCCCATCTGACGCCGCCGGCGGTGGTGCTGGACGAGGACCTGTTCCGGTTCGACCGCATCTGGGCCGCCGCCGGATCGCCCATGCATGTGTTCGAGACGACGCCAGCGAACCTGCTGCGCCTGTCCGGCGGCCTGCGCGCCGATGTGCGGGAGGCCGGCTGATGCTGCCCGTCACCGCGATCTACGCCAGCCTGCTCGCCTTCGGCTTCATCCTGCTGAGCACGCGCACCATCGCCGCCCGCCGCAGATACGGCGCATCCCTCGGCACGCCGCACCGGATGGTGGAACGCGCCGTGCGCGCCCATGGCAACTTCGCCGAGCACGTGCCGCTCGCGCTCATCCTGCTGGCCTTGTGCGAGGTGAACGGTCTGGCCGGCTGGGCGCTCCACGCCCTCGGCCTCGCGCTGCTGGCGGCCCGCCTGGCACATGCGCACGGCATATCGCGGGAGCCGGAGCTCAGCGCCTGGCGCGTCTTCGGCACCAGCCTGACCCTGACGGTGCTGGGCGCCGCCGCCGCCGCCGGATTGGGGCTGGCGGCGGCCGTGATGGCCGGGCGCTAGGGCCGTTTCACCTGCGCCATGCACAGGTGAAACGGACCTAGCTGTTGATTTGGCGCATTTTCCGAGCCGTCAGGCGTATCCGCCTGACTTGAAAATGCTCTATGTCCGGCACCACGCAGGCCTGCCGCTACCCCGCATTCTGCGGCGTCACCCCGGCGGCCCGCGCCGCGGCGCCCCACTTCTCCATCTCCGCCTGCACCAGCGCCCGCGAGTCCTCGGGCGAGGAGGTGGTGACGGCGGCGCCGAGCTGGTTGTGCCGCGCCACGATCTCCGGCCGCCGCAGCGCCCCGACCACGCCTTCGTTCAGCCGCGCCAGCAGGGCCGGCGGGATGTTGGCCGGGCCGATCACCATGCCCCAGGTCGAGGCCTCGAACCCCGGCAGCAGCGCTTCCGCCAGCGTCGGCACGTCCGGCAGTTGCGGCGCGCGCGTGGCGCCGGTGGTGGCCAGCGCCTTCAGCGCGCCGGACTGGATATGCGTCAGCGCCGCCGGCACCGTGTCGAACATGATGTCGACGCGGCCCGAGATCAGGTCCGGATGCGCCTGGGTGCTGCCGCGGTAGGACACATAGGTCAGCTCGATCCCCGCCTCCTTCGCGAAGATCACCGGTGCCAGCCGGACCACGCCCGCCGTACCGGCAAAGGTCAGCTGCCCCGCCGGCTGTCGCTTGGCCAGCGCTACCAGCTCCGCCGGCGTGTTGGCCGCAAAGCCGCGCGCGGCGCACAGCACCAGTGGCGTGCGCGTGGTGAGCGAGACGAAGCTGAAGTCGCGCATCGTGTCGAAGGGCAGCCGGTAGAAGGCGGCGTTTACCGGATGCCCGACCGAAACCAGCCCCAGCACATGCCCATCCGGCGCCGCCTTGGCGACGATATCCGTGCCGATCACGCCATCCGCCCCGGCCCGGTTCTCCACCGGCACCGGCTGGCCCCAGGTCGCGGCCAGCGGCTCCGCGATCAGGCGCGCCGTGATGTCGGACACGCCGCCGGGCGTGTAGGGCACGATCATGCGGATGGCGCGGTTCGGGAAGCCGGCGCCCTGCGCCTGCGCGCGAGCGGACAGCAGCAGGGCGGGCGCCGAAAGCAGCACCGCGCGGCGGATCGGATTCATCCTGGTCTCCTCCAAGCGGGTCTGCGCCCGCCGGTCCAGGATGCGCGCGGTGAACACGCCGGCGGAACCCCGCCCGGCACCGGCGGGCTGCGCAACACTTCGGGATGCGCCGCGGGATCAGGGGCAGGCGCGGGGTGGCGCGGCGGCGAAATCCAGGAAGCGGGCGAGGCAGCCGCCGAACAGGGCGTCGAACGCCTCCGCCTGCAGACCGCCATGGCCGACCGGCGCCTCCGGCCGGTCCACCACCAGCCCGGCCACGCCCAGCCGCGCCGCCGCATCGCGGAACAACGCGGCGCGCGCCGTCGGGTCGGGGTCCCAGGCATCGTCGCGGAACAGCAGCAGGGCCATGCGCCGGGGCGCCGCCGGGCTCGCCACCTCCAGCGCCCGGGCGAAATCCGCCAGGGCCTGGGCGCGACGCTCGGCGCGCGTGCCATGCGCCGCGGGCGCGGCCAGCACCACGGCATCCGCCAGCCCCGCCTGCCGCAGCGCCACCAGCGCCACGAAGGCCCCGCGGCTTTCGCCCACCAGCACCACGCGCCGGTAGCCACGTGCCCGCAGCGCGGCGGTGCCCTCCGCCAGGCGTTGCGCGCCGTCCTCCAGCGGGTCTCGCCCGCCGGTGCGGTCGAACCGCCACAGCGCCCAGCCCGCCACCGACAGCCGGTCCATCCAGGCCGGCGGCGGCGGGGCGGGTCCACCGGGGGCGTAGGGGTGCAGCCAGACGGCCGCGCCCGTGGCCGCGCCGGGCGAGGCTGCGTCCTGGCCCGGCACCGCTGTCAACGGGCCCGCGGGTTGCGCCGCGGCGGGGCCCGCCAGCAGAAGCGCCAGCAGCAGGCCCGCGAGCCTCATTCCACGGGCGGCAGGCAGGCGGCAGCGAGCTTCCGAAAGGCGGCGGCGCGGTGGCTGATGGCGTGCTTCGCCTCGGCCGCCATCTCGCCGAAGGTCTCGCCTGCGCCCTCCGGCACGAACATCGGGTCGTAGCCGAAGCCCTGTGTGCCACGCGGCGGCCAGACCCATTGCCCATGCGCCTCGCCGAGGAAGCCCTCGACATGACCATCCGGCCAGGCCAGCACCAGCGCGCAGGAAAACCAGGCCCGCCGGTCCGCCGCATGCCGCGCCAGTTTCTCGACCTTCGCCATAGCCATCGCGTAGTCCCGGCCGCCCGGCGTCTCCGCCCAATCCGCCGTCCGCACGCCCGGCGCGCCGTCCAGCGCGGCGACGGAAAACCCGCTGTCATCCGCCAGCGCCACCAGCCCGCTCGCCCGCGCCGCCGCCAGCGCCTTGAGGCCGGCATTGCCGAGGAAGGTTTCTTCTGTTTCCTCCGGCTCCGGCAGCCCGAGTTCCTTGGCGCTGACGATGGAAATCCCATGCGGTGCCAGCAGCGCCGCATTCTCCCGCACCTTGCCGGCGTTGTGCGACGCCAGCACGATGCGCGTCGCCTCGAGCCGCCGATGCGTCATCCGCGGATCGCCACCTTCTGCATCTCGAACAGCTTCGTCGTGCCGGCGCGCGCCAGTCCCATCAGCCTGAGCAGTTCGTCCTCGGAGAACGGCGCACCCTCCGCCGTCGCCTGCACCTCCACCACGCCGCCGGTGCCGGTCATGACGAAGTTGCCGTCCGTCTCCGCCTTGCTGTCCTCGGCATAGTCGAGGTCGAGCACCGGCGTGCCCTGCCAGATGCCGCAGGACACCGCGGCCACCTGGTCGCGCAGCGGCACCGTCTTCAGCACGTTCATCTTCACGCAGTGCTGGAACGCCAAATGCAGCGCGACCCAGGCGCCGGTGATGGAGGCGCAGCGCGTGCCGCCATCCGCCGTCAGCACGTCGCAATCGACGGTGATGGACATCTCGCCCATCGCCTTGAGGTCCGTCACCGCGCGCAAGGACCGCCCGATCAGGCGCTGGATTTCCTGCGTGCGACCGGATTGCTTGCCCTTCGCGGCCTCCCGGTCGCTGCGTGTGTGCGTGGCGCGCGGCAGCATGCCGTATTCGGCGGTGACCCAGCCCTGGCCGGTGTTGCGCAGGAAGGGCGGCACCCGCGTCTCGACGCTGGCGGTGCACAGCACCTCCGTCAGGCCCATGCGGATCAGGCAGGACCCCTCGGCATGGCGCGACGGGCCGGGGGTGAGGCTGACCTCGCGCAACGCATCGGCGATGCGGCCGGAGGGACGGACGAAGGGGGCTTTGAAGCCGGCGGGGAAATCGATCATGGGCGGCGGCGTATCACGAGGAAGCAAGACGGGGGAGTGAACTCCCCCGCGCCCCTCCTTTTTTCGGCTATCCGCCTGCCTTTTCGTGGGCGAACTCCGGCACCAGCCCGCCCAGCCGCGCCAGGGCGCCCGCCGAATCCCCCGCCCCGGCCAGCGCCGCGATCTCATCGATCGCCCGCCCCATCACCTCCGCATCCGTCGTGCGCGGCACCGCCACCAGCAATCCAGGAAAATTCGTCGGCTGCGGCGGCTCCTGCCCGTGGAACAGTTCCTCGAACAGCTTCTCGCCCGGCCGCAGCCCGGTGAAGCGGATCTCCACATCCTCCTCCGGCCGCAGCCCCGCCAGCCGGATCATGCGCCGCGCCAGGTCCACGATTTTCACGGGCTCGCCCATGTCGAGCACGAAAATCCCACCCTCCCGCAGCTCCTTCGGCTGGTCGGCGCGGTCCGTCGCGCCCACCACGCTCGCCTGCAGCACCAGCCCCACCGCCTCCCGCACCGTCATGAAGTACCGCCGCATATCCGGGTGCGTCACCGTCAGCGGCCCGCCGCGTTCCAGCTGCCGGCGGAACAGCGGCACCACGGACCCGGTGGAGCCCAGCACGTTGCCGAAGCGCACGGTCACCAGCCGCATCCCCGTCCCGCTCGCCCGCGCCATGCGGTCCAGCGCCTGGCAGTACATCTCGGCGACGCGCTTGGAGGCGCCCATGACGCTGGTCGGGTTCACTGCCTTGTCGGTGGAGATGAACACCATCAGCGAACACCCTGCCGCCCGCGCCGCATCCGCCACGACCCGCGTGCCGGCGGCATTGGTCAGCAGCCCCTCCAGCGGGTCGTTCTCCACCATCGGCACGTGCTTCAGGGCGGCGGCGTGGAACACCAGCTCCGGCCTTATCTCCCGGAACAGCCGGCCGATCCGCTCGGCGTCGCGCACATCGGCCAGCACGGCGCGGCGCGGCACGTCCGGGTGGCGCTCGCGCAGTTCCAGGTCGATCTCGTACAGCACGTATTCGCCGTGATCGAGCAGGGTCAGGCTCGCCGGCCCCAGCGCCGCCACCTGCCGCGCCAGCTCCCCGCCGATGGTGCCGCCGGCGCCCGTCACCAGCACGCGCCGGCCCTGCACCAGGCGCGCCATGCCCTCCCGGTCCAGCGGCACCTGCGGGCGGTCCAGCAGGTCCTCGATCTCGACCGGTCGCAGCCGCACGCGCTGTTCCGACTCCGCCCGTTCCCCCGGCCGCCGGCTGGCGGGGCCGAGCGCGGTCGGCCGTGGCGCGCGCTTCACCGGCACGCCGTGGCGGTCCGCCGCATCCAGCAGCCGTTGCAGGTCGCTGCCCTGCATCTGCGGTGTCGCCAGGATGATCTGCGCCGGCAGCCGCCCTTCCTCCCGCAGCCCATCCAGCACGGCGGCCGCATCCTCCACCGTGCCGAGGATCGGCAGGCCATGGATGCGGCGCCCCAATTGCCGGGCGCGCTGCGACAGGATGCCCACCACGCGGTAGGCCGGGCTGCGTTGCTGGGCGAGCGCGCGGATAAACAGGTCGGCCCCTTCCCCCGCGCCGACCAGCAGCGCCGGCTGCGCCGGGGTTTCGCTCAGCGGCCCGGCGCGGCCGGCATGCTGCAGGCGGGCGGCGATGCGCGGCGCCGCCAGCAGCGCCGCCAGCACCAGCGCATGGATCACCGGAAACCCGATATTCCCCGAATGCCAGGCGCCACCGAGCCGAAGGCCCGCCGAGAACAGCAGCGCCCCGCCGGCCGCCGCCGCGGAACTCGCCAGCAATTCGGGCAACGAGGCGAAGCGCCAGTACTGCTGCGGCAGCCGCAGCGGCAGCCCGGCCAGCAGCAGCGCCGCCACCGCCCAGGGTGCCGCGCCGAGCCACCACAGCCCCGGCGGCCAGGCGCCGGGCGCCGCCAGCCACACGGCAACCGGCAGCGACAGCGCCGCCACCAGCCCGTCCAGCCCCAGATTGAGGAGAATGCGATCCCGCGCCGATGCCGCCATGCCCTCTCCATAGCCGCGCACCGGCTCCGCCGGAAGGCGAGCCGGGGCTCAGGAACCGCCTGTGCCCCTGCCGGGTTCGACGCCGCGGCCGGTTCATGGCAGTTTCCGGCGCGGCATGAAGGGTGCGGGGGACAGGATGGCCGAAGGCAGGCTGGTGATCGGGACCAAGCGCTACTCCTCCTGGAGCCTGCGCGGCTGGCTGATGGTGCATCTCGCCGGCCTCGACGTGACGGAGGAGCTGATCCCCCTCGCCGGCGGCGGCAACACCCAGGCGATCAAGGACATCTCCCCGAACGCGCTGGTGCCCTACCTGGAACACCGCGGCGCCCGCATCTGGGAAAGCCTGTCGATCGCCGAGTACTGCGCGGAAATGAAGGCCGACCTCTGGCCGCGCAACCGCAGCGCCCGCGCCCATGCCCGCAGCATCGCGGCCGAAATGCATGCCGGCTTCCGCGCCCTGCGCATGGCCATGCCGATGAACCTCGGCCGGGACTTCGCCGGCCATGGCCGCAACCCGGAGTGCCTGGCCGACATCGCCCGCATCGAGGCGATCTGGGCCGAGGCGCTGGCGCAACACGGCGGCCCCTTCCTGATGGGCGACACATTCGGCCTGGTGGATGCGATGTACGCCCCCGTCGTCGCGCGCTTCATCACCTGGCAGCCGGAGATTTCCGCCACCAGCCGCGCCTATTGCGACGCCGTCCGCGCCCATCCGCTGGTGGATCGCTGGTACCGGGAAGCCGCCGCCGAGCCCGCCGAATGGCTGCTGCCGAAATACGAGAACCCAGGCCTGTGACCGTCGCCACCACCCTCGACCACCTGGGCCTCTGCACAAGCGACCTCGGCGCGCTGACCGCCGCCTGGGACCGCATGGGCTTCGCGCTGTCGCCGCTGGCGCAGCAATCCGGCAAGCGCACGCCGGGCAGCGCCACGGAGCCCTTCGGCACCGCCAACCGCTGCGCCTTCCTGGAGCACGGCTACATCGAGCTGCTTGGCCTGGTGGACCCGACGCTGTTCGCCAACGGCCTGGACCGCTTCCTGGCGCGCTACACCGGCGCGCATATCTGCGCCTTCGGCATCCAGGACGCGGAGGGCAACCTGGAGCGCCTGCGCCGTGGCGGCCTGGATATCCCCGGCATCGCCTGGCTGGAACGCCCGGTGGAAGCTGGTGGCCCCACCGCCCGCTTCGCCCGCCTGCCCTTCCCCGACGCGCCCGAGGGCCGCATCCAGCTGGTGCAGCACCTGACGCCGGAACTGGTCTGGGACCGCCGCTGGATGGGCCATGCCAACGGCGCCATCGCGCTGGAGTCCGCCATCCTCGTCGCGGAGAATCCGGCCGAGGCGACCGCCCGCCTGTCCCGCCTCACCGGCCAGCCGGCGCGCCCGGACCCGCTTGCCGGCTTCGTTCTGACGCTGCCGGGCGTCGCGGGCGGCGCCGGCCCGTTCTCCCCGGCGCTGCCGACGCATCTGCGCATCCTGCCGCCCACGGCGCTGCCGTGGGTCCTGCCCGGCGTCACGCCGCCGGCACTGCCCTTCCTGGCCGGCATGGTCCTGCGCACCAGCGACCAGGGCCGCGCCGCCCGCGCCGTGCTGGCCGGCCTGCCGGTGGTGGAGGCGCCGGACGGCGTCATGGTGCCGCCCGAACACGCGGGCGGCGCGGCGGTGGTGTTCGCGTGACGACCGCCGCCGCCATCCGCCATTCGCTGCGCACCTACTACACGCCGGGCCGGGCCGCGGTGCTGGATGCCTTCCACGCGCGCTTCCTCGGCCCCGGCGACCTCGGCTTCGATGTCGGCAGCCATGTCGGCGACCGCAGCGCAAGTTTCCTTCGGCTTGGCGCCCGCGCGCTGGCGGTGGAGCCACAGCCCCGCCTCGCCCGGCTGCTGCGCCTGATGTACGGCCGCACCCCCGGCTTCACCCTCGTCTCCGCCCTGGTCGGCGACGCCCCCGGCACCGCGACCCTGCGCGTCAATTCGCGCAACCCCACCGTCGCCAGCGTCTCGGAGGATTTCGTCGCCGCCGCCGCGGGCGCACCCGGCTGGGAGGACCAGGTCTGGGACACCGAGCTGCACCTGCCCGTCACCACCCTCGATGCGCTGGCCGCGGAACACGGAGTCCCGGACTTCATCAAGATCGACGTGGAGGGCTACGAGGCCACGGCGCTGTCGGGCCTGAGCCGCGCCCCCCGGTCCCTGTCCTTCGAGTTCACCACCATCCAGCGCGACGTGGCACGGGATTGCCTGGAGCGGCTTTCGGCACTCGGCACTCGCGCCTTCAACGCCTGCCTGGGCGAGGACATGACCTTCGCCCACCCCGCGCCGGTCTCCGCCGCCGCCATGGCCGCCTGGATCGCAGATCTGCCGCACGAAGCCAATTCCGGCGACGTCTATGCCAGCCTGGAGCCCGCGCGGCTCATCCCCTGATCCATGCAAGCCTACGCCATCCTCCAGCACCTGGTCTTCGCCGGGGCGCTCGCCGGCCTCTCCGCCGCGACCGTGTTCCTGATGATCGCCTTCCCGATCCTGGACCACCCCAACGCCCGCAGCGCGCATAGCCGGCCGACGCCGCGCGGCGGTGGCGTCGGCGTCGTCGTCGCCTTCATCGCCGGCATGCTGGTGATGTTCCAGGGCGCCACCTTCGCGCGCCTGGCGGATGCGCAGTTCCTCGGCGTCATCTACGCCGCACTCGCCATCGCCGCGGTGGCGCTGGCCGATGACGTGCGCGACCTTTCGGCGAAGCTGCGCCTGGTGGCGCAATGCGGTGCCGCGCTGGTGGCGCTGGCCTCCGGCCTCACCCTGACGCGGCTCGCCCTGCCCTATGTGGGGGAGGTCGAGCTGGGATGGCTCGGGCTTGCCATCACCCTGGTCTGGATCGTCGGCTGCACCAATGCGGTGAACTTCATGGACGGGCTCGATGGGCTGGTCGGCGGCACGCTGCTGGTGGCGAGCCTGGCGCTGGCGCTGATCGGCGCGTTGCAGGGCGGCTGGTTCATCTACGGCGCGGCGCTGGTGCTGGCCGCGGGCTTCGCCGGCTTCCTGCCCTTCAACCTGCACCCGGCGCGCATCTTCATGGGCGATGTCGGCAGCCAGTTCGCCGGCTTCATGCTGGCGGTGCTGGCCGTCGCGGCGTCCCGCTTCGACAGCCAGGAACTGTCCTTCCTGATCGTGCCGCTGCTGCTGTTCGGCCTGCTGTTCGATGCCGGCTTCACCCTCGCCCGCCGCGCCCTGATGCGCGAGCGCCTGGCCGAGGGGCACCGGACGCACCTGTACCAACTGGCGCAGCGCAGCGGCGTGCCGACCCGCGCGGTTGCCGCCGTGCATTGGGGTTTCGCGCTGTTCCACGCGGCGCTGGCGCTGTGGTTCCTTGGCCTGCCGCCCTGGGCCAAGCCGCTGGTGGTGCTGCCGGCCCTGGCGGTGCAGCTCGCCTGGATGGGGTTCGTGATGCGGCGGATGCGCGCGACCGGGGTCGGCTGGCGGTAGCGGCGGCTACAGGCCGTGGGCTTCCACCGTCAGCGTCGCATCGCCCACCCATTGCTCGCTGCGCCGCACGGCGCCGCTCGCCGGCTCCGCCCAGAAGCGGTTGGTGAAAGCGATGCCGTCACCGGTGCAGCGTTCCGTGAGGAGGAGCCAAGCCCCCTCCGCCGCCGCCGTCATCCGGCAGTCGAGTTGCACGCCGAAGCGCAGGTCCTGCGGGCTGCGCGTGGCCCCCTGGAGATCGATGCTCCGCAGGCTCCGCGCCTCCCGTCCCGGCAGCGCGCGGGGGTCGTCCAGCGGGTCCGTTCCTTCCAGCCGGGTTGCCGCGAGCAATATCGTCGCCGGACCGGCGCCGAGGCCGGCCGTCGCGGTGATCCGCGCGCCCTGCGTGGACAGGGCCGCGCCACCCTCCGCCCGCCACAGCCGCTGTCCGCCGGCGTCCTGCAACAGCATGAAGCGGAAGGGACGCCGCGCGCCGGTCACCAGCAGGACCGGCCCGGAAGGCTCCGAGGTGACGGCCCCCGGCATGGGCGCTGCCGGCCCGCGCAGCGCATCCGCCAGCGGCGTGTCGCCGCAGCCGGCCAGCAGCAGCGCCAGCCCGCAACCGGCGAGGCTCAGCCGGTGCGGCCGCGCCACTGCACGCCTACCAGCACCGCGGCCATCAGCAGCCCGATCATGTAGGGGAACGGCACCACGCCCGGTACCAGCGCCTCCAGCATCGCCGGGAACATGATGAGCAGGCCCGCCACCACCAGCAGCGCCCGCTCCACGCCGCTCAGCGCGCGGATCAGGAAGCCCTGGCAGGCGGCGGCCAGCGCCGCCAGGCCGATCACCGCCGCCAGCAATTGCCACGCCACGTCGACCCAGCCCATGTCGCCCTCGAAGTTCAGCAACAGGCCGACGCCGGTGGGATCGGTGACGAAGATGAAGGGCAGCACGAAGGCCGGCAGCGTGTATTTCCAGGCCTTCATCGTGGTGCGGTACGGTCCCGCGCCGGTGATGGCTGCCGCCGCGAAGGGCGACAGCGCGGTGGGCGGCGAGACCTCGCTGAGGACCGCGTAGTAGAAGACGAACATGTGCGCCGCGTAGTCGGGCACGCCGAGCTTCATCAGCGCCGGCGCCGCCACCACCGCGCAGATGATGTAGCTGGCCGTCACCGGCACCGCGAGGCCGATGACCCAGACGATCAGCGCCGTGTAGATCGCCGTCACCACCACCGATCCGCCCGCCGCCTGGATGGCGATGTCGCTGAACTTCAGCCCGAGGCCGGTCAGCGTGATGACGCCCACGATGATGCCGGCGCTGGCGCAGGTCGCCGCGATGCCCACCGCCTGGATGGCGCCGGAGGCCAGCGTCTCGATCAGCTTGCGCGGCCACAGCGCCTGGTCCGGGCGGATGAAGGACAGCAGCACGGCGACGACCATGGCGTAGAGCACCGCCAGCGTCGCCGAGTACCCCATCACCATGAAGACGATGATCGCGAGCAGGGAGGAGAAGTGGAACCCGTACTTCCGCAGCATCTGCGGGATCGGCTCCACCTGGATCACGTCATCTGCCATCGGCGTGCCGCTGGCCGCGATGCGCCGCTGGTCCAGCTCCACCATGAACAGCAGCGAGGCGTAGTAGAGGATGGTCGGGATGACGGCCATCTGCAGCACGTCGAGGTAGCCGATGTTCAGGTACTCGGCGATCAGGAAGGCCGCCGCCCCCAGCACGGGGGGCGAGATGATGGCCCCAAGCCCGCCCGCCGCAAGCAGCCCGCCGGCATCGTCCGGCTTGTAGCCAACCTTCTTCATCATCGGCCAGGCGACGGTGCCGAGCGTGACGGTGGTGGCGACGCCGGACCCCGAGGGCCCGCCGAGCAGGAAGGAGGACAGCACCACCGTGCGCCCCGCGCTCGCCGCCTTGCCGCCGGTGGCGGCGAAGGAGAAATCGACGAAGAACTTGCCGGCGCCGCTGGCCTGCAGGATGGCGCCGTAGATGGTGAACAGGATGATCAGCGTGGCGGAGACGTCGATCGCGGTGCCGAAGATGCCATCGAGGCCGATGGTCAGATGCGGGATGATGCGGATGCTGTCATAGCCCTGGTGCTGCCAGGGCGCCGGCAGCCAGTCGCCGAAGAAGGCGTACAGCAGGAAGCCGATGGCGACGCAGGGCATCACCGGCCCGGTGGCGCGCCGCGCCGCCTCCAGCACCAGCCCGATCATCATCCAGCCGACGACCAGGTCCATCGGCTCGGGGAAGATGGCGCGGTCCTGCAGCTCGTCGCCGCCGGAGACCATGTACCAGATGACATAGACGCCGGCCGCGGCCAGCGCCGCGTCCCAGGGCATCAGCCGGTGGCGGAAGCGCTTCGCCGCCGGGAACATCAGGAAGCCGAGCAGCAGCGTGAAGCCGACATGGACGAAGCGCAGCGTCGTCGTCGGCACGATGTCCCACGCCGCCCACAGGTGGAACAGGCTCATCGACAGCGCGAGGCCGGTGCCGAGGAAGCCGAGCCAGCCGGTATATTTGCTGAGGGTGCCCTCCTCCTCCTCCATCAGCGCCTGCAGGCGCGCGGCGGTGGCTTCGTCGAGCACGCCGGGGGCGAGTTCGGGCGGCGATGGGCTGTGCGATGTCGCGCCGGATTGTGTCACGTCAGGGCTGCTCCGCCGGTCGAACGGGAGGTGGTCGGAAATGCGGAAAGCCGGGGATGGCTCGCGCCATCCCCGGGCTCAGGGTCCGCCGGTCTTAGGGTGCGGTTGTCAGCCGCGCCTCAGGCGAGGGTCGCGCCGCGCGCCTTCCAGAAGGCCTCGGCCGCCGGATGCCACGGAATGCCGGCCGCGGCGGTCTTCTGGCCCTCGAGCTTGAAGTCGCGCGCGGCGGAATGCACCTGCGCCCAATCCGCCCGCTTGCCCCACATCACCTCGAGGATCTTGGTCACCAGGTCTGGCGCCATGTCGTCGCGGACGCCGACGATGTTGGCCACCGACATCTGCTTGTTCGGCCTGGTCTGGCCGGGATAGGCGCCGGCCGGGATCTCCTCGGGGAAGTACACCGGGCCGTACTTCTCGATGATGCCGGGGATGAACTCATGGTGATCGATCAGCACCAGCTGCACGCCCGGGGAGGCGCCGAGGTCGGTGATGGCGCTGGTCGGATAGCCGGAGACGAAGAAGTAGGCGTCCAGCTTGCCGTCCTTGATGGCGTTGGTGCTCTCGGCCGGAGACAGGCGCTCCCGCGCGCGGAAATCATTGTCGCGGTGCAGGCCGGCACCCTCGATCAGGCGCAGGGCCATGACTTCGGTCGCCGAGCCCGGTGCGCCGGTGGAAATGCGCTTGCCCTTGAGGTCCGCCATCTTGGTGATGCCGGTGGAGGCCACGGTCACGACCTGCATGCGGTTGGTGTAGAGCACGGCGATGGCGCGGACCGGCACCGGGCGACCGCGGAAGCGATCGTTGCCGCGCACCGCATCCACCGCGGCGTCGACCTGCGCGATGACCATGCCAACGCGGTTGGCGCCGAGCAGCTGCAGGTTGGCGACCGAACCGCCGGTGACCTCGACCGTGGCCGACATGCCCGGGATGTCGCGCGACAGGTAGTTCGCGAGCGCGCCGCCGAGCGGGTAGTAGACGCCGCCCGTCGTGCCGGTGGCGATCGCCATCTGCTGCTGCGCCTGGGCGCGGGCCAGTCCGGGCAATGCAAGCACCGCGGCGCCGGCTGCCAGCCCACGACGGCTGATATTGAAGGACATGTTTCCTGTCTCCCTTGGTTATTCTGGCCCCAGGCATACAGGTGCCTCGCCGGATGGGAAAGAGTAGAGATTTGACCTGCATCAAGGTGGCGCCGGCGCGGGCCGCCTAACCTCCCGCTGGTCAACGACACGACGTTGCACCAAACCGGAGGAGCCTGGCCATGTCCCGCCTGTCCGCCCGCGACCTGATGACGACCGAGATGGTGACGGTACCGCCCGAGACGCCGGTGCTGGCGATGGCGCGGCTGCTGAGCGAACGCAGCATTTCTGCCGTGCCGGTGCTGGACCCGGCGGGCCGGCTGCTCGGCATCGTCACCGAGGCCGACCTGATCCGCCGCCTGGCCGGGGAGGTCGAGGAGCCTTCCTCCTGGCTCGCGAACCTGTTCCACAGCGCCGAAAGCGACGCGCTGCGCTTCGCCCGCACCCATGGCGCGACGGCGGCCGACCTGATGAGCACGGAGCTGGTCACCACCGGCCCGGCGACGCAGGCGGCGGAGGTGGCGCAGATGATGGAGAAGAAGAACATCCGCCGCGTGCTGGTGACGCAGGATGGCCGCCTGCTCGGCATCGTCTCCCGCGCCGACCTGCTGCGCGCCCTGGTGGCACCACGGCAGGAACCGGCGCAGCTCTCGGATGACCGCATCCGCACCGCCGTGCTGGCCGCCATGCGCCACCAGCCCTGGGCCGACACCTACTACAGCCTGGTGGAGGTGAAGGACGGCGTGGTGGAATTCAGCGGCTTCAGCCGCAGCCCCGAAGTCCAGCGCGGCCTGCGCGTGCTGGCCGAGAACGTGCCCGGCGTGAACGGCGTGCGCGACAACACCCAGCCGATGCCGGCCTACCTCTACGCGGCGGGCTGAGCCGCCCCCGGTTCGACTACCGCGCCGGCATCAGCCAGCCGGCTACTGAGCCGGCATCAGGATGATGGTGACGGCGCGGGCGCCCGGCTCGGCCTGCGATCCGCTGAAGGCGCCGACCCGCGCCTCCCCGCGCACCCGGTCGCGCTCCACGCCCTGCTGGCTCAGCGCCAGCGCCACGGCGCGGGCGCGGCGGGCGGCGAGTTGCGTGCTGGTCTCGGCGCCCGCGGCGCGTTCCGCATGGCCGAGGACGCAGATGTTGCGCTCCCGCTCCGCCAGGGCCTGCGCGGCGGCGGTCGCGATGGCGGCGCGGCCGGCCGGGCCGAGGGTCGCGCTGTTGCGGGCGAAGGGCACGGCGATGACGTCATCCTCCAGCCGCTCCGACCCGACGCAGGAGAACGGCCGAAGCTGCGCCGCGGCAGGGGCCGTGGCCAGCACCAGCGCCAGGAACGCCAGCAGCGCCCTCATGCCGCCGGCGCCAGCAGGCCGGCCGCCGTCAGCCGCCCGAGCAGCGCGGGCGCGTCCACCGCCGGCGCCACGGCGGCGAGTTCCGCCTCCGTCACATCCGGCCGGGCGAGCAGCCAGGTGGCGGCCTCGGCTTCCGCCGGGGTGACCACGACGCTGCCTTGCGCCGCCTTCACCACCCACTCCGCGCCGCGCCGCACCGGCTTCGCGCCGGGTGCCAGGACACGGAAAGCGGGGGCATCGCCGCCTGCACCGGCTGCCACGGGTGCCGCGATGCCGCGCGCCGCCAGCATGTCGTAGCCGCCGCGGCCGTAGCGGTAGCCGGACACGAACTGCGCCAGCGCCTCCATCACCTTCGGGTCGCGGGACAGCTCCGCCAGCCGCTGCCCGAGCAGCCCGGCGCGCTGGGTCAGCGCGAACTTCGCCGGGTTCGAGCCGTCCTGGCGCGGCAGCGGCCTGCGGAATTCCGGGTCGTAGAGCACGCGCTCGGACAGGATGTTGAGGAAATCCATGCCCAGTGGCGCGTGCACGCCATAGGCGATGTGGACGCTGGCGGGGGCTTCGGCCAGGGCATCGTGGTACCAGCCGCGCGGCAGGTACAGCAGGTCCCCGGGCCGCATCCGCACCACCTCCCGCAGCTTGCCGCGGGCCTGGTCGTGATGCGCCTGCGGCTGGCCGCGAAAGGCGGGGTGGGCGATCGGGTAGTCGGCCCGACCCTCCCAGATGTTCCAGTCCTTCTCGCCCTCCACCTGCACCGCCCAGACATCATGCGTGTCGTAATGCGTGCGGAACGCCTTGTGGCTCTGCCAGCTGATGTAGACATTGGCCTGCGACTTGCCGAGGCCGGCATCCTCCAGCGCGGAGGAAACGCTGGCCAGGCCCGGCGTCAGGCTGTCCACGTCGTTCATCACCACGCTGGCACCCTTGGCGATCCAGCCCTGCACCAGCTTCGCATCCGGCTGCAGCACCGGCGCGCCGTCGCGGCTGGTGGCGCGGGTGCAGAACTGCTCCGGCGGGATCGCCTGGCTGTCCATCACCAGCTTCAGCGAGGTGCCGGACCAGATATGCGTCATGTCCAGCAGCCGGTTGATCTGCCGCCAGGACAGCACATCGGCGAATTTGCCCGGCGCGCCGCGGAGGTGCAGCGGCTGGCGGTCCAGATGCTCCGCGAAGAAGCGCTCCGGCGTGAGGGGGGCGAGCAGGGCGGCGAGGCTGTCGATCATTTCAGGAGAATAGCCCGGATGGCGGCCGCGTTGCACCGGTCAAACGCGCGACCGGCCCGGCCGGACTGAACTTGCGGCTGCCACCGCAAAGGGCCAGCTTCCGGCACAGGAGGACCCGGCGAATGATGGATGCGGTGACCGAACAGGTTTCGGATGGCGTGCGCCCGCAGATCCTGCGGGCGGCGGAAGCGGCCCTGGCCCGGCTGGCGCCCGCCCTGCCCCCCGCGGCCGCCGCCCTGCTGCACCGCCTGCACGCCGCCGTGCCCACCGCCGAACTCGCCGCCACCCCGCCCGAGGCCCTGGCCGAGGCCGCCGCCAGCCTGTTCGCCTTCGCCGCCGAACGCCGCCCGCGCGAAACCCGCCTGCGCCTGCTGCCGCCCGGTCCCGGCCGCGGTGCCGTGGCCGTCGCGGAGATCGTCACGGACGACATGCCCTTCCTGGTGGACAGCGCCATGGCCGCGCTGACCGTCTCCGGCCGCGTGGTGCGCCAGCTGCTGCACCCGGTGGTGCCGGTGCGGCGCGACGCCGAGGGCCGCCTGCTGGCGATCGAGGAGGGCGCGCCGGCGCGCGAGAGCATGATGCGCATCTCGCTCGCCGCCGGCGCCACCATTCCCCTCGCCGGTACCGGCCCGGCGGACTGGCCGGCGGTGGAGGCGGCGCTGCGCCGCGCCATGGCGGATGTCCGCCTCGCCGTCGGCGATTTCGGCGCCATGCTGGCACAGCTGCGCGCGGCGCAATCCGAACTGGGCGCGGAGGCCGGCGCGGCATCCGACTTCCTGAACTGGATGGCGGAGGACAATTTCGTCCTGCTCGGCCATCGCCGCCTGCTGCTGTCCGGCGACAACGCGCTGCTGGTGGCGGAGGAAGACAACCTCGGCATGCTGCGCGACAGCATGGTGCCGGTGTTCGACGCGCTGCGCGACCTGGCCGCGGTGCCGGGCGCGGTGCGCGCGACGCTGGGGCGGATGGAGGCGGTGGTGGTCGCCAAAGCCAACATGCGCGCCACGGTGCACCGGCCGCAGCACGCCGACGTGGTGATGACGCGCATCCGCGATTCCGGCGGGCAGGTCATCGGCCTGCGGCTGTTCCTCGGCCTGTTCGCGGCCGATGCCTACAACCGCAACCCGCGCGCCATCCCGCTGCTGCGCGAGAAGGTTCTCCGGGTCCTCGCCATGGCGGGGCTGGACCCCGAGAGCCATGATGGCCGGGCGCTGCGCAACATCCTGGACACCTGGCCGCGGGACGAGCTGTTCCAGGCGCCGGAGACGGAAATCCTCGCCGGGGCACGGCGCGCGCTGGACCTCGCGATCCGGCCGCGCGCCGCGCTGGTGCTGCGGCGTGATCCGTTCGAGCGCTTCGTCGCCGCCATCGCCTGGCTGCCGCGGGACACCTTCGACACGGCGCTGCGCCAGCGCATCGGCCACCTGTTGGCGGATGCGTTCCAGGGCCGGCTTTCCGCCTGGTACACGCTGCTCGGCGATGCGCCGCTGGCGCGCGTGCACTACGTCATCGGCACGCAGCCCGGCCGCGTGCCGCCCGTGGACGAGGCGGCGCTGGAAGCCGCCATGGCCCAGGCGGCGCGCGGCTTCTCCGACCGGCTGGAGGAAGCGCTGGCGGAGGAGTTCGGCGCCGCCGCCGCGCCCCGCCTGATGCGCTGGCGCGACGCCTTCCCGCGCGTCTATCGCGACCTGGAAACCGCGGCCCAGGGCGTCGCCGACCTGCACCTGGCGGAACAGGCGCTGGACCAGGGCCGCGCCCAGGCGAAGCTGATGCGCACCGCCGGCGAAGGCGCGCGCCGCCTGACGCTGCGCCTGGCGAGCCCCGGCCGCCCGCTGCCCCTGGCCGACGCGCTGCCGCTGTTCGAAAGCCTCGGCCTGCGCGCCATCGAGGAACTGCCCTACCGCCTGACGCCGGGCGATGCGCCGGAAGTCGTGCTGCACGTCTTCCAGCTGGAGGCCGGCGTCGACGTGGCGGAGGACCGCTTTCCCGAAATCCTCGGCGCGCTGGCGGCGCTGCTGGAGGGTGCGGCGGAGGCGGATGGCTTCAACCGGCTGGTGCTGCGCGCCGGGCTCGACTGGCGCGAATGCTGGCTGCTGCGCGCGATGTTCCGCTGGCTGAAGCAGGTCGGCTTCGGCTTCGCGCAGGACAGCGTGCAGGACGCGCTGGCGGCGCAGCCCGATGCGGTGCGCGTGCTGCTGGCGCTGTTCCGCCGCCGCTTCGACCCCGCCGTCTCCGATCGCACCGAAGCGGCGCTGGAAGCCGAGTGGAAGGCGGCGCTGGACAACGTCGCCAACCCCGACGAGGACCGCATCCTGTCCCGCCTGCGGCTGCTGCTGGATGCGATGCTGCGCACCAACTTCCAGGAGCAGAAATCCTACCTCGCCTTCAAGGTGGACTCCGCTCGCGCCGGCGACATGCCGCTGCCGCGGCCGTGGCGCGAGATCTTCGTGCACTCGCCGCGCATGGAAGGCTGCCATTTGCGCGCCGGCCCCGTTGCGCGTGGCGGCATCCGCTGGTCCGACCGGCGCGAGGATTTCCGGACGGAAGTGCTCGGCCTGATGAAGGCTCAGCGGCTGAAGAACGTGGTCATCGTGCCGACCGGCGCGAAGGGCGGCTTCGTGCTGAAGCATCCGCCGCCCAGCAGCGACCGCGAGGCCTACATGGCGGAAGGCATTTTCGTCTATCGCACGCTGGTGCGGGGCATGCTCGACCTGACGGACAATTTTTCCGAGTCCGGCCAGGTGGTGACGCCGCCGGCGATCGTGCGGCGGGACGGCGACGATCCCTACATCGTGGCCGCCGCGGACAAGGGCACGGCGACCTTCAGCGACATCGCCAACGGGCTGTCCGAAGACTACGGCTTCTGGCTCGGCGATGCCTTCGCCAGCGGCGGTTCCGCCGGCTACGACCACAAGGGCATGGGCATCACCGCGCGCGGCGCCTGGGTGATGATCGACCGCCACTTCGCCGAGATCCGCGGCGCCGGCGTGCAGGACGCCCCATTCACCTGCGCCGGGATCGGCGACATGTCCGGCGACGTGTTCGGCAACGGGTTGCTGATTTCCCGCCGCACGAAGCTGGTCGCGGCCTTCGACCACCGGCACATCTTCATCGACCCCGACCCCGATCCCGAAACCTCCTTCAACGAGCGCGCACGGTTGTTCGCGTTGCCGCGCTCGTCCTGGGCCGACTATGAATCGCGCCTGCTGTCGAAGGGCGGTGCCGTGCTGCCGCGCAACGCCAAGACGCTGCCGCTGAGCGAGGAAGCACGCGCCCTGCTCGGCATCGCGGAGGAACGCGCGGAGCCCGCGGTGATCCTGCGCGCGATCCTGACGCTGAAGGTGGACCTGCTGTATTTCGGCGGCATCGGCACCTATGTGAAAGCCAGCACGGAAACGCAGGCGGAGGCCGGCGACCGCGCCAACGACGCCATCCGCGTCGATGGCCGCGACCTGCGCGCCACCATCCTGGGCGAGGGCGCCAATCTCGGCATCACCCAGGCCGGGCGCATCGAGGCGGCGCAGCATGGCGTGCGCCTGAACACCGACGCGCTCGACAATTCCGCCGGCGTCAGCACCTCCGACCATGAGGTGAACATCAAGATCCTGCTGGCGGAGGCGGAGCGCGAGGGCGCACTCACGCGGCGCCAGCGCGACGTGCTGCTGGGCGAGATGACGGAGGAAGTCGGCCGCCTGGTGCTGGCCGACAACCACGCGCAATCCATCGCCATCAGCCTGGAGGCGATGGGCGCGGCCGAGGACCTGTCCGCCCATGCCGCGCTGATGGCGCGGCTGGAGGCGGAGGGCATTCTGGACCGTGCCGTGGCCGGCCTGCCGGATGCCGCGGCGCTGCGCGCGCGCGCGGCGGCGGACCAGGGCCTGACGCGGCCCGAGCTTGCCTCCCTGCTCGCCCCCGCGAAGCTGTGGCTGACCGAGGCGATCGAGGCGAGCGGCCTGCCCGACGAGCCGGCGCTGGCGCCGCTGCTGCGCGACTATTTTCCGCAGGCGCTGCAGGACCGCTTCCCGGAGCTGATCGCGCGCCACCGGCTGCGGCGCGAGTTGGTGGCGACGGCGCTGGCGAATGTCGTCGCCAACCGGCTCGGCATCGCGGCCCTCGGCCGGCTGGCCGGCACCGTCGGCGGCGGCGCGGAGGTGGCGCGGGCAGCCTGGCTGGCGCAGGCGCTGTTCGGGCTGGATGCGGCGGCGGCGGCGGCGGATGCGGCGCCGGCCCCGGCCGCACAGCGCCTCGGCGCGCAGCGCGCGCTGCGCCGCCTGCAGGAATCCGCGACGCGGGAGCTGATGCTGGCCGGCGGCGATGCCCCGCTGGAGGCGGCCCTGGCGGCGCTGGAGCCCGGTGTCGCCGCCCTGGTCGCCGCCGAATCCGCGGCCCCGGATGCGGAGGCGACCAGGCTGCGCTCGGCCGGCCTGCCTCCGGAGGTGGCGGCGCTGGCCGCCGGCGCGGCCCGGCTGGCGGCGGCCCCGGCCGTGGTGCGGCTGGCGGCCGAAAGCGGTGCCACGCCCACCGCCGCGGCGGCCGCCTGGCGCGCGGTGGGGGAGGAGTTCTGCCTCGACGCCCTGCGCGCCGCCGCCGATGCCGCCCGCACCGCCGGCCCCTTCGCGGCGCGCGCACGGGCGGAGGCGCTGGGCGACCTCGCCGCCGTGCAGGCCAGCCTCGCGCGTGCCCGGCTGGCCGGCGGCGCACCGCAGGATGCCCGCGGCGCCGAGGCGGCGCGGCTGGCACGGGAGGCGGCGCGGCTCGGCGACCTGGTGGCGATCGGCGTCGCGGCGCGCGCGCTGTCCGCGCTGGCTTGAGCGAAGATGTCCACGCCGACCCCGGCCGCGATGTGCTGCCGGATGTGCTGGAGCCCGGCCTGCGGCTGGTGTTCTGCGGCATGGCGGCGGGGCCGACCTCGGCGCGGCTCGGCGCCTACTACGCCCGGCCCGGCAACCGCTTCTGGCCGGCGCTGGCCACCGCCGGCTTCACGAAGCGGCTGTTCCGGCCGCACGAATTCCGGCTGCTGGCCGGCTGCGGCATCGGGCTGACCGACCTCGGCAAGGGCCAGCAGGGGGTGGACCGGCAGATCGTCATCACCGACCGGGACCGCGCGCGGCTGCGCGAGGCGATCCTGCGCGAGGCCCCCGGCGCCCTCGCCTTCACCAGCAAATCGGCCGCTGGCCTGTTCCTGCGCCAGCCCGGCCTGCCCTTCGGCGCATTGCCGGACGCGCTGGTGCCGCCCGGCTTTCCGCCGACCTTCGTCCTGCCGAGCACCTCTGGCTCCAACAATGGGAACTGGGATAGGTTCGGCTATCAAGCGATCTGGACGGATACCGCCATGCGCCTCGGCTTCGTGAACCCGGTGCAGGCGTGACGCCGAAGGCCTGGGCCTGGGCGCTGTATGACTGGGCGAACAGCAGCTTTCCCACCGTCGTGTCCACCTTCGTCATCGCCGCCTATTTCGTGCAGGGCATCGCGGCGGACCCGGTCAGCGGGCAGGCGCAATGGGGCTGGATGCAGTCGGCGGCCGGTCTCGCCGTGGCGCTGCTGTCGCCGGTGCTGGGCGCGGTGGCGGATGCGGGCGGGCGGCGGCGGCTGATGCTCGGCGTCGCGACGCTGCTGACGGCGATCGCCACCGGCATGATCTGGTTCGCGCTGCCGGCGCCGGACTACGCGCTGTACACGCTGGTCTGCGTCGGGCTCGCGACCATCGCCTTCGAAATCGGCACGGTGTTCTACAACTCGATGCTGCCCGGCGTGGCGCCGCCCGGGCGGCTTGGCCGCGTCTCCGGCTTCGGCTGGGGGCTCGGCTATGCCGGGGGGCTGGCCTGCCTGGCACTGTCCCTGGTGGTGCTGATCCAGCCGGACCCGGCGTGGTTCGGGCTGGATCGCGCGGCGTCCGAGCATGTGCGCGCCGTGGCACTGCTGGTGGCGGCCTGGCTGCTGGTGTTCTCCTGGCCCGTGCTGGTCGCGCTGCCGGACCCCGCCGGCCCGCGTCCGAGCTGGGCCCAGGCCGCCGCGCGCGGGCTGGAGGAGATTGCGGGCCTGATCCGAACCCTCCCGAAAAATTCGGCACTGGCGCGCTTCCTGGTGGCGCGGCTGTTCTACACGGATGGGCTGAACACGCTGTTCGCCTTCGGCGCCATCTACGCCGCCGGCGTCTTCGGCATGGGGCTCGACCGCATCCTGCTGTTCGGCATCGCCATGAACGTCACCGCCGGCCTCGGCGCCGCCGGCTTCGCGCTGATCGAGGATCGGGTCGGCTCGCGCCGCATGGTGCTCGGCGCGCTGCTGGCGATGGTGGTGCTCGGCGCCGGGCTGCTGCTGGCGACGTCGGAGCTGTGGTTCTGGATCATGGCGCTGTCGCTCGGCCTGTTCTTCGGCCCGGCGCAGGCGGCCAGCCGCAGCTTCATGGCGCGGCTGGCGCCGCCGGATGAAGTCTCGGCGCATTTCGGGCTGTTCGCGCTGTCCGGCCGCATCACCGGCTTCCTCGGCCCGGCGGCGCTGGCGGCGGTGACGACGGCGACGGGCAGCCAGCGCCTGGGCATGGCGACGGTGCTGGTCTTTCTCGCGATTGGCGCGGCGATCCTGGCGACGGTGCGGGAGAGGCCGTGACGAACTTCGCCTCCCGGCGCGAAGCCGGCCGCTACGTTAACCTGCACGACCCCACCGACCACGGCCTGCCCGATGTCTGGCGCTGGTACAGGGCGCGGAAGCCGGTGCCCTGGCCGCGCTGGATCGAGGACCCGCCCCGGCCGCCGCCGCCGCGCCTGGACGCCGGCCGCATCGCAGCGACCTTCATCGGCCATGCGAGCTGGCTGGTGCAGTTGGGCGGCGTCGCCGTGCTGATCGACCCGGTCTGGTCGCCCCGCGCCAGCCCGCTGGACTTCGCCGGGCCGAAGCGGGTGCGGGCGCCGGGGCAGCCCCTGGCGGCGCTGCCGGGGGTGGAGCTGCTGCTGGTCAGCCACAACCACTACGACCATTGCGACCTGGCGACGCTGCGCCAGGTGCAGGCGCGCTGGGCGCCGCCCGCCGTCACCAGCCTCGGCACCGGCCGGCTGCTGGCCAGGGCGGGGCTGCGCGACCCGCGCGAATGCGACTGGTGGGACAGCGTCGAGGTCGCCGGGCTGCGCATCACCTACGTCCCCTCACAGCATTTCTCCGCCCGCACGGCCTTCGACCGCAACCGCGCCTTGTGGGGCGGCTTCGTGATCGAGGCGCCGGATGGCGGCTGCGTCTACTTCGCCGGCGATTCCGGCTGGTGCCCGCATTTCGAGGAAATTGGCCGGCGCTTTCCGAGGATCGACCTCGCCCTGCTGCCGATCGGCGCCTATGCGCCGCGCTGGTTCATGCGCACGCAGCACATGGACCCGGAGGAAGCGGTGCGGGCGCACCTGGCCTGCGGGGCGCGCGCCAGCCTGGCGATGCATTTCGGCACCTTCTTCCGCCTGACCGACGAGCCGATCGACGAACCCGCGGCGCTGCTGGAGGCGGCGAAGGCGCGGCATGGCGTGGCGGCGCAGGCGTTCCGCGTGCCCGGCTTCGGCGAAACCTTCCTGCTGGACTGAATCCGAAATATTTAGAAATCCTGCATGCCTGCCTCTGTAACAGGATGAACTTCCGCGCCAGTATGCGCGGAACGAAAACAGAGGAAACCCGCCGGTGACCGACGAACCGCAGGCCAAGCCGCCGACACGGCGCCGGCTTTTCGTGTTGCGCCTTGCGGCCATGGTGGGCGTGCTGCCCGCCGCCGCCTGCGTGCCGCAGCAGGGACCGGTGGTGTATGCGCCGCAGCCCGTCCTGGTGCGCCGCGGCACCGGCATCAGCGATTCGGATCCCTCCGACGCACCGGGCAACGGACGCGGCGGGCATCGCGGCAGCGGCATCTCGGACAGCGACCCGAATGATGCGGCGGGCTATGGCCGCGGCGGGCGCCGCGCCTCCGGCGTGTCCGACAGCGATCCGGGCGATGCGCCGGGCCGCGGGCGGGGCGGCAGCCGCGTCTATCGCGGCACCGGCATCACCGACAGTGACCCGAGCGACGGTCCCGGCCGTGGGCGCGGCCGCGCGGTCTACCGGCGCAGCGGCCTGAGCGACAGCGACCCGTCGGACAGCCCCGGCCGCGGCCGCCGCGGCTACTGATGTCGTCGCAGCCGCCCCCGCCGGCTCCCACGCTCGCCGAGGAAGCCTGGCGCCTGTCCTTCGGCGACCTGCCGATGGCCGAGGGCCTGGCGCTGCGGGAAGGCACGGATTGGCGCCATTTCCCCGGGCAGGACCCGGACCGCTACCGGCACCTGCTGTCGATCGCCGACCTCGACGCCTTCCTGGCGAGTGACGCGGCGGCGCGCCCGCGCGTCTCCATGGCCGATGGCAGCCGCAAGGGCGGCGCGGCGGTGCCGGAGGACGACTACGCCTTCGAGGATGGCGGCGTGGACCTGCCGAAGCTGTTCGCCAGCTTCGATGCCGGCGCCACCCTCGTCGTCTCCCAGTTCAACCAGCTGCATCCGCCGCTGGCGCGGTACTGCCGCGGGCTGGAACAGGTGATGCTGCATGCGGTGCAGGCCAACATCTACCTGACGCCGCCCGGCGCACAGGGCTTCCGGATGCACTACGACACGCATGACGTGCTGGTGCTGCAGGTGCAGGGCGAGAAGGCCTGGCGCATCTGGCCCGGCCAGCCCTTCCCCAACCCGACGCGCCGCACCCCCTGGCCCGGCGGGATCGAGCCGGTGGCGGAGCCGGTGAACATCACGCTGCGCCCCGGCGATGCGCTGTACGTGCCGCGCGGCGTGCTGCACGACGCGGCGACGCAGGATGGCGAAGCCTCGCTGCATGTCACCGTGGGTTTCATGGAGCCGTCCTTCGCCGCGGTGCTGCGGATGGCGGTGGACCTGCTGGAGGAATCGGAGCCCGCTCTGCGCGCCGCCTTCCCGACCTGGCGCCTGGCGGACGGCCCCGGCAGCCTCGCCGCGCTGGCGGCCCCGCTGGCGGCGAAGCTGGCCGAGCCGGCGGCGCTGGAACGCACCGCGCTGGCCCTGCTGGACCAGTTGGCGGCGGACCAGCCGGCGATGCTGGGGCGCGGGTTGTTCGCGCGCGATCCGCAGGCGGAGACGAAGCTGCGGCTCGCGCCCGGCGTGCTGCATGCGCTGGTGCCGGAACCGAGTGGCGAGGGCGCCTCCCTGCGCTGGGCCGGCATGCCGGTGGCGCTGACGTCGCAGGAGGCGGGCTGGGTCGAACAGCTGGCCGAGGGTGCGACGCCCGCCGAGCTGGGCCTGGAAAGCCTGGAGTTCTGCCGCAGACTGCGCCGCCTGGGGTTGCTGGCGGAGGATTGCTGAGCGGAGACGCCAGCCCCTGCCGCCTTTTCCCTGTCGCGATCCGAATGAAGTTGACCGGCTTTCCGGCCCCGTGCGAGCGTGTATCCGCTCGTAACCGGACGTGAAGGATGGGTCGATGCATCACGATGAGGACGCACTGGCTGCAATGCGCGAAGTGAACCGCATCTTCGATGAAGAAGTCTGCGGCAAGAAGAACTTCGATGCACTTGCCCGTGTCTACACGCAGGATGCCTCGATACTTCCACCCGGCGGCGACATCATATCCGGTCTCGAAGGTATCCGGGCTTTCTGGAAATCCGCCGCCGAAAGCCTCCGCATCACCCATTGCCGCCTGCAACCCTTCGAGGTCGAGGTGCATGGCGACTGCGCCCACGAGGTCGCGCGCGGGGAGGTCGGGACGGAAAGCGGCGCGGTCCCGATCAAGTACATCGTCATCTGGAAGAAGGATGGCGGGCACTGGAAATGGCACCGCGACATCTGGAACATGAACGGCTGAGGCGCGGCCGGCACGCCTACTCCGCCGGCACGGCCTGCCCCTTGGGCGGCACCGGCTTCGCCCAAAGCTCCGGCGCCAACTCCTCCTTCCGGTCCGGGAAGGCGAGCGCGCAGACGAAGGTGACGGCGGCGAAGCTCGCCAGCACCACCAGCACCGTGCCCAGCCCGCCCGCCGTCGCATGCAGCCAGGCGATCAGCGGGCTGGCGGCCGCGGCGCCCAGGAAGCCCACGAAGAAGCGGATGGAATACAGCCGCGTGCGCAGCGCCGGCGCCACGTAGCGCGCCGTCATCGTCTCGTTCACCGTCACCTGCCCGAAGATCGCCGCCGCCATCAGCCCCGCCACCGGCAGCACCATCCAGCCCTGCAGCGTCGACAGCAGCAGGAAGCCGGGCATCTGGATGCAGGCGAGCGGCAGGAACACGCGCTTCAAGGTGTGCCGGTCGATCAGCCGGCCCACGGTGAACTGCGTCATCCCGCCGCAGATCGTCACCAGGAAGGCGAGCAGCCCCACCACCGGCAGCAAATCCGGCGAATTCGCCAGGCGTTCCGCCATCAGCTTCGGCAGCAGCAGCGTGAAGGCGTTGAAGATGAAGCCGGAGACGGCGGCGAGCGACAGCAGCACCACCACGGCGCGGCGCACCACGGCGCGCGGAATCTCCGGGAACGGCTTGCCCGCCGCCTTGTTGCGGGCGACGTCCTCCGGCCCTTCGCGCAGATACAGCAGGCCAAAGCCGATGCTCAGCACGCCGGGGATGACGAAGGCCCAGCGCCAGCCGATCCAGGCGGCGACGAAGGCCGTCACCACCGGCGCCAGCGCCACGCCGAGATTGCCGAACACGCCGTTGACGCCCACCGCCGCGCCCACCTTGGGTCCCGCCGCATCCACCAGCATCGCCGTGCCGATCGGGTGATAGATCGCGCTGAACGCCCCCATCAGCGCCAGCCCCGCCGCCAGCCAATACGGCCCGGGCGCGAAACCGGTCAGCACCAGGGCGGCGCCGCTGCCGATGAAGAAGCCCGCCATCATCGCCGGCCGCCCGAAGCGCTCCGCCAGCCAGCCCATCGGCAGGCTGCCGAGTCCGTACAGCACGAACATGCCGGTGCCGAGGGCCAGGATCGGCCCGTAGTCGGTGCCGAACAGGCCGGGTTCCTGCAGCACCATCGCCAGCACGGCGGTGGCGAGGATCAGCAGCCCGTAATGGGTGAAGACATGCGCCGCATTGACGAACCAGATCTGCCGGGCTGCCGCATCCATGACCCTGCTTCCTCTGCCTGCCGCCATGCTATCCTGGCGGCTTAACGACGTCCTGCCAGACCATGTCGCCAATCCGCCAGAATCCGCCGCCCATCCGCTCCGACCTGCCGCAGGATGCGGTGGACCGGCCGCTGGCCGCCTTCGCCCGCGACTACCCGGATGGCGCGCAGGTGCCGCGCCATGCGCATGACCGCGCCCAGCTTCTGTACGCCACGCGCGGCGTCATGCGCATCAGCACGGACGAGGCCGGCTTCATCGTGCCGCCGCTGCACGCGCTGTGGATGCCGGCCGGGGCGCCGCATGAGGTCGCGACGGAAGGTGGCGTGGCAATGCGTGCGCTGTTCCTGCGCGCCGATGCCGCCGCCGCCGGCCCGGGCGCGACGACGGTGCTGGCGGTGTCCGCCCTGCTGCGCGAGCTGATCCTGGCGGCCTGCGCGGAGCCGCTGGAATGGGACCCGGCCGGGCGCGGCGGCCACCTGGCCGCGCTGATCCTGGACGAGATTGCCCGCGCGCCGTCGCTGCCCTTCCGCGTGCCGGAACCGCGCGACCCGCGCCTGCGCCGCCTGACCGCCGCGCTTCGCGCCGCGCCCTCCAGCACCCGCACGCTGGAGGAATTCGCCGCACTCGCCGGCGCCAGCCCGCGCACCCTGGAGCGCCGCTTCCGGGCGGAAACCGGCCTGTCCTTCGCCCGCTGGCGCCAGACATTGCGCCTGGCCGAAGCCGCCGCGCGACTCGCCGGCGGGGAGACACCCGCCCGTGCCGCCGCGGCGGTGGGCTATGCCAGCGCGCCCGCCTTCGGCGCCGCCTTCCGCGCCGCCTTCGGCATCACGCCGGGGGCGGCCCGGGGGTGAGGGGCGTGGTGAGGCGCCGGAACCAGGCGGTGGAGCGCAGCAGACCCTCCGGCCGTGGCGCCAGCCCCTCGCGCTCGATCAGCCCGGCGATGTGGCGCTTGGCCTCGGCCAGCGGCAGGCTGGCGCCGACCAGGGCGCGGTACAGGCCCGCGGCCTGCACCACATCCGCCTGGTCCACCTGCACCCCGCGCCCGGCCCGGCTGCGCAGGAAGGCCAGGGCCTCCCGCTCCGCCGCCACCACCGTGGCCCGGCCGCGTTGGGCCGCGGCGCTGGACAGGGCGGCGCGGGCGGCCTCCGCCGTCAGGCCGTGCCGGGTGACACCCTCCACCAGCAGCGCGCGTTCGGCCGCCGCATCCAGCGCGCCATCGCCGATGCGCAGGCGGGCGAGGTCCGCGAAGCGCGCCGCCGCCGGGTCCGGCACCGCCTCCGCGCGCAGCAGTCCCGTGGCGGGTCCAGCCGCGGCGCAGGCGGCGCAGGGCAGCAGGGTGGCGGTGCCGTCCAGCTCCATCAGCCGGATCTCCACCGCCATGTCCGGATGCCGCGCGCGCACGGCGGCGGCGGCGCCTTCCAGCACGCCATGGTGCTGGCGCAACTCCTCCGCCGGGTCGTCCGCCAGGCGGCGCCCGGCCCACAGATGCAGGGCGCCGCAATCCCGGTGGTTCACGAAGACCACGGTGCGCACGCCGTGCAGCTGGCGGGACGCCGCCAGATTCTCCCACAGCGCGGTGCCCCAGGCCGGCCGCGCCGGGTCCACCGCCGCCAGCGCGGCGCCCGCGATGCGCATTTCCGAATAGCGGTCGGTGCGGCCGAGGGCCGCCATCAGGAAGGTGGTGTCGTCGGTCAGCCGCGGGTCGATGCAGCTGACAACGAAGGCATCGGCCTGGCCTGGCGGGGCGGGGGTCACTTGATCTCCTCGGTATGGGTGATGCCGCCCAGGCGGTGGTCGAGGTGGGAGTAGGACAGGCCGGTGGTGAACAGCACCGCGAGGCTCAGCAGCGCCCAGACCAGCAGCGAGTCCGCGCCCAGCACCGGCAGCCCGGTGACGTGCGCCCAGCTCATCCCGATGCCGAGGCAGAACAGCAGCACCAGCACAATGCCCGGCCGCTTCAGCACGCCGCTGGTGGTGCGCCACAGCATCAGCAGCACCACGGCCAGCACGGTGCCCACCGCCAGCTTCAGCCAGAACCAGCCGAACCCCTGCGCCAGCCAATGCAGGTAGGAATAGCCGGAGGGGTTGTAGAGCGCGAAGACCACGAACAGGCAGAACAGCCCGCGCGCCACCACGCCGCGCCAGTCGAAGCGCGGCACGCTCATCTCAGCCGCACCCGGTCGCGGCCGGCAGCAGCGCCGCCCGCCTTGCCGCGAGCGCCGCCGCCACCGCCGCCGCGCCCTGCGCCGCCAGGCGATGCTCGGCGCGGTCGATCGCGGCCAGCGCCTGTGCCTCGAAGGCCTGCCGGTTCAGCGCGGAATCCACCCGGTTGAACGCCCAGTCCACGCCCCAGGACAGGCCGACGCCGCCCGCCAGGCCCAGCGCCACGCCGGGCGAGCCGGCCAGCGCGTAGCCGAAGGCGCCGCCGGTGGCGACGAGCGATCCGGCCTCGCTGACCCGCAGCGCCAGCGCACCGAGCCGTGCCGCCATCGGCCGCATGGCGCGCAGGAACACGGTGCCGCCTTCCGCGCCTTCCTCCGCCAGCAGCGCCATCGGATCGGCGGGGCCGGCCGCTGCCAGCCACGGCGCGAGGGGGCGGCCGGCGGCGGCGAAATCGACGCGCGCGGCGGCGACGGCGCCGGGGGCGATGGTGACGGCGCGCGGGAACAGCGCCGCCTCCCGCGCCAGGGCCGCGACCGCCTGCCGCCATTCGGCCTCGACCAGCGATGCGACATGCAACCGGTCCGCCGCCAGCGCCTCCGCCGGGATCGCCGGGTCCAGCACGCGCTGGCGAAACGCTTCCCGCACCGGGATCGCCATGGCCAGCGCGATGCGGTCCGGCAGGGTGGCGGCATCGGCCTCCGCCACGCCCTCCGCCAGGCCGCGGGCGGCGAGGCCGAGGACGCGGTACGCGGTCATGTAGCTCTGCACCCAGTCATAGGCCCAGTCGCCGAAGGCCGGCACCGCCTCCCGCGCCGCGGCCAGGCGCATCGCGGCGGCATCGGCCAGGAGGCGCGCGGACAGGGCGTGCAGCCCGGCCGCGGTTTCCTCCAGCCGCGCATCCCAGGCGGCAGCCTGGTCCTGCGGCAGCGTCCGCAGGGTGCAGGTGCCATCCGGCGCCCGCACCGCGACGGGCTGCGCCTTCGCCATCGGCGCGAAGATCAGGAGCAACAACACAACCCATGGACGCAGGCCGGCGATCCGCCTAAGCCTCGGTCCATGGATGCCGGCATCCTCCTGACGGGCCTGTGGAGCGGGGTGGAGGCAGTCGTCGCCATCCTGCTGGGCTGGGCCGCCGCACGTCTGGCGCGCCTTGCCTGCGCCACCCTGGCACCGCCGGATGCCGAGGCCGTGCCGCTGCTGGCCCTGGCCGCCGGCCTCATGCTCGGTCTCGCGCTGCTGCTGGCCGTGCCGCATGGCGACAGCTTCCGCCCTTCCCGCATCTTCGCACCCGAGGGTCCGTGGCGGATCGGCCTGCCGGCGCTGCTGCGGGATTTCGGCCTGCCCGCGCGCGCCACGCTGGACCACGCCGTGGCCGCGCTGCGCGAGGGTGGGATGCGCGCCTGGCCCGCGGCGCTGGCCCTGCTGCTGCTGGCCGCCGCGACCGTCCTGGCGTTGCACCGGTGGCCCGGCATCGCCGGGCTGCGCGCGCTGATCGCCCTGCTGCTGGTCGCCGCAGCCACGGCGCTGCTGCTGCACTACGCCGCGCATCTGCTGGCCTGGATGCTGGCGCTGCTGAATTTCTGGGTCTTCGCCCTCGCGCTGTTCGGCTTCCAGCGCTGGCGGTACGCGCGGCCCGGGCCGGACCACTGAGGCATCACGTCACCTCCATCAGCGCGAGGAAGGGCCGCGGCGTCAGCAGCGCGGGATCGCCGACGAAGGGAAACGCCAGCTTCACCGCCACCAGCAGCACCGAGCCCACGATCAGCGCCACCACCGCGCCCATCGCGTAGTGCAGTGCCACATGGCCGCCGCCGAAGAACCACTGGAAGGCGATGGTGGCGACGGACACCGTCAGCACCAGCGCCCAGATCAGCCCCGCCAGGGTGCGGGACATGACGGAGAGCCGCGCCACCCGCGCCTCCCCCACCTGGGACATCCAGTCGCCGGTGGTCTGCTTCAGGGATTGCTGGCCGGGCGTCGAACCTTCCGCATCGAAGAAGGCACGCGCCAGGCGCTGGAAGGCGGCCTCGGAGCCACTGGCGCCGTGGCCCGCCTGCATCGCCGGCCAGTCCTGTCCCACCACCGCAGCGGCATACAGGCGGATCGCCGTGCGCATCTCCGCCCGCAGCGGCGCCGCCTCCGGCCCGGCGAAGCTGTCGACCGACAGCGCCAGCATGTAGAGCCCGGCGGTCTCCTTCTGCACGGTGTCGCGCGCCGTCTGGTAGGTGTCCCAGGCGCCGACCAGGGCGAGCGCCGCGACGACGGCATAGATCTCCACCACGAAGCCGTACTTCACCACGCCCAGCGGCACGTTGGCCGCCAGTTCCAGCGGCGTGAACAGCGCATGCACGACATGGCCGATGCCGAGCGCCAGCAGCACCGGCACCCCGGTGGTCAGCAGGATGCCCAGCCAGAAGGGCAGGGCGGCAATCTGGTGTGGCAGCGAAAGTTCCAAGCCGGCCCCTCCTGGGCTGGTGCCGCGCGGTCAGGCGCCGATGGACCGGTACCAGCGCCGCGTGCGGATCAGGCCGCCGGAGGGCTTCGGCTCCAGCGCCAGTTCCTCCATCTGCCGCTTCACCCGCCGCGCCGCCTCCGCCTCCGTCAGCCCGGCGCCGGCGCGGGCGCGGTAGAAGGCGACGGCCTTGGCGAAATCCGCGCGCGCCACGCGGTTGCGGCGATCCGCAAGCGTCTTCAGCAGCAGCCCGGCGGAGCGGCCGATCTCGCCTTCCAGCGCGATCTCGCCCTGCTCGGCGGCGCCGCGCAGCAGCCCCGTCGCCTCCTCCAGCCGCAGGCCGTAGCGCGTCAGCCCTTCCTCCAGCAGCCGGCGCTCCTCCGCCTTGTCGAGGAAGCGGCGCCCCTGCATCTGCAACTTCACCAGCTCCCCGAAGCGGGACCGGCCATCCTGGTCGGTGGCGTGCATCGTGCAGTCCTTCAGAACGAGGCGGGGCGCAGCGCCGGCGGCTGCGGCGTGGTCGGCAGGTCCATGCCCTGCGGCTGCTGCGTGGCCATGCCCTGCACCCGCGCATTCAGCCGGTCGATCGCGCGCAGGATGCGGCTGGCCTCGATGCCGAGCGGCGCATCCGTCGGCGTCAGCACGAACTTCACACGCGGCAGCGGGAACAGATCCACATCCACCTTGTCCACGGTGAAGCCGCCGATCTCGCTGGCATCGAGGATGCCGCGCACGATGGTCCGCTGCATCACGGCAACCGGCCCCGGGTTGCGCGCCGCGTGCCGGTCCAGCATCCGCACGACGAAGTCCCGATCCGCCTCCGTCAGCTCCCGCGCCTGGCCGAAGGTGAGGCCGAAGGTCGGGATCAGCCCGACGGAGCTTTCGATCTCCTTCAGCTTGTAGCCGGAGATGTCCATCAGCCAGGTGAAGTCGTCCTGGCTGGCGCGGCCGCGCTGCAGGGCGCCGTGGCGACGCATGAAGTGGCCGGAGCCGGTGCCGAAGCCGAACAGGTCCAGCACCTCCCCCCACATCTCGCCCGCCCGTTCGCCGAAGCCGCCGGAATGCGGCAGGTCCTGCAACGGCGCCGTCACCACCGTGCGCGGCACCATCGGCGCGGTCTGCGCCAGCGGCGCGCCGCAGGGCAGCGCCAGCAGCGCCGCCAGCAGCAGGCGTCGCAGGCCAGGGGATCGGGACATCGCGGCATTCTCCTCCCGCGGGCGCATCATCGGGACATGGCGGTCAAATTGTCGGCGATCCGTCGCTGCGCCGTGCGCTCCGCCGGGCCGAGCGGCACCAGCCCGGTGACGGACAGCGCGCCGCCGGGGCCGGTGGTGGATTCCGCCATCGCCTCGTTCAGGAATTCGCGGATGCCGCGCACCACGCCGATACCGTCCCGCAGCCGCGTGTGCTGGCGCTTGGCGTAAAGATAGACGGTGCGCGTCGCGACATAGTCCTGCGCGAAGATCGAGGCCTGCGTCGGCAGCACGCCATCCAGCGCCAGCGCCACCAGGTTGCCGCCGCTGGCCAGCAACTGGTCGTAGGAGACCAGGCCGACGGTACCGGGCGGGCTGGCGAGCAGCGCCGCGGGAATCTCCACGCCCTCCATCAGCCGCACCCGGCCATCGTCGCGCAGCGTGATGCATTTGCCGCGGCGGTAGGACGCCTCGAACAGCAGCCGCACCGCCTTCACGTCGCGGCAGCCGCCTTCCAGCACCATGTCCTCGAACAGCCCGGTGGTCCCGTTGCCGCGCGGCGGCATCAGCAGGCGGATCGGGGTCTGCGGCAGTGCGGGCGCCAGGTCGGACCAGTTCGCCGTGCGGTTCGGCACGAACTCCTCCGCCGTCACGCGCTCCGCCGCCAGGGCTTCCCAGACCTGGCGCGTGGTCAGGTTCGGCGTCGGCTCGCCACGCCGCACCGCCAGCACCACGGCGCCGAGGCCGAGCTGCAGCTCCACCACGTCCCGCACGCCATTCGCCTGGCAGGTGTCCAGCGTGCTGCGCGCCATGCGCCGCACGACGATGGCGATATCCGGCGTCTGCGCGCCCAGGCCCGCGCAGAACAATTCCAGCGCGGCGGAGGACGGCAGCAGGCGGACCAGCGGCGCCGTCACCCCCTCGTAGCGCTCGGTGAATCCGCTCGCCAGAATCTGCGTCACCGCGGTGGCGGAGCCGGAGCTGATCACCACCAGCCGGTCCCGCATCGCGAGTCCGGTCTGCGCCACGGCGGGCGCCACCAGCGTCACCGCCAGCGCGAGACCGGCCATCAGGCGGCGCACGGGCTTCATGCCGGACCTCCGATCGCCACGGCGTCACGCGGCGGGCCCAGCGCGCGCAGCAGCGTCTCCTGCACCGCCTGTTCCACCGCGAGCCGGGCGCGCGCCTGCGCCAGCCAGCCGGCCAGCAGGGGCTGCACCGCGGCATCGAGCGCCCCGGCATCCGCCACCGCACCGGCCAGGTTGCCACGGCGCAGATGCTCCAGGATGCCGTCCATGGCGCCTTCCAGCAGCCCGGCCGGCGCCGGCCCCGCCAGCCCGACATTCGCCAGCAGCCCCGCCGCCATGGCCGAGGCCCGGTCCAGCATCGTCTCCGGCCGCGGTGCGCGCGCCAGAAGCTGCGGCGCCAGCGCGGCGAAACGCTCGCGCAGCTCGGCTTCCGAGGGCAGGCCGCGGGCGGCGTGGCTCGCCAGCACCTCGGCCAGCGAAGGGGGCAGCGCACCGGGCGGGGCGAGCGCCGCCATCGCCTGGTATTCGCGCAGCCAGGGCCGCGGGGTGGCGATGCTGGCGCGCAGCAGCAGGGCGGCGACCAGGAACCGCTCGCCCGGCGGACCACGCTCCGCGACCAGCGTCGCGACACGCTCGGTCGCCGCGACCGCACGCTGCGCCGCGGCTTCCGCCCGGCTGGCTTGCGCGGCGGCGTTGCGCAGCAGCGGGTCAAGCTGTTCGGTGGACGGCAGGCCGGGCGGCGGCAGATTGGCATGGGCGGCGCCGAACGGCCCCGGCCCCAGCAGCGCCAGCCCGGTGGCCGCCAGGGCCAGGCCGGCGACGAAGCCGGTCAGCGGGCCCGGCCTGCGCCTCGGCGCGGACTCCGGTTCAGGCACCGCCTGGGTTGCGAGCAGCAGGGCGGTGGGGGCTCGCCGCGAGAACGGAATGGTCACGAGGTGCATCGCCTCCGGAAGGGCCGACCTGCGCCGGCCCCCCCTGGATTAGCGAAGATTGGTTGTGATTCCGTAAAGCTAGTTTCGCACCCCGATGTGGCTAGGCGACTCCCGCCGCGTCGAAGCCGTCCGGCACGCGCCCGGTCGGCCGCGCCGCCGCATAGGGGCCACGCGCCAGGAACCGCCCGCTGCCCGGCTGCGCCAGCACCTCCCCATCCCGCACCGCAACCTGGCCGCCGGCGATGGTGACGCTCGGAAAGCCCCTTACGGCAAAACCTTCCCACGGCGTGTAGTCGATGGCGTGGTGCAGGTCGGTGTTGCGGATCACGCGCTCCGCATCCGGGTCCCACAGCACCAAATCGGCATCGGCGCCCGGCATCAGGCTGCCCTTGCGACCCTCCAGCCCGAACAGCTTCGCCGCATTGGCGGAACTCAGCCGGACGAAATGCGGCAGGTCGATGCGGCCCTTCGACACGCCCTCGGAAAACAGCACCGGCAGCCGCGTCTCGATGCCCGGCACGCCGTTCGGAATCGCGTTGAAGGCCGGCGTGCCATCGGGCCGCAACCCCGCGCTGCCCATGCCATAGCCGCCACCACCCGGAGATCGCTTCGCCGTCGCGAAGGAAAAGCCGCAATGGTCGGAGGACACCACGTCCAGCGTGCCGTCCAGGATGCGCCGCCACACTTTCGCGTTCTCGCCCGCCTCGCGCAGCGCCGGCGAGCACACCGCCTTGGCGCCCGCGAAATCCGGGCCCTGCAAATCCTCGTGCGAATGCGTGAGATACTGCGGGCAGGTCTCGCCCCACACCTTCACGCCGCGCGCTCGCGCCCGCGCAATCTCCTCCGCCGCCTCCTCGCAGGATACGTGAAAAATCTGCACCGGCTGGTCCACCAGCTCCGCCAGCGCGATCGCGCGGTGCGTCGCCTCGCGCTCCACCACCGGCGGGCGCGACCAGGCGTGCTGCAACGGGTCGGTCAGCCCGGCGCGCAACAACGCCTCGATCCGCCAGCCGATCGCCTCGTAGTTCTCGCAATGGATGGTGACGAAAGCCCGGTGCCGCCGCGCCACCGCCAGCACCTCGATCAGCTCCCGATCCGTCAGCCGCAGCGGATCATAGGTGAGGAACACCTTCAGGCTGCGCACGCCGCGCGCCACCAGCGCCGGAATCTCCCGCTGCAGCACATCCGGCGTCGGGTCGGTGATGATCTGGTGGAAGGAATAATCACACCGCGACTGGCTCGCCCGCGCCTCATACCCGGGCGCACTGTCCGCGAGGCTGTGCCCCTTCCACTGCGGCAGGAAACAGATGAACGAGGTCGTCCCGCCCGCCAGCGCCGCCGCCGACCCACTGGCGAAACTCTCCTCATGCACGGACCCGTCCTGGCCCAGCTCCTCGATATGGCAGTGCGGATCCAGCCCGCCCGGCGTCACCACCATCCCCTTGGCCGACACCTCCTCCCGCCCCGCCGCCAGGCCGCGCCCGAGGGCCACGATCTGCCCTCCGACGATGCCGATATCGGCCTCCACCACCTCCGCCGCCGTCGCCACGGTGCCACCCCGCACCACCAGATCATACGCCGCCATGCCAAACCCCCCACCGTCACCATCACCCCCCACGGTGCGCATCCCGCCCGGGCTTGTCCACCGGAGGACGCAACGGAAGGGCGATGGTCCTGGGCCTTTGGCGGGGCGTGGTCGGCGCGGGTTGTTCGCAGGGAGGGCTCCGCCCTCGGTGATCCCCTTTGACCGAACTCTCGGAGCGCGGTCGGCCGGGGGCGCGTGCCTCGGGTGAGGTGCCGCCCGGCAGAACCGCGCCAGCGAGTTCTGGCATTGCGCTGAACTGCCCCACCAGCTCGATGCCGGGCGGCCCGCCTTCGCCGTCCGGCGCCATGACGACCACCCGCCCGATCAAGGTCCGCGCCGCCTCGAGCGCCTCCGGCGCGCCCTCCCAAGCCAGGGCCTCCCGGAGCGCCGAAAGCCGGACGCGGTAGACCACCCCGAGGTCGGGGGGCAGCCGCGCTGGTGCGGGTGGCAGCCCGGCGAGGGAGGTGCGGATCTCCTCCCGCCGCGTCTCCAGCCCGACGTAGCGCTCGCCAAGGCCTTGCCCACGGGCGCCCTCCTCGAGGGCATTCAGCAGGTTGGCGATCTTTCGCTCCACCCCGGCCACCTCCCGCCGCTGCTCTCCCCGGGCGGCCTCGGCCGAGGCGGTCCCGGCCTTCGCCTCCTCCGCGAAGGCGCGCGGCGGACCTGGGCGCCGTTGGTGCAGGCGCCGAATCTCGTGGCCGCGCAGGCGAGGTAGTCCCGGCCGACTGGCTTGCAGGTTCGGCCGCAGATGCCGCAGACCACCTTGCCACTCAGCAGGTATTCCGGCCGGCGGCGCTCCCAGAACCGCGGGAGCGTCTCTCCCGCCTCCCGCGGCGCACGGTTTGCATCGAGGCGGGCCTGGACCTTTTCCCAGAGCCCGGGGTCGATGACCTGCAGTCCCGGCACATCTAACCCGACGACCTCCTCCGCCGGGTTGCGCCGGCGCGCCTTCGCGTCGCGGTAGATGCATTCCCAGTCGAGCGCCCTGAACTCGTTGTCATGATGCTGGGCAAACACACGGTCCTCCCGCATGCGGATGCGGACCTGGCCGTGGAAACGCGCCGCATCGGTGGTGCGCAGCCCGTGGGTGCGCCCGAGCCAGGTGTCCCGCTCGTCGGCCGGTGGGGTGATGATGTTCATGTTGGGTCGTCTCCGTGTCGTAGGACGTGCGCGCAGGCGCTGCTGCTGCGTGCGGCACCTAGTGGTGAAGTGTCGGTGGTGAGCCCGCCCGCTCAGCGGGCGGGCGTGGCGGCCCGGTGAAAGCCGATGGCGACGGCGGCCTCGGGACCGAGTGCGTCACGGGCGGCTGCGACCGGGTCGCCGCCGAGGGCGGCCGCGCCGAGCGCGCCGCGCAGGCCGAGGCGGATGCGTCGCAGCGCGCCCCCGTCGGCGGCAAAGGCCCCGGCGAGGACAACGTGGACCGCTCCGGGCAGCGGCGGCAGCGCCCCCGGGAGGACGTGCCCCGGGGTCGGGTGGTGCAGCTGGCTCGGACCGAACCGGGCCAGCCACGGGCTGCTCGCGACGAGCAGGCGGACGTCGCTGTCCGACTGACCGCAAGCTGCCAGCACGTCGGCGGTACCGCCCGGCGTCCCAGCCGGTGGTTGTGCGGCGGGGAGACGGAGGCTGCGCGATCCGGTCGGGGCCGTCCGGCCCCCCTTCCTATGGTCATCCATCGTGGCGTGCCCAGCAGCCACGATAGGGGGAGGTGCTGGCCACACCCGCGCCGCGGCGGGCCGCTATCCGCGCGAGTTCGGCGTTCGCCTGGACGAGGAGGTCCGCCGCACGTCCATCCACCCGCGGCGGGATGCAGGAGATGATGCGGAGGAACCGCGGCCGCCCATCCGGATGCCGCTGCATGGCCGGATGTGTGAACGCAGGTAGCCCGCCCAGCGCCCGCGCGGACGCCGTCGGGATCAGACCGCCGAAGGCGCGCGCGAGCGTCCGCGCCACCGCCGCCGCGACGGGCGCCTCGACATCATCCTCGGCCACGGTGACCCACGCCTGCAGCAAGCCTGGCTCCGCCTCGACGACGATGGCCGACTGGTGTTGTGCTGCGAGGCGCTCCAGGCGGCCCGGCGTGAGACCGTCGACCAGGACGTGCCGCGTGCCCCAGGGCCGCGCCACGACATGCGCGCCTAGCGCATTGCGGTGGCGCAGCCAGCCGAGCGCGGCGAGCAGATCTCCTCTGCTGATGCGTGCCTGCACGCAGCGGCCGTCACTGTTGCTGCGGACGGCGACGAGGAAGTCGCGCGCAGGAAGGGCGCTGCACCAACGCGCCACGACATCGCGCGCCCTCCCGCCAAGTGGCATCCTGGCGTCATTGTTGGTGCAGGCCACCGTGGTGAGAACACCCGGCCGTGATGGAATGCTTCCGGTGACCTGACGGGTTTGCACGGCAGGTCGTGTGGTGTTCAGCCGGGCATCGGTGCTGGTGCTGGTGCTGGTGCTGGTGCTGGTGCTGGTGCTGGTGCTGGTGCTGGCGCTGGTGCTGGTGCTGGTGCTGGCGCTGGTGCTGGTGCTGGTGCTGGTGATGTGGGGTGCGGCGCGCATCGCGTCCTCTGTGCTGCGGGATGGGCGGCCGCTGCCCTATCCCTGCTTCTCTTCCCCTTTTCTCCGTGCGTCGGGCACGGCGCGGGGGCGGCCGCCAGCCGCCGCCCCCCGGCGTGCCGACGCACGGAGGACTTCCTGAACTCTTCCCCTGTCTTCTCCTCAGCGGCGGCGCAGCCGCCGCGCGTCGGTGTCGAGCGTCACCGCGAGCACCTTGCCATGCCGGGCAATGCCGATGCCGGCACGCCCCAGCGCCCGGCGCAGCCGGTCGGCTGTTGCTGGCCTGCAGCGCAGGGTCTCGGTGTCGTCCCCTGGCGAGGTCGTTGTCTCCACGGCCTTGACCGTGCGCACCGACACGCCCGCCTCCTCCGCGAGGCGGGGCTGTGTCCAGCCGAGCATGGCACGGCCGGCGCGCAGGGTGGCGGGTGTGAATGCAAGGTCGGGCTTGACGGGGTCGGGCATGGTCTGCACCTTACGTGCAGATATCCGGCGATGCGAATCCGCAGATCCGCCGCGACATTCCCCTGAAAAATTCAGACCTGGAGAACGACCATGACGAGCATGGCGCGCATGCCTGTGCACGACACATGTCCGGAGAGGCTTGTGCTTGCCGCGGAGCGGCGGGTGTATGGCGGTCCGGTGACGACGCAGGCCGCCCTTCCTGGCACGCCTGACTTTGCACTGCCCGAGCTGCGCGTTGCCATTGAGGCGCATGGGTGCTTTTGGCACAACCACGCGGGCTGCCCGCATGCCCGCATTCCAACGACCGCTTATTCGTGGGCTGCACCCCCCTCCAAAAGCGTCAGCGCTTCGGGGGCGAGGCCTGCGTCGGAGAGCGGTGGGAGGGGGTCCAGGTCAGCGGAGTCGGAGGGGGATCTCCCGACCTTCTGCTCTCGAATGTCGGGGACACCGGCCCAATTGCCCGCAGGGTCGTCTGTACATCCGGGAGGCCGCAGGCCTCCGGAATGAGGCCGCCTCCGCGGCCAAAGACCACGGTGCAAAGGTCAGACTTCATCGGCGCTACCGATTGACCCTTGCCGGGAAGGAACTCGAAACAGCCGCAAGACCTGGCAACCGTCCGTGATGAGAGGCTTTCGCAAAATGACCGATCCTGATCGAGGTGTAGAAGTCTGCACTTGATCTGACAGTCGCCGATCTGGCGTGGCGGGTGTCCGCCAGGTCGAAGCTGTCAGGCGCCGCGGGTCACGCGACCTCGCCAATGTGCTGTTTGCGCGCGCGAGAGCGCGGCTGTCCAGGAAGGTCTGCATCGGGGTCTTGCCGAAGCACCAGCGGCCTTGATGGGTGCTCGGCTCCTACACCTACCTCTATGCGGAAATCACCCAGGCCAATGATGGCACCGCCGGCAACCGGCCGAACGGCGTGCCGGCGCACACGGCGAGCGTCTATGGCGACTACAGCTTCCGCGAGGGCGCGCTGCGCGGCATCGGCATCGGCGCGGGCGAGCGCCATGTCGGCAACACGCCGGTGGGCAACGCGAATGCCGGCCTGGTGCCTTCCGTGACGCTGCTCGACGCCGCGATACGCTTCGATCTGGAACGACTGGACCCTTTGCTGCGCGGGATGCGCTTCAACCTGAGCGCCAGCAACCTGACCGACGAAACCTATGTCGCCACCTGCGACAGCGCCTCGGCATGCTTCTACGGAACCGGCCGGCCCGTGCTCGGCACGCTGAGCTACACTTGGTGATTTCGCGGCCGCACCTTCAGCCAGCGCTGCGAAGCGGCCTTGATCCAAGCCACGCAATCACGCCTCGTGGCTGGCAAACCCGCTAATCCGACACGCGCAGCACGACCCCAGCATCAAGAAAGGCCTGGCGTAGCTTTTCCGGCGGCGCCTCGTCGCAAAGCAGTGTCCAGACGGCCCGAGCCGGCGCCACGCGAATCAGCGCGCTGCGGCCGAACTTCTCAGCATGGCACAGCAGCACCGTTCTTCGCGCCGCGGCCATGGCGGCACGCTTGATCGCCACCTTCTCCGGATCGAAGTCCATCGGGGCGCCGGCAGCATCGAACCCGGAACAGGCGATCACCGCGACATCGAGCGCAAGGTTTGCCACTGCCGCCGCGGTTTCGCCACCCAGCAGCGATCCATCGCCACCGCCGAGCCGCCCGGGCAGCACATGCACGGCCGGGTGTTCGGCCCGGGCGAAAGCCAGCGCGGCCACCATGCTGTTAGTGAAGATGCGGTCGCCGCTGCGCCCCGCCAGCGCTACGGCCGCTGCCTCCACCGTTGTGCCGACATCGAGGAACAGCGCCTGCCGCGGCGGCAGCAGCGCGACCAGCGCGGCACCGATACGGGCCTTGGCGGCCGGCTGCCGTTCGCGCTTCTCCGCATAGCCCAGCCGCACCGCGCCCACCGGCCCGGCACCGCCATGAAAACGCTGCAGGAGGCCCGCCTGGGACAACTGGATGATGTCCCGCCGTGCCGTCTGCGCCGAAATGCCGAAGCGCCGCGCCAGCGCCTCGATCGTGGCAAAGCCCTGCTCGGCCACCTGGCGGAGGATCGCCTGCTGACGCGGGTTGGGGGTGGCATCTTGCTCAGGCGGCAGCTCCATGGAAGCTTTCTTACATTATTCGCTTGCGCCGGAACAAGCACCGGCGCGAGGGTTGCGAGGGGAGGCAAGGATGGACCTGCGTCTGCATTGGGGGCCGGACGGTCCCAGCCTGCACCGGCCGGACGCCGCTTTCGACCCCTGGCGACTGGCCTGGCGCGCCGCTGCGCCGCGCCCGGGCGGCGAGCTGGTGACGCCGCAGGGCGCCCTCGCCGCGCTCGCCGCCGCCCGCCTGCTGCGCGGCGTACCGGTGGCCGTGATCGGCCCGCGCGAAGCCTCGCCGGAAGAATTGGCCGCGGCGGAGGCGGTCGGGCACGGCTTGGCGCAGGCGGGGCTGGTGCTGCTGTGCGGCGGCAAGGGCGGCGCCATGGAGGCCGCCTGCCGCGGTGCACGGCGCGTCGGTGGCCTGACCCTCGGCCTGCTGCCGGATGAGGAATGGCAGGGCGCCAACGATCATGTGGCGATTCCGCTCGCCACCGGCATCGGCCCGGCCCGCAACGCCATCCTGGCCCGTGCGGCGGTGGCGCTGGTGGCGGTCGGCGGCGCCTACGGCACCCTGTCCGAGATGGCGTTGGCCATGCAGTTCAACCGGCTCGTCCTGGCGCTCGGCCGCGCGCCGGAAGTTCCGGGCGTCGTCCGCTGCGACAGCCCGGAAGCGGCGGTGGCGCGGGTCGCCGCACATCTCCTGGGCATGTCATGAAACGATCATTCGCCACCGCTGTGGAAGATTTCGTAACTGCGGCGCAGCAAAGGATGCACCGTGCCGCCTGAACGTCGCCCTCCCGCCGGCATCACCCTGCGCGGCATCGTCAAGCGCTATGGCACGGCCACGGTTCTGGACAGCATCGACCTGGACATCGCGCCCGGCGAGTTCCTGACCCTGGTCGGCCCCTCCGGCTGCGGCAAATCCACGCTGCTGCGCACCATCGCGGGGTTCGAGCCGCAGGATGCAGGGCAGGTGCGCATCGGCGGGCGCGCGGTGGATGCGCTGCCGCCCGCCGCGCGCGACGTCGCCATGGTGTTCCAATCCTAC
Organism: Falsiroseomonas sp. E2-1-a20; assembly: GCF_051433195.1. Taxonomy (NCBI): domain Bacteria; kingdom Pseudomonadati; phylum Pseudomonadota; class Alphaproteobacteria; order Acetobacterales; family Roseomonadaceae; genus Falsiroseomonas; species Falsiroseomonas sp. E2-1-a20. The sequence continues at coordinate 6,426 of NZ_JBHMFT010000004.1, read as the reverse complement.
GCGCTGTACCCACACATGACCGTGGCCGGGAACATCGCCACGCCGCTGGAGATGCGGCGCCTGTCGCTGGCCGAGCGCCTGCCGCTGCTGCGCCTGCTGTCGCCCCGCCGCCCGCGCATCCGGCGCGGCATCATGGCGGAGGTCGAGGCGGTGGCACGGCAGTTGGACATCCTGCCGTTGATGGCCCGCAAGCCGGCCCAGCTTTCCGGCGGCCAGCGCCAGCGCGTGGCACTCGGCCGCGCCATGGTGCGCGACCCCGCCGCCTTCCTGATGGACGAGCCCCTGTCCAACCTGGATGCGCGGCTGCGCGTGCAGATGCGGACCGAGCTGGCGGATCTGCACAAGCGGCTCGGCGCCACCTTCGTCTACGTCACACATGACCAGGTCGAGGCGATGACCATGTCGGACCGCGTCGCGCTGATGGAAACCGGGCGCATCCTGCAACTCGGCACCCCCGCCGCGCTCTATGATACGCCGGCAAGCATGGCCGTCGCCCGCTTCATCGGCAGCCCGCCCATCAACCTTTTGCAGGCCGAAGCGCGCGCCGACGGCATCATCCTGGCGGAAAGCCTGCGGCTGCATGCCGACAGCGCGGTCCCGCACGGCCCGGTGACCCTGGGGCTCAGGCCGGAGTCGCTCGAGCCGGCGCCAGCGGAAGCACCCGGAACTCTGCCCGTCACGCTCCGCCGTGCAGAAAATCTCGGCGCCGAATGGCTGCTGCACGTCGTGACATCAGCCGGCGCCGCGCTGGTGGCGCGCGTGCCGGCGACCGCGCCGGTGCCGGAGCGGTTCAGCCTCGCCATCGATCCGGCTCGCCTGCACCTGTTCGGTGCCGATGGCCGGCGCATCGTGACGCGGCTCGGCGCGAGGATCACCGCATGAACCGCGCCAAGGCCCTGGCGGGCGCCGCCTTCGCCGCCCCCGCCTTCGCGCTGATGCTGGCGCTGCTGATCGGACCGCTTTTGGTGCTGCTGGCGCTGTCCGTCACCGACTACCGGCTCGGTGCCATGGCCATCCGCCTGGTTGGCCTCGGCCACTACGCCGCGCTGTTGCAGGACGAGGTGTTTCAACGCGCGCTCCGCAACACCTTCCTCTATGTCGGCTTCGTGCTGCCGGGGGCGGTGTTCGGCGGGCTTGGCATCGCGCTGCTGGTGCATGCGCGAGTGCGGACTCGCAGCTTCTACGAGGTGATCTACTTCCTGCCCGTCACCTCCACCCTGGTGGCGATGGCGACCGTCTGGCAGTTCATGCTGCACCCCTCGCTCGGCCCGGTCAGCGCCGTCTTCGCCGCGCTGGGGCTGGCGGGCGTGGACCTGTTGAACGATCCATCCCTGGCCCTCGGCACGCTGGCGATGATCGGCCTGTGGCAGCAGGTCGGCTTCAACATGGTGCTGTTCCTGGCCGGCCTTTCCGCCATTCCGCGCGACCTGTATGAGGCCGCGGCGCTGGACGGCGCGGGCGGCGGCGTGGACCGCTTCCTGCGCGTCACCTGGCCGCTGCTGGGACCGACGACGATGTTCGTCACCATCACCAGCACCATCGCCGCCTTCAAGGTGTTCGACACGGTGGCGGTGCTGACCAAGGGCGGACCGCTGGGGTCCACCGAGACGCTGCTGTATGTGCTGTATCTGGAAGGCTTCCAGTATTTCCGCACCGGCTACGCGGCCGCGATGACGGTGGTGCTGCTCGCGTTCCTCATCATCCTGTCCATCATCCAGGCCCGCGCCATCGACCGCAGGGTGCACTACGCATGAGGCGCCGCGGGATGATCGGCGCGCTGCTCTCGCACGCCGTGCTGCTGGCGGGCGCGGTGCTGATGGCGGCACCCTTCCTGTGGATGCTGCTCACCTCTATCCGCCCGCCGGAGGAGGTGTTCGGCGCCGTCTTCAATCTGATCCCGACGCGCTTCGCGGGCTTCGAGAACTACCGCGTGGCGCTGACGGAGAGCAATCTGCCGCGCGCCCTGCTGAACGGCGCTGTTGTCTGCCTCGGCATCCTGGTGGTGCAATTGCTGTTCGCGATTCCCGCGGCCTATGCGCTGGCCAAGCTGAAGTTCCGCGGGCGCGAATGGCTGTTCGGGCTGGTGCTGTTCGGGCTGTGCGTGCCGATCCAGGTGCCGGCGCTGCCGCTGTATCTTGGCCTCGCCCAGGCCGGGCTGCTGGACACCTTCTTCGCGCTGATGGTGCCGTTCTTCCTGACGGTCTTCGGCATGTTCCTGTTCCGCCAGTTCTTCCGCGGCTACCCGGATGAGGTGCTGGACGCGGCGCGGCTTGATGGCATGGGCGAGTTCGAGATCGTCTGGCGGCTGGCGACACCGGCTGCGCTGCCGGCCATCGCCGCCTTCTCCATCTTCTCCATCGTCGCGCATTGGAACGACCTCTACTGGCCACTTATCGTCGTGACCTCGACGGAGCGGTCCGTGCCGTCGCTCGCCATCCTGGCGTTCCGGGACAGCGAGACCGGCGGCAACTACGGCGCCCTGATGGCCGCGGCGGCCATCACCACCGCGCCGCTCATCCTCGGCTTCTTCGCCGCACGCCGCGCCTTCCTGCGCGGCATCACCATGACCGGGCCGCGCTGAGGCGGCCCCCACCACGGAGAGGACCCACCAGATGACAACACGCAGGACCCTTCTCGCCAGCGGCGCCGCACTGCTCGCGGCACCCGCCATCGCCCGCGCGCAGGGGCAGGTAACGCTGGACGTGCTGTTCGCGAACCCGTCCTTCGCGCGCTTCTTCACACCGATCGCGGAGGCCTTCACCCGCGCCAATCCCGGCATCCGCATCGCCTTCCGCCAGCCGGCGCCGAATTACGACGAACAGCACCAGGCGCTGCTGCGCGGCGCGCTGACCAGCCAGTTGCCGGACGTGACCTTCCCTGGCTTCAATCGTTTGCCGGAGCTGGCGCGTACCCTGGCACCGCGCAACCAGATTGCCGACCTGGCCCCGATGATCGCGTCCGAGGGCGCGGCCTGGAGCCAGGAGAATTTCAGCCCGCGCATGCTGGCGCTGGGCCAGGTGGACGGCACGCAGTACGGCATGCCGTTCAACGCCTCCTCCCCCATTGCCTACTACAACCCGGAACTGGTGCGCCGCGCCGGGGGCGATCCGGACAGCTTCCCGAAGGACTGGAACGCCGTGGTGGCGCTCGGTGGTCGCATCAAGGCGGCGGCGCCGGAAGCGATGGGCGTGTCCTACTACATCAACTCCTTCGACAGCGACTGGCTGTGGCAGGCGCTGGTGCAGCAGGGTGGAGGGCGCATGCTGAACGCCGATGGCAGCGTCGGCTTTGGCGGCCCGGCGGGCCAGGCCGCCATGGCACTGGCGCGGCGCTTCGTGGCGGAGGCCGGCATGGGCTTGATCGGCGCCGACCAGAACCGCCAGCAATTCGGCACCGGCGGCACCGGCGTGATCTTCGACAGCCCGGCGCGGCTCGGCGTCATCACCGGCCTGGTCGGTGGCCGCTTCCCGCTGCGCACCGCGCCCTTCCCGATCACCGATGCCGCGAATGGCGGGGTGCCGACCGGCGGCAATGCGGCGGTGATCCTGACGCGCGATGCGGCGAAGCGCGAAGCCGCTTGGAAATACGTGAAGTACAGCGCCGGGCCGGAGGCGCAGAAGGTGGCGGTGGAGATGACCGGCTACCTGCCGACCAACCGGCGCGCGGAGGGTGCGGAATTCCTCGGCGGCTGGTACCAGCAGAACCCGAATGCCCGCAGCGCCGCGATGCAGGCCGACAAGTCGCTGCCCTGGGAGGATTACGGTGCCAATGGCCCGCGCATCCACCGCATGCAGCAGGAGATCCTGACCAGCGTGATGCGCGGCGACGTGGCGCCGGAGGCCGGCCTGCAGCGGATGGTGCAGCAGACCGGCAGCATGATGCGGGCCTGAGCATCAGGCCCTGGTCCGGCCAAAAAGATCATGTTGCCCGAGCGGATTGCTCATAACGATGCGGGGCATCGCCGAGCGGGCACCGGCTGGCCCGGAGCGGGCAGGTTCAGCGAGGCTGCGGTATGACGCCACAGTCGGCCACCTGCCACGGCTACCGCTTTCCGGCCGCAATGATCCTGCGCGCGGTCTGGCTCTGCCACTTCTTCAACCTCGGCAGCTGCTTCACACCGCGCTTTGCCAGGACCTGCGCCAAACTCGGCGCAAAGTACTGTCACGCCCGGCAGCGATCGCCGCAAACAATTGGAGTGGTGGAACGCTTCAAGGATCGGGTCAGCAGCGAGGTGCTCGGCATCACCATCTCGTCCCACGTCCAGCTTAAGCAGCTGCTCCGCGGCTTCAATGCCGCCTGCAACACCGGCCGCCAGCGCGTGCTCAACGGCAAGACAATCGACCAGCTCGTCGCCGAGCGCCTCAAGGCGCGGCGCAAAACTACCGGGCCTCAGCCCGAGGGTCGGGCAGGCCCAGCTGCCCTAATCAAGGCACACCCCATCGTCGACGCCGCCAAGGGCGTCTCGCAACCAGGCGAGGCTTCGTCCGGCAGACGGGCGATGCCAATCCGCATTTGTCTGCTGGTCGGTACTGGCTTCGGCTTGCCACCGCCCGGGGCGGCCGGGCCCGTCACCTGACAGGGCCCCTCCTCGGCGGTGGGCGCGAGAGGCCTGCCTCGCGCCCGCCCGCCGCGCCGCCGCTCCGCCAGCGCCCTCGCCGTCCCATGCGCGGCGGCGGCGTTGTCTTGGGCCGCGGTATTTCACTTATGGACCGTGCAGCCTTCGCCAGCGGGTGTTCAGTCTCCGCGACGGGCACCCAGCCCGATGCGACACGCGCCGCGGCGAGCGCGTCCTCGATCAGGTTCCGCTCGCCGTCGTCAAAGCGCTGCGCGTGAGGCAAGGCGACCACGCGCAGCGATGCCGCCGCCTCGCGACACGCTATCATCATTTCGCAACACGCAGCGGCCGCAGTGCGAACCGTCGGATCAGCCTCCAGCTGCTGGCGTAGCCGCTCCTCGAGCCAGGCATTCGCAGCACGTCCACCGTCATCGCCGGCGCGAAGCGCGAGCGCGGCCAGGTCTGCGAGGCTGCCGAGGGCCGGGGCTGACGCGATCGCGTCCGAGCCGACCTCCGTCAATGCCCGGAGCTGTCCCACGAGATCCGCAAGAATCCTAGTCGTGTTCGCACGCGGCCCCGCATGACGCTTGGCGGCGGCGCGAGGGCCGTACCCCCGCCCCGGTCGGGCGGCGCTCCGGTCGTCCCCGGCGGGCGGAGCGGCGCCTTACTGGGTCGGTACCGGCAGCCGCCGCCGGCACGGCAGCAGGGGTACCGCCCCGCATCGGCTCGGCGCCATTCCCCGGCACATCGCCGCCGCCATCCAGGTCTCGCGCGACAGCATGCTGCGCCCGCGCGACCCGGCGCCGACTGCGGGCCTGCGCGGCGCGACGCCATCGCGCGAAGACCTGCCGCACATCGGGCGGGACGCCGTTGCGCTCAAGCGCGTCTCCGATCGCGACGAGCGCGAACATCCTGGCGGCGATCTCCGCGTCATCCACAGCCTCACGCCGGGCGGCCAGCCCGAGCCGTGCCAGCGACGGGCTGTCCGGGGATCGGGCGGGAGCTGGACGAAGCGGGGCGGGTTGATGCTGCCGCCCGGTGACTTCGGCGAATTCCGCTGGCTGTCGGGGACGCGGTGGCCTGCCGAGTGGTCGCGGACCAGCCGGGCGCTCGGGCCGCCGCCCGTCGGCCGCGACAAGCCCACAGGCAAGCAGCAGGTCAGCGACGATCGGGGCCGTCTCGGGGCGTGGTTGGTGGTAGCCGAAGCGCGCGACTGCGCGGGAGGCCGGCCAGCCGGCGCGCAGCCCCGGAACCCACGGGGCGCCGGCTGCGTGACCAGCGGCAAATGCGAGGCGGCTGCGCCGGGGCGTCGGGTGGTCGACGATGGCGATACCGTCGAGGGCGAGAGCGATCTCGAACTCCGCCCAGGTGGTCGAGCGCTCGGCCGCGCCGCAGATGAGCGACGTCACCGCCTCCGCCCATGGGCACCCTCCGGCCTCGCTTGGTCCAGCCTTCGGTCAACCGCCTGTAGGCGACCTCGGATTGTTCAGCTTCTCGCTTCTCCTCCTGCCGGGTCCGGGTCAGGTTGTACTCGTAGGCCGAGCCCCGCTGGCCACGGCCTTCCGGCGGGTGTCCGTCGTCGGATGCTTTGAGACAGCGTAGGCGGCTGGCTAGCGGAGGTTCTGGCGCATCGGGTTTCGGAGTTAGGCGGCGTTTTGCTGGTGGATCAAGCGGCGTTGTTGGATGGCTTGCCGCTTGATGCGCTCACGGTCGAGCAGGATGGTCTGGCCGCGGCCGAAGTAGACATCGGCCGGGGTGAGGTTGCGCAGGCTCTCGTGGTAGCGCTGATGGTTGTAGTGGTTGACGAAGGCCTCGACCTGCGTCTCGAGGGCGCCCGGCAGGTAGTAGTTCTCCAGCAGGATGCGGTTCTT